>JAISHW010000048.1 GCA_031262365.1 Lentimicrobiaceae bacterium
TGGAAGAATTATTATCAAAAAATGCTTCCTTTGCAAAGCAATGACAGGACTAAAAAACATTTGTAAAGTTATAACAGTATTTAATTATTAACCTGTAAACTTTTTTTAGGACGAGACAGAAAGTTGATTGATGTTCCTTGAAGAAATTTTATCAAGGGAACTTCTAAAAATTTCAATATCAAGGCTTGCGACTGAAACAAAAGCGGAGTTTACTTGGCGTAAATGAGCATTTTGTTGAAGAAGCGTAACGCAGAGATTGGAATTTTTAGAAGTTCCATTACGTTTTTGTCAGGCGTTGAAAAGCTTCTTCGATGCTGATGGCTTCTTGAAGCATCGATTGAATATTGATTTTGTTATCAATCGCCCAACGCATCAACTCTTGGCGGATATCGTTTTGTGAGTTGGAAGTTTCGAGTATGTATTTGTTTCCTTCGACCAAACGGACTTCTTTCAATTTTAAGATTTTTTGCAGCTGACGGTGATTGATTTGTGTGTCGAATTCGACGATAAGTACGTTTTCTGAACGCGCTTTTTTGAGGTTTTCGGTTTTGTCGTCGGCAACAACAATTCCTTTGTTGATGATGATTACGCGGTCGCACAATGCTTCGACTTCTTGCATGATGTGTGTCGAAAGCAAAATAGTTTTTTCTCTTCCTAATTCTTTGATTAGATTTCGAATTTCTATTAATTGATTAGGGTCAAGACCCGAAGTCGGTTCATCAAGAATCAACACATTCGGATCGTGCATCAAAGCTTGTGCTAATCCGACACGTTGACGATACCCTTTCGATAAAGCTCCGATTTTTTTGTGTGCTTCGATGGTCAATCCTGTCCATTCGATCATTTCATCGATACGTTTTTTCGCATCATTTCCTTTTAGAAGATGCAATCCGGCGATAAATCCTAAATATTCGCGCACATACATATCCAAATAAAGCGGGTTGTGTTCGGGCAAATAACCAACCAAACGGCGTACTTCCATCGAATTTTCGATCACGTCGAAACCTTCCACACTGGCACTTCCCGAAGTAGGAGGGATGAAACAGCTAATGATTTTCATCAAAGTGGATTTTCCGGCTCCGTTAGGTCCTAAAAGACCAACAATTTGACCTTTTTCTATAGTTATCGAAACATTGTCTAAAGCCAATTGCTTGCCGTAGCGTTTGGTTATTTCAGTTACTTTTACAGACATGTAATATCAAGGTTTGCTTGCAAAAATAGGTAATTAGTTGCTTCGTAAGCGTTAAAGTTTATGAATACGCGATAGCATGTCGATGTTTCTTCCTTGATTATTTTGGGTTTGTTTGATTCAAAAGATTTGTTTCCCAAAGGCATTTGATTTCGTCGGGCGAGAGGTAGAATTTCTCTTTTTTGCGTCGGTATTTTGCCGAAATTGATTTGTCGGTTAAGATGTAATCCATGCCGATATAAGTAGGCTTTCCTAAGCCGCGTGCGATGTTTATGTAGTCTGTATATCGTTCGACTTTACGTTTGTAATTCGATGAAAATAAATATTTTATACTAAAAAAGGTAATCTGTACATTCGACATTTTTTCGTAAGTGTAAATATGTGCAAATTCGTGCCCGAACCAAGCAACCAAAACGCTGAATGAAAGCGAATCGATTGTCATGCCTTTGTTTTTCCCTTTTTCATTGTTGAGCAGCACAACATAATTACGATTGTTCTTTTTTTTGAAAATATTGCCAAATTTTGGACGTGCGTTCATCGTATATTTGATGCGTTTTGGTTTAAATTGAATGTTTGTTGTCGCCAATTCGGGATAATGCGACAAGGCAACCAAAACACCTGCTTTTACATTTTCGGGAATTTGCTTATTCTTTCCGAACTTTGTTTCGAAAAATTGTAAACTATCCGAATACATTTCGAATGTAAAAACGGTTTCTTCGATAAAAAGCGTATCGTTGTTGGCTGTTAACGAATCGTTGCACGAAACAGGGTGAAACAGTTTTTGTGCGTACAACGAAACCGAGAATATGCAAATAAGAAAAATCGTTGTAACGTACCGTTTCATTTTATTCTTGTTAATCGAATTAAATTATTAATTTACACAATATTATCAAATTCCTCTTAGATCTTTGTAAAGTTGCATGGCGTAAACATCGGTCATGTTCGAAATAAAATCGATGACTGATTGAATTTTTGCGCCCATTTCGTTTGTTCGCACGTTAAATTGGTTGGGGAGGAGTGAGAGTAACTTTTTGTTATAAGTTTTTTCGGGTTGCATGACGGCTTCGCAAAATTCGTGAAGCAATGTTCCAAGTACTTTAAACCCACTCAGTTCGATTTTTATAACTGATGGGTGGTTGTAGATTTTGTGTTTCGAATCTTTTCTGCATTTTTCGACAGCCTGTTTTTCCCATTCGCCGATATTTTCGATCAAACTGGACGAAAACGAACCTTTCATAATCGCTTCGTAATTTTCGAGAAATGTTTTTGCTACACATTCAACCAATTTGTTGATGACTGTGGCACGCAAAAAAGCCATGCGTTCGTTTTTGTCGATTACATTCGCATAGGTATTTTCTTTATATTCGAAAAAATCAATTTCAGTTTCCGGATTAAAAAATGACAAAAATACGGTTTCTATTTCGTTGGTACTAACAATACCTAACTTGTGTGCATCTTCCATGTCGAGAATAAGGTAACAAATGTCATCGGCGGCTTCGACAATAAAAGAGAGCGGATGACGGGCAAAAATATTTTTTTTCGAATCGATACAAGGAATGTTACATTCGGTTGTAATGTGTCGAAAAGCTTCGATTTCGGAATGAAAAACGCCGTATTTTTTCATGTTTTCATTTCCGAACGAAGGATATGGATATTTGATGAGCGAAGCCAATGTTGCTGCTGTGAGTGAATAACCGCCTTGTCGCCGTCCTTCGAACTGATGTGTAAGCAGACGGAAAGCATTGGCGTTTCCTTCGAAGTTTACAAAATCGCTCCATTGTTCGGGTGCAATTTTTTCTTTTAATTTTTGTCCTTCACCGTATTCGAAATAACTTCCGATGGCTTTTTCGCCCGAATGTCCGAAAGGTGGATTTCCGAGATCGTGCGCCAAACAAGCTGCCGAAACCACCGTGTCGATTTCGTTGATCGTTTGTTGGAATTCAGAATTGTATTTATTGCTCAGTTCGCGAGCAACAAGTCGTGCTATCGAACGTCCGACACTCGAAACTTCGATGCTGTGAGTGAGTCGGTTGTGGACGATGATGTTTTTCGGAAGCGGAAAAACTTGTGTTTTGTTTTGTAGTCTTCGGAATGCGCTGGAGAAAATAATTCGGTCGTAATCGCGCTGAAAAGCCGTGCGTATGTCTTGTTTGTTCGAAGCCGAGGCGTAACGTTGTGTCGATAATAGATTTTCCCAATTCATGTTATTTGAGGTTTGATATGCGTACTTATCCGTTTTGTTGTCTGGAATATGGAACGGCGTTTTGCGTAGCTGTTTTGCCTTTTAAAAGTTTGAAATAACCGGCTATAGCTATCATTGCGGCGTTGTCGGTGCTGAAACTAAGTTTCGGAATAAAAATTTTCCATCCGTATTTTGCGGCAGCTTCCTGCATGGCTTTGTGAAGTCCCGAATTAGCCGAAACACCGCCGGCAATAGCAATTTGCTTAATACCGGTTTGTTGTGAAGCAAGAACTAATTTTTTCATTAAAATGCGAATAATAGCATGTTGTACGGAAGCGCACAAATCAACTTTGTTTTTTTCGATGAAATCAGCATCTTTTTTTAACGCATCTCTGATCAAATACAAAATACTAGTTTTCAGTCCACTAAAGCTGTAATCCAATCCTGATATTTTTGGTTCGGAAAATGTAAAAGCGTTCGGATTTCCTTCTTTTGCCAATTTGTCGATGACCGGTCCTCCCGGATAAGGAAGTCCCATTATTTTTGCTGCTTTATCAAAGGCTTCGCCAGCCGCATCGTCGATTGTTTTTCCGATGATTTGCATCTCGAAATAATCTTTTACAACAACGATTTGCGTATGTCCGCCCGAAACGGTCAAACATAAAAACGGAAATTCGGGAACAGGATTTTCGCTTCCATCGTTGGCAAAATGTGCTAAAATATGCGCGTTCATGTGGTCGACATCATACAGTGGAATGTTAAGCGAAAGCGCAAAAGCTTTAGCAAAAGATGTTCCGACAAGTAGCGATCCGATCAAACCGGGTCCGCGTGTAAATGCCACAGCTTGCAGTTGATTTTTCTGTATATTTGCTTGTTTTATTGCTGTATCAATTACAGGTATAATGTTCTGTTGATGAGCACGTGAAGCCAATTCGGGGACAACACCGCCGAATTTTTCGTGAACTTGTTGGTTGGCAATTACATTGGAAAGAACAAGTGTGCCTTTGGTAACAGCAGCAGAGGTGTCGTCGCATGACGATTCGATGCCTAAAATGTATTCGTTCATAGATTTAAAATTACAACAAAATTATAAAAAAGATAAGAAATAGTATTTTGATTATTTTGGTCGTTATCATTGGCTTTTTTTCGAGCTTGATAACAGCCGTAAGGGATCAAGCTGTCCAGAATTTTTTGGCGCGTACAGCAGCCGGTTTTTTATCGAATAAGATGGGCGTTGACATTCAAATCGGATCATTTTTTTTCGATCATTTCTTGAGTCTTTATTTGAAAAAAATCAAAGTTTACGATCAAAAGAATAATCCGTTATTGATTGCCGATGAAATAACGGTCAATGTCGCTTTGGCAGATGTGTTGAAAGAACTTCATCTGAAGTCGCTTATACTGCAAAATGTATATTTTAACCTGATAAAATACGATTCAGAAGAAAATCTCAATTTGAAGTTTTTGATCGATTTTTTCAGTTCGGACGAGAATGAAGAAAAACAAGAATCGGAAGTTTATCCAATCAAATTAGATGATTTGGATATTGAAAACGGAAATTTTCGTTATTGGGATCAAAATAAAGACATACCCGAAAAAGGATCAATGGATTATGCGCATTTGAACATTAAAAATATCAACCTCAATCTGGAAAATTTTAAAATGCAGGGCGATAGCATGTCGGCAAATATTGTACGCTTGTCGGCAAGCGACACATCTGGTTTTTTCTTGGAGCGTTTCAGTACGCCCAATCTTTTCGTTTCATCAAAAGGCGTATACGCCGAAAATCTGACAATCGTAACGCCGCAATCGTCCATACGATTGGATTTTGAAATGAAATATAACAATTGGCGTGCTTACACTGAATTTGTCGATTCGGTTTACATGAAAGCGGTTATCAAACCTTCAAGTTTCTATTTGGCTGATGTCGGCTATTTTGCGCCGGTCATGTTTTCGATGACCGATATGCTTTCGATTTCCGGTATTTTTGAAGGCTATACAAGAGATTTCAAAGCAACTAATTTTTCATTTAGTTTTGGCGAAGCAACAGCGTTTCATGGCGATATAGCGATGACGGGATTACCTGATTTTTTTTCGACATCTATTGATTTGAAAATCAATCGAATGAATTTTTCGGTTGCCGATTTAAAACAATTTGCTCTTCCAATAAATTCGCGATATATAGCTGTTCCACAGCAACTTGAATCTTTTGGAACGGCATTAATACGCGGTTCGTATGCCGGTACGTATACTAATTTTTCAACAAAATTAAATATCGATTCCGAAATCGGAAATCTGAAAACAGATTTGTTGATGAGGCGCAATGTTCAAACGGACGAAATAACTTATAATGGCGTGCTCGAAACCAAAGATTTACATGTCGGGAAACTTATTGGCATGGAAAAAGAAATTGGAAAAATCGATATGAATCTTGTTGTAGACGGAAAAGGATTTGAAAAAGAAACACTTGACGTAATTGCTGATGGAGCTATCCATTCGATCGAATTGTTAGACAACACATTCAACGATATTGTTTTGGAAGGAAATATATCAAATCAACTTTTCAATGGCGATTTGAAAGTTGATGATGAAAAATTGCATTTCGATTTTTTAGGAAAAATTGATTTTTCAGAGACTATTCCCGACATGAACTTTTATATGGATGTGATACACGCTGATTTGTACCACCTTAACTTGCTTTCGAATGATTCGATAATGAATCTGAAAAGTAAAATTTATGTGAATTTGAAAGGAATTCAATTGAATGATATGGAAGGTTCGATGCAAATCGACAGCACATTATATGTCGATAGCAGGGGAACTTATTTCATGAAACAGTTGAAATTAGACATACAGAAAGATGCTTTTATGTCGCGAACGGCAAGTATTCGAAGCGATTTTTTTGATTTCGACTTGGGTGGCTTAATCGATTTTAATTCGTTTGTTTCAGTATTTAATTCGTACATAGCATATTATGTAAATATTCAAGGGCTAAATTCGAAAAATAATGAAGATGCAAATCACGATTTTTTTGTTTCATTAAAGCTTCATCACCCCAACGAACTCACACGTTTGCTGATACCATCGTTGCATATTGCTGATACAACGCAATTTAGCGGAACTTTTACATCGAAAAGCAAACAGTTGAAAGTAACTTTTCAATCCGACGCAATCACTTTTAGCGGCATTCGTTTCGAAAATGTTTTGCTGCGAACCGACAGCGATCGACAAAAAGCAAATGCGTTTTTCCGTGTGAGAAACGTTGTTTTGCGCGATTCGACCGAAAAAGATTCAACTTACATTGCACTTCAAAATCCGGCTCTGACACTTGGTTTACAGAATGATAGCATTATAACACGAATAACTTGGGGCGACCGGTCAGATCAAAAAAATAAAGGCGATATGAGAGCTGTTTTTGTGCCGAATTCGGACTATGGTGGGCGTTTCAATTTCTATTCGTCAACGATTTTAGTCAACGATTCTGTTTGGTCGATTCCGTTCAATAACCGTATTTTATTTAATAAAAATCAAACATTAATTGAAAATTTTAATGTTTTTCAAGGAAAACAAGCACTGAAAATAGAAGGTGCTATTCCGTATTACAGTCAAGATACGCTGGATGTTGTTTTCGAAAACTGGGATTTATCGAATTTTGATCTGTTTTTGAGCGAAACAGGAATTAATTTAGATGGCGAAATCAGTGGTGATTTGCAAATAACAAACCTGAAAAACAATCCGACATTTTTCTCAAATTTGTATACCAAAACGCTGGCAATCAACAAAGAACTTTTAGGTGATGCGAAAATTTTCTGTAACTGGAACAACGAAAACGAATCGATTTATCTGAATACACAATTTATCAATGTAGGCGATGTGGGATTGTCGCGTACACTCAATTTGACCGGATATTATTTTCCGAATCAAAAAAAAGATAATATCAATTGTGAATTAGAGCTGAATAATTTTCTGTTGAAGCCGATAAATCCATTCCTTAAAGGTCTTTTAAGTCGTGTAGAAGGTATTGCTTCGGGAAAATTAAACCTAAAAGGTACTTTTGATAAGCCGATACTTTCAGGACATATAGATTTGTATCGGGTAGGTTTTAAAATCGATTATCTGAACACATTTTACTCGCTTCAACACGGATTTGATTTTACAAAAGACAAAATCGCTATCGACCAACTTGTTTTACGAGACACAATAGGAAATACAGCCGTCGTAAACGGAACGGTTACGCATAATCATCTGAGAAATTTCTCGTTTAACGTTGCCATAGAGCCAAATAAATTTTTGACACTAAACACAACACGGCAAATGAACAATGTGTTTTACGGAACGGCTGTAGCTTCAGGTAAAGTAAATATTACAGGTCCGTTAGATAACATCAATCTGATTATTAATGCGAAAACTGATGAAGGAACTAAAATCTTTATTCCGCTTGACAACACTTCGACGGTAAGCGATAAAGATTTTATTGTTTTTGTTGACTCGAATCCCGAACAAGATACAACATTGTTGGTCGAACGTTACCATAAAGTGAAATCTTCGACAAACTTTAACTTAGGACTCAATATCAATGTAAATCCAAATGCTGATGTGAAAATTTTCTTACCGTCGAACATGGGCACTTTAGAAGCGCGTGGATCAGGAAACTTGCGCATGGGCGTAAATTCGATAGGCGATTTCACACTTTTAGGCGATTACATCATACAAAATGGCGAATTTAACTTTTCTCTCGAAAATCTTGTGCGCCGTCGGTTCGACTTGATGGACGGTGGAAAAATTTCGTGGACAGGCAATCCGGTCGATGCAACGATCGACGTAAGCGGTCGCTACAGACTGAAAACTTCGTTGGCTTCTTTGGGTATAGCAATTGATTCAACTTCGTCGAAACAAAGTCGCGTTAATTTTGATTGCATCATCCGTTTGCAAAATCAATTGATGAATCCCGATATCTCGTTTAGTATTCGAATGCCTCAAATTGATGACGATACACGTCAACAAGTTTATGCTTTGCTCGACACAACAAATCAATCATTGATGACGCAGCAAATGATTTCGCTTTTGGTTTTAGGTTCGTTTAGCTATCTCGGAGGCTCAAATGTAAATGTGGGATCGTCTTATTTCAGCGTGATTACAAATCAATTAAGCGATTGGCTTTCGCAAATAAGCAAAGATTTTGACATTGGGTTGCATTACAAACCGGGTGACGAACTGACGAATGAAGAAATTGAAGTAGCACTTTCGACACAGTTGTTCGACGATAGATTGACGATAGAAGGAAACTTCGGTATGGTTAGTGATCGTAGGGCAACGGCTCAAAATGCCAGCAATATTGTAGGCGATGTAGATATCTCTTTTAAAATAACACGCGATGGTCGTCTGAGTGCGCGCGCATTCAATCATTCGAATGTCAATACATCATATTATAATTTTACTTTCGACAATTATTCTCCTTTCACACAAGGTATTGGTTTGACGTACCGAAAAGATTTCGACCGATTCGACGAATTATTTCAGAGAAAAGATAAAAAGAAAACCTCAAAAAAAGAAACCAGATGAAAAAAGTACTCGTTTTGTTGTTGTTTTTATTAGGAATAGAGGCAACTTATGCGCAAATCACAATCGTATCGTCCGACATGCATGTTGTGAATGATACCGTTAGAACGAGCGTGGCATATAATACCGATATGTTTGATTTTACAGCCACAGGTGCCGATTTTACATGGAATTTCGGTTCATTAATTCCGGCGGCGCAGCTTGTAGATACATTCTACGCTGTAAACACATTGCCGCTTACAATTTACCTTTTCTATATGACGAGTGCTAATTTAGTCAAACCTTTTCAAATAACTGATTTATTGCCGAATACAATAGGCGAAATTCCTGACATTAAAATTTATCAACTCTTTAACAACACGTCGAATAGTTTTAAAGATGTAGGTTACGGTATTGAATTAGATGGATTGGGTATTCCGCTGAAATATAGCCAAGCAGACGAAATTTACCGCTTTCCGATGACGTATGCGCAAGCATTTAATTCGAACGCTTTTTTAGACACCAACATTCCGTCGGTCGGTACGATTTATATCGATCGTCAACGGCAAAGCGAAGTTGATGGATGGGGCTCTATAACAACGCCTTACGGTACTTTTGAGGCTTTACGTTACCGCTCTGTGGTGTACGAAACAGACAGTATTGATTTACCTTCGTACGAAATTTCGCAACGTTTCGAACGCAATTATACAGAATATCATTGGCTAACAAAAGAATCAGGAACGCCGATTTTGAAAGTACACATCGAAGAAGGAATTGAGATGCCGATTGTAACTTATGTCGATTCGGCGCGTGTGATAACCATAGGAACGGACGAAATTGAACAGCGGAAAGATCTTGTTATATATCCAAATCCGACTACCGGAATATTAAATATTCAATTGAATGAGATTGATTCTCAGGGAGATTTGTCAATTTACGATATTACCGGACGCATTGTTTACCAAAAACAGATTTTGAACTCAACGGATTCGACTGTTCAAATTGATTTGAAATCGTTGGGCATGAGTTCCGGAATTTTCTTTCTGAATTACATATCTGAAAATAAAATATACGGTGCAAAAATTGTCGTGCAATAATGGGAAACTTCAAGGTTTATAAAGCCTCCGCTGGTTCGGGAAAAACATTTTCGCTCGTAAAAGCCTATTTGAAGTTAGCACTTCAAAAACCAATGTATTTTACACATATTCTTGCTGTTACGTTTACGAATAAAGCGGCTAACGAAATGAAATCCGAAATTCTGAACGAGTTACATGCTTTAGCTTATTCTGATTCGAGCAAAATGATCGATGTGTTGTTGCAAGAAACAAATTTTTCGAAAACCGAACTGCAACAACGCGCAGAAAAAGTTTTTCATACACTTATTCATAATTATAGCGATTTCAATATCAGTACAATAGATTCGTTCGTGCAACGCCTTTCGCGCACCTTTGCACGCGATTTGAATCTGCCTTCACAATATCAAGTGTTGATTGATGAGAAAGATTTGCTGCAAATGAGCATCGAAAAACTGTTCGAAAAAATCGGCATCGATAATTTTGTTACCGACGTACTTGTAAACTACGTTACACATCGATTAGAAAACGAAGAAGACTGGCAGGTTGAACAGCAACTCAAAAAAATGCTGAAAAATTTGCTTGACGAAGAAGTTTTTCACCTTTCGGAATCGACACATCTGGTTGACGAATTAGCTTTTAGAGAAACAAAAAAACACCTGACAGAAGGTATCAAAACGTTTGAAAATGAGCTAAAAACGTTAGCAACTTCGTTTGAAAAGGCAATGCAAGCAAACGGATTAACTGTTGACGATATGCCGAACAAAAGCAAAGGAATTTATTTGTTCATTCAGCGCGTTAAAACAATGAATATGAAGTCGCTATTTGAGCTTTCGACACTCGAAAAATACCGATCGGGCGACTGGATTCCGAAAAAACCGAATGCCAATCTTTTGAGTGCTTTTGATGAATTACAAAGCATTGTAACGGCTATTTTTGATTACTTAAACGAAAACTACACAAATTACAGTCTTTATAAACAATTGCAAACCGAAATTTACACACATTCGTTGCAAAGTGTTTTTTTCGATATCATGAATACCATTATTGTCGAACAAAACCTAGTTCACGTGTCGGAATTTAATAAACGAATTTCGAAAGCATTGTACGACAGTTCGATACCTTATATTTTCGAACGTTTGGGCGAACGTTATTCAAATCTGATGATCGACGAGTTTCAAGATACTTCGATTTTGCAATGGCATAATTTTTTACCGCTTTTCGAAAACAGCTTGGCAAACGGGAATATCAGTATGATTGTCGGCGACGGAAAACAATCAATATACCGTTTCAGAAGCGGAGAAGCAGAACAGTTTCAGCGACTTCCCGAAATTTTTGCGAAAGAATTGAATTCGAATATTTTCGATGCAGAAATATTACTCAAACAGGAATATGACGAAGTAGCACTCGATACGAATTACCGCACACACAAAGAAATTGTCGATTTCAACAACGATTTTTTTAACGAACAAAAAGCAACAATAAGCGACATGTTTCGGTCGGTTTACGATGGTCATGAGCAACGTACAGTCGAACGAAAATCGAATGGTTTAGTACAATTAGATTTTGTTGAACCTATTGAAGGAAAGAAAGTTACGGATAAAGATTTTATCGATCGAATTGTGCCACTCGTACAACAACTCAAAGCCGACGGATACGCTTATCGCGATATGGCAGTTTTGGTTAATGCAAATAAAAAAGGAAATCTTGTAGTGCAAGCGTTAAACAAGCACCGGATTCCGGTCGTTTCGGTCGATTCGTTGTATTTGGGCAACTCGCCTAAAGTGCAACTTTTGGTGCATGCTTTAGCTTATTTTTACGAACCTGAAAATCCGATTGTACTGACACAATTGACTTATTTTCATTTTGTAGTGAAGTCTATTTTGCAACAAACAAACATTTCGGATAATGAAATATTCGAACAATTGAAATCGTTGCTCGACAAGAAAAGCAGCCTCAAAGACGTTTTGCAGTTGGAATCGGACATTTTCGATTTGTCAGCAATTTCTACGTTTAACATTTATGATATGAGCGAAAGCTTGATTCGTGCTTTTGGTTTAGAAAAAGAATCCGATCCGTATGTGTTGTTTTTTCTTGATAAAGTGCACGCATGGCAATCTTCAAATACAAAAGGATTATCCGATTTTTTGACTTATTGGAACGAATCGGGCTGTAAAGAATCGGTTGTTGTTCCTGAATTGACCGATGCCGTAAAAGTAATGACGGTTCACAAAGCGAAAGGATTGGGTTTTCCGATCGTAATTTATCCTTTTGCAAATGCAGAATTAGGATGTGGAGCCGGATCGAAATTAACGAAAAACCATTCTTGGATCGATATATCGAATTACAAAATACCTCATTTACAAACTGTAATGCTTCCTGTTTTGAAATCATGGATGGATGGCACGAAGTTTCTGCCGTATTATGAAACAGAAAAAGAAAAAACGTATCTCGACAATCTGAATGTGTTGTATGTGGCGATGACACGTCCGAAAAAGCAACTTTACGTCATGATTGACGACGCGAAAAAAGGTATTTTTGGAACGTATTTGCAAACAAAAGGTGTGTTCGAAGAAAATAAGAAAACTTACATTTTCGGAACATACGAAAAAAGTTCGGAACCTGCTGCCATTGAAACGCAGCAACAACAACCGAAATTTGTATCATCTGATTGGATGAAAAACATCACGATAATTCCTGATGTCAATAAAATTTGGAATCAAAGCACTCATTTTATAGCTGTCGAATGGGGAAACTTGGTGCATGCTATTTTGGCTGAAATAAATACGTTGGAAGATGCCGAATTGGTTTTAATAAAACATGTTTTCGAAGGAACAATCGACAAGCAACAATCCGATAAATTGCTGAAACAAATACACGAAATAGCCAATCATCCACTATTATATGAAGCGTTTTCGGAAAACGTTGTTGTGCGAAACGAAGCCGAATTGCTTACGACTGAAAAAGAAGTGTTGCGCCCCGATCGTTTCTCAGAATTGCCAAATAAAATAATGTTAATCGATTATAAAACAGGCACAAAAAAAACATCCGATACCACACAACTCCTAAAATATAAGACGATTATCCAAGCTATGTTCGAAAAGCCGATAGAAGCTTATTTGGTTTATCTGAACGATGAGATAGAAGTGGTTTCGATTTGAAAATTTGATTCTTGAAATAGAAAAAAGAGAGTGAAAATATACAGCAAAAATGGATATTGTTTATTCTCTCTTCACTTTGTAATGCTGTTCTGTATTTTTGATACGATCTCAAAAAGTGTGTAAAGTGTTGCTTATTTGCACAATGGATTCCGGCCTTCGCCGAAATGACCATTCTACAGTCATGCCGTTGTAGAACGGCATCCACTGTAAAGAAAAGGATAAGGTATTGCCTGTTTGCACAATGGATTCCGGCCTTCGCCGGAATGACTTCTGACTTTGACAATTTGGATGTCGCATTGACAAAGTCAGAAAAAAAAAGACGGCACAAAATGCCGTCTTCAAAATTCTCGTTTTCTTACGAATTAATAACGGTTTCTACGTTCACCACCGCCACCAAAACGGCGATCATTACCGTTATTGTTACGCCTTTGGAAACCACCACGTTGTTGGTTTTCTTCGCGTGGGCGTGCTTGTTTGACGGCGATTGTGTTGCCGGCAAATACAGTTTCATTCAGCTCGTTAATTGCTCTTTCGCCTTCTTCGTCATTAGGCATTTCAACAAACCCGTATCCTTTCGAACGGTTTGTCATACTGTCAAAAATTACTTTAGCAGATGAAACTTCGCCAAAGTTTTCAAACAAGCGTTGTAATTCTTCGCTACTTGTTTTGAAGTTAAGTTTTGCAACAAAAATGTTCATGTGTAAAATTAAATAATGTAAATAAATAGTTCCAATGAGGGTGGCGGAATCATAAAAATCAGAAATAAATCATAAAATCGATGACTGGTCAGAACCTATTGAATCAATAATAAAAATTTGTTTATAACTCAACAAAAGTAAACAAATATTAAACACATGGGACCAAAATAAAAATTATTTTTGTTTTTCAGATTGAAAATAAAAGGGAATTCACTGCTGATGCGTTAAGTTTTTGAAATTGTTTGTAATTTATTGATATATAGTTTAATACAGAGGTTCTTTGACTTTTTGATTTGAAATGAAAATACCTTTGCATTCTTCAAAATGCAAGGGTATGAATTCAGGTAAATATGTTTTTGCTCAGGTGCTCTCACTTGTAAGTCGGTGGGAGTTCGATAAATGCGTTGCGCACTACAATGGTGATTTTCGAACGCGAGAGTTAAATTGCTGGAATCAATTCGTTCAGCTGTTTTTCGGGCAACTGACCTCGCTCAACTCACTGAGGGATATATGTTTGTGTCTCGTTGCGCACCAAAACAAGCTCTACCACTTGGGTATCCGTCAGAGTGTCAGCCAATCGACCCTTTCGAGAGCCAACGAGAACCGCGATTGGCGGATATTTGCCGACTTCGGTGCTTACCTGATCTCGATTACGCGACCACTCTACGCCGACTACCAAGTTCCAGATGTTCACACAGATAGTCAGGTCTTTGCACTCGACTCGACAACAATCTCACTGAGCATAAAGCTCTTTACATGGGCTTTCGGAAAATACTCACGAGGGGCGGTGAAAGTTCACACACTGTTGGATTTGCCGGGCAACATCCCGACTTTCATCCACGTCTCGCATGGCAAATGGCACGACAGCAATGCTCTCGACTTGATTGATTTTCAGCGCGATGCTATCTATGTGATGGACAGGGCTTATGTCGATTATGCGGCACTTTTCGAGATTGAGCGGGCTGGAGCGTTTTTCGTCACCCGAGCCAAGAAAAATATGCGTTTTGAGGTAGTGGAGACCAACTACAACATCGACCCTGCAACGGGATTGCGAGCCGACTGTACGATTGCCCTTTCGACCGCAAAATCTGCCAAATTGTATCCTCTGTCGATGCGAATGGTTGATTATCACGATGATGAAAATGATATCGACCTTCGGTTTATCACCAACAACTTCGAGTTGTCTGCTCTCGATGTGGCACATCTCTACAAGCATCGTTGGCAAATAGAGGTGTTTTTCAAGTGGATCAAGCAGAATCTGACGATCAAACGACTTTGGGGACACTCCGAGAACGCAGTTCATATACATATCTGGGTGGCTATTTCGACCTATTTGGTGGTTGCATACCTCAAAGCGCAGATGCACAGCGAGTTGTCAATCTACGAAATACTGCAAATCCTGAGCATCTCGGCTTTCGACAAAACGCCTATCCGTGAGTTACTTACCCAACCCGTTTCAAATCAAAATGTCAATGAACCTCTAAACCTATTTAATTCAAATTTTTAACGCATCAGTAGTAAAGGGAATTAATAAAATTGCTTTTCATTACCGAACCCAACAGGTTAACTCTTTTTTTGAGGTGCTATGAAGAAATTGTCGTATCTTAGGAGGGAAAAAAGGGATAGTCATGGGACAAAAAAAGAAAGAGCGACCGGGAATAGAGCAGTTGTTTTCAGCAGCGATGCATATGCTTGTACCGGAGTACATATTGACAGATTTTGAGATGTGGGATGCCAAGGAATATAGCGATCGCTGGGTAATCGAGATGCGAGAAAAGCCGGAACGGATACCGTTGACCTTGCAAGAATTTGAGGATGTAGTCCAAGACGGCTATTGTAATCCGGTAGAGATGTTGAGCCATAGTTTCGTGTGCAAACCGATTTACTTGCGGCT
>JAISHW010000113.1 GCA_031262365.1 Lentimicrobiaceae bacterium
GGGACTTTTCTTCGTCTGTTAATTTTACAATTCTCATAACTGTTTTATTATGAGGCAAATATACAAAAACAAAACGAATAAACCAAAAATAAGACAATAAATATTTTTAATTACTTATAGCTTGAATTGTTATAGAGCAAATTAAATTTTTTCATATTCCTTTCTTTGCAATCTTAAATTAACCCCAATTCGATCATCTTATCAGTTATTGGCTTACGTAACAATGTTCTCAACTCTTCTTCTGAAATAATATTGTCTGAATTTTTATTTTAGAAGTTTAGGCTATAAGCAGTAAGTTTCATTCTCTTTATTTCTTTATCCATTTTCCCGTTTCAATGGTCTTGTTTTTTTTGTCAATTAATCTGTAGAAGAACATCCCTGATTTAAGTGATTCTGTATTTATAACACTCTGATCTTTATCAAGATTTTGCTTAATTACAACTTTTCCGTTCAAGTCAATTATTTCTAAATCAGTGTAATTAATTGATGTTTTGATATTTAATTGGTCCATGCCAGGATTTGGATAAACCGTTGTTTCTGGTTTGTATATTGGTATTTCTTGTGTCCATGTGACTAATCCGTTGTTATCAACTTTTACTATGTATATGTCCCTTTCTTGATTTTGTGTTTCGTAATCATACCGACTACCTACCATAATACATCCGCCATCATTTGTTGCCAAAATACTGTATAGAAAATAATAAGCATCTCCACCGTACCAGTATTCCCAAATTGGTATAATATCAGGATTGATTTTAACTAAATGAAACCATGAATCGAAAGTACTCCAAGATGAGTTGTAATAATCAAAGTTTGAGGTTCCGCCAACATAAATATTATTTCCATTTTTACTCACTCCATTGTACATGGCTGGATAGTCTTTCATGTTTTCACCAATCTCGAAGTGATTATAGGCAATTGGTTGATTTTCAAGATTAACCGCAATAACATTTAAACGATAAGGTTCTGATCCCAGTGTCCCAAGCCCACACATTAGAATTGAAGTATCAGTTAAATAAGTTGGCGAATAACGCTCTGTAATACCAAATGGTACAGGCTCTATACCTAAACTATCAAATTCTTTTGTAAGAATTAGTTTTTGACCTGGAGAAGTATTTTCAAAGCCGCTCACAAATGTAAAATATTGGCTATTGCTAGTATCCTCTAATAAATCATAAGCCTGACGTATTTTTATAGGTGTTGAAAGAAAACATGAATTGATGGAGTCTCCTTCCAAACTCATTTTATAAAATGCAGGATCGTTGTGATAGATTTGAACGCCATTATTTGTTGAAGTATAACCAGCAATTACAAAATTAGTATCAGAATCAATAATTGAATTAAAATACGAAAACCAGTGTCCTATTGGCAACATTGATTCTCTTTGACTTATGACTTCTAAATTTTCATTCAACTTTACATACCAAATTTTTTTTTGTTCGAAATTAGTTGAATCAGTGCATATTCCCAACAAATAATAATTGCTATTATAAAAATGGATATTAAAGAATATATATGCTAAAGTATCTATTGGGTGAATTACTATTTCGTTTAACAAATTACCTGCGCCATCAATCTTAATTACATAACCACCAGGAAAGGAAACACTATTATTCATTTGACCAACCATAACAAAATTACCATTATTATCTTCAATTATTTGATTTATTTTCTGGTCTGCAGAATTTGTAATTATTTGTTCGAATGTGTTCTGAGAAATTGCTTGATAGCCTGCAAACACGACGAATATAATTATAAAAAGTATTTTATTTTTCATTTTAAAAAAGATAAAATCCGACCCTCATTTTTAAAATGAAGGTCGGGTTGTTTTTAGAAATATTTAAAAATCGGCAGGTGGGAGTGAACCAATATGCAAGATGGCATAGCTAATCTCTGCAAGATGTATCATATACCAGCAGTCATGTTGATCATCACCACATAATGCATATGCGGTCATGTCTGATAACGAATACCCTATCAAACTTTTACCACTTGGCTTTTCTTGACTACCAATATAAATCAAATTACTCTTATAGCCAGCAATATCAGTAGCTGATAAACATTGATGATACAGGGTGTATTCCTGACCGTCAGTAAATAAAAGCGGATTTCCATTCTCATCTGTATAGTTGTGTGGGTAAACATACCTGCGTTCAACATCTGTATAATATGAGCCTCTGGATGGAACAGCAATAGTACTATTCGCAAGACTGGCAATTATGTCGGCAGCATCTAATCCAACACCAAGTCCAGATCCATCGCACCTGCCAAGGTCAAAACCCCAATACCAAGGGAAGCTATTTCCAAAACCTGATGTACCATCAGTACCGAAACCGGAAGTAACCTCAAATATTGCAGAATTATTGTCAAATTCTTTTAATGATATATCTGCAACTATCAATTGTTTTTGGTTTGCTATTATATTTGCATTATGTTCAGCCAGACTGTCAATGACCTGGTCGTAAGCTGCCTGAACATCTATCCAAAGAATTTGACCATTTGTGACAGGAATTTCAATAAATGCAGAGTCTACAATAAAATCTTCTGTTTCAAAACTAGCATCACCATAAGTAAGATTAGATGTTGCCTCAATGTACCAAACGG
Organism: Lentimicrobiaceae bacterium; assembly: GCA_031262365.1. GTDB lineage: Bacteria > Bacteroidota > Bacteroidia > Bacteroidales > F082 > JAISHW01. The sequence goes on from JAISHW010000113.1 coordinate 2,605, forward strand.
CACTGTCAACATCCACGGGGTCAGATCCCGATTTTAAGGTCGGGTTTTCACGGATTAGGTCAATTTTGTCTCTAAATGCAATTATCCGCTTTTCAATTTGCGAGTCTTTTAAAGACCGCTCAGTGTGATTTTCGTGTTTTTCAATTTCTGAATTTTGTTTTTGACAAGAATAAATGATTAAACTTCCTACAGCCAAAACAGATAGAAAGAAATAAGAAAATAAATTAGATTGTTTCATGTTTTTAAAATTTTAATTATTACCGAGCACCTCTAAAAATTGATTTTTTTCTTTTTTGATTTTTATACAAAGCCGAAGTGCATTAAAACGTTGCAAAAAATCGATTCAAAGTAAGTCTATATTTTTCAGAAAAGCAATACTTTTTCTAAAAAAAATCTATCTATCTATCTATCTATCTATCTATCTATCTATCTATCTATCATCTATTTAACACATATAAAATTTTTGCTTTTTAACACAAAAGACTTTATCCGGCACCGAATCAACTTTGGGTAAGCGATATTACTTATTGGAAAATCAATGGCAAAGAGCACTTGTATCTTGTTTTCATTGTTTCTCCGTCAAATATTTCCAAAAACGTTTTGGAAGGTTTTGACGGTGTAGTTTTGGATTGATGCGCTCTTTGATGGTCATCGATTTAAAATAGGTTTTCCATAGTTGTTGAAATAGTTTCTCGTCGTGGGCAAGTACGTTTTCCGACAATTTTCCCGATTCCAAATCGGCTTGCAAGTTTTCGAATATTATTTCCTGTGTTGTTTTCAAATCGAAATAATAGCCGTAATGGCGGCGCATATCGTAAATAACCCATTTTTGATCGGCAAAACGATTTGTAAAATGCTTTACAACCAAAGGCAACACATTGTGTATCGGGTCGATGGGCGCAAAAAAGATGTTGTCGACTGTTTTCTGAAAACGAACAAACTGTATGACTCGATTTGATTCCCGTGAAACTTTTTTATATAATTTTGAAACCACTAATACGTCGCTGTCGCCGAAATTTGTTTCGATGCTTTTTTGTGTATCGAATGTTTTGCGAACATAACGAAACAATAACGATCCCAAATCGGGATAATCGGAAGCCATCGAAGTTACGGCGAGCATTGAACAAGCCGAAGCCGACAGTTTTTTTTGCAAGCCTTTCCACACGCGTGTAGCTTGTTCGGCATTACTAACAATAGAAACTACGTCGTCCGAAAAAAGCGATAACTGCTCCTTTTCGAAAATCACATAGTCGGGTACAATTTTCCGGCTGTACGATTCGAAAACCGCACATAACAAACCTTCGAAAGTGCCATCATAAACAAAAAACGTCATTCGGAGAAATTCAATAAAAGTTGATTCGGATCTTTTTGGTTTTTTTTCGACTTATCAGTCAACATCTTGCGAACATATTCGGGGCGCGCTTCCTGAATGGTATAATGTGTCAGTTCGTTGCACGTAATAAAATATTGTGCACGCTTCATCACAACGCCTATTTTTTTCAATTCCCAATGTCCGAGTTTGCTGTAACGTCGCGAAGCAATGATCATTTGAGCCGATTTCACGCCGATTCCGGGTACGCGCAAAATCATTTCGTAATCGGCTTTGTTGATGTCAACCGGAAAATATTCGGGGTGCCGCAACGCCCAACCTAATTTCGGATCGACACTCAGATCGAGATTTGGAAATTTCTCGTCAGTGATTTCATTGGCTTTAAAATGATAAAAACGCATCAGCCAATCGGCTTGATACAGGCGATTTTCGCGTACTAAAGGCGGAATTTCTAAAATAGGAAGTCGCGAATCGGATTTATTCACAGGTACATAACCCGAATAATACACGCGCTTCATGCTTGGTTGTCGGTACAAAAGTGACGATAAACCTAAGATTTGCCGATCGGTTTCGGGCGTTGCGCCAATAATCATTTGCGTGCTTTGTCCTGCCGGAACAAAACGTGGCGCATGACGAAATTTCTGTCGTTCTTCTTGATTTTCCAATAGACCTTGATGGATGTACGACATCGGTTTGTACACGCTTTGATAGTCTTTTTCGGGCGCAATCAGTTTCAAATTTTGTTCCGAAGGAATTTCGATGTTGACACTCAGGCGATCGGCATACAGACCCGCTTGCCGCACCAATTCGCGACTGGCTCCCGGAATGCTTTTCATGTGGATATAACCGTTAAAACGATGCTCGGTACGCAAACTTTTTACGACAGCCAACATACGCTCCATCGTGTAATCAGGATTTTTGATAACACCCGAACTTAAAAATAATCCTTCGATGTAATTTCGGCGGTAAAACTCGATCGTAAGTGATACCAGTTCTTCTGCTTCGAAAGTTGCTCGCGGAATATCATTACTGCGCCGATTGACACAATACGCGCAATCGTACATGCAATTGTTGGTAAGCATGATTTTGAACAACGACACACAACGCCCATCTTCGGTAAAACTGTGGCAAATACCCCATCCGGCAGCCGAACCGAGTGTTTTGTTTTTGTTGTTCCGAGTGGTGCCACTCGAAGCGCACGAAACATCGTATTTAGCTGATTCAGCAAGTGTTTTAAGTTTTTTGAGTGCCGATTCGTTCATTCAACAAAGTTAATGAAATCTTCACTTTCAATCACTTCAAATACGATAATCAGCAAATTGAATTACTTTTGCACAACGATCATTCGAATTATGAAGAAAATTCTGTTGGCTTTCGTTTTGTTGTTTCCGGCGACTTTTTGCTTCGGACAAAAAACAATTATTTATGTTGAAAAAGCACATAAAGCCGACTACAATACCACTTTAGGAAAAGACATACAACGCCTAATTGGCGACGTAGTTATCCGTCATGACTCGACTTTGTTTTATTGCGACAGTGCTTATTTGAACGAAGTAACAAAAAATTTCGACGCATTCAGTAATGTCCATATCAACGTCAACGACAGCGTGGATATTTACAGTGATAAACTCCGTTATACCGGAAAAACGCGCGTTGCCGAGCTTTTCGACAATGTGCGACTTGTCGACGATTCGACAACACTATATACGGAATATTTGATTTATTACCGAAATTTAAACTTAGCAAACTATCCGAACGAAGGGCTTATTATTAGTGGCGACAAGCATTTGAAAAGTAAAAAAGGTTATTACCGCGCTGATTTAAAAGAGTTTTATTTTCGTCAAGATGTCGTTATGTCTTCGCCAAAAGACACGCTTTACACCGATACGTTGGTTTATAATAACCGCACCGAAATTGCAACAATTGTTGGACCTTCGATTATTCGCGCCGATAACAACACCATTTATGGAAACTACGGATGGTACAATACTGTCAGCGATCGGTTTTTCCTCAACAAACGCGCTACTATTGTTGGTCTGGAGCAATCCATGTCGTCCGATTCGGTGTATTACGACCGGATGATTGGTTTTGGCGAATCGATGGGGAATGTCGAAATAAAAGATACTGTCAATCAGATTATTTTAACCGGACATTACGCACAAATGTGGGAAGAAATCGGCAAATCGTTTGTTACCGACAGTGCCATCGCTACTACTTACGACAATGTCGACACGCTGTTTCTGCACGCCGACACGCTTTTTATGTATTTCGATAAAGACCACAATGCCAAAGAAATGTTTGCGTACCAAAGCGTCCGTTTTTTCAGAACAGATTTACAAGGTGTTTGCGACTCGTTGATTTACACCATGATTGACACAACCATTCGCATGCGAAAAGATCCGGTACTTTGGTCGAATGGAAACCAACTTTCTGCCGATTCGATTGATATTGCTATTCGTAACCAACAGGTCGACAGCATGACAATGTACAACGCCGCTTTTATTATCGTTCGCGACACCATCGAAGGATTCAATCAGGTGAAAGGGAAAAACATGGTTGCTTTTTTCCACGACAACGATCTATATTTAGTAAATGCCGACGGCAATTCACAAACCGTTTATTGGATGCGCGAAGACGACGGCAATTTGATCGGCGTAAATTTTGCAGAATCGAGTACGATGAGCATCAATGTCGATAAAAATCAAATTGCGGGTATCCGCTATTTTAGTGCGCCAAAAGAAGTTACCATTCCCGAAAAAGACCTCGGGACAGTGGAAAAAGAATTGAAAGGGTTCATCTGGCGCGATGCTATTCGACCAACAGACAAACACGACATTTTCAGACACATCGAAAAACAAGTTGAAGGCGATTCAAGTTCGAGGAAAACCAAAAATCGGAAGGAATAATCTCGTTAGAAAACGCTGAATTTCACATAACGTTTTGGATTTGCTTTGACATCTTCCAAAAGTATTTTTAGTGCTTCGATGGTTTTTTCTACTTCTATGTAAAGCGAATCACTTTTCACCAACATTCCGGCTGTTCCACGACCAGCTTCGACCTCTTTCAAGATGGCATCAATGTTTTCGAATGAACTTTGAACCAACCGAATAACACCGGCGATATCGGCTTGTGCTAATGTGTCGCTGACGGAAGAAAAATTCTGCAAAATAGTTGTCAAATGTTCGTTGCTGTCTTTAAAGTTTCCGGTTATCGATTCTATATTTTCCAGAATCTGTGTCAGCCGGTAACGTTCTTCTTGTACAAGTTCATCAAGATTACCTGTTGTATGTTCCAGATTTCGAAGTGTATAACTCAGACTTTGCAAACTGTTTTTGATGTTTTGAGTCGAATTTTCGTTCAAAATAGCTCGCAACACGACGACGATCGAATCGACCGAAGACAAAAGCGATTCGGCTTTGTTTTTAATCGGAAGTATTTGTGCGTTTACTTCTTCCATCAATCCTGATTCGATTGACGTAAACAATGTATCTCCTTTCTGCGCCAATTCGCTCGAATTGCCTCTAACGATATTAATAGCTTTCGAACCCAATAAATCAGAACTGAAAATTCGTGCTACACTGTTTCGAGGAATTGGAATATCTCCTTTCAGCGATATTATCGCGATGATTGTACCGTCCAGCTCGGGACTAAAATATAAATCGCGTACTTTTCCTACTTTCATACCGTTGATGACAACCGGATTGGCTTTTTCCAATCCATTTACTTCGGCATAAACAGCATAGAAAAAACGTTCTTTAGAGAATAATTCGTTGCCTTTTAAAAAGTTAACGCCCCAGATAAAAACAACAAGAGCAATAATGAATGTAACGGCTATGATGACCTTTTTTTCTTTTTTCACTTTGATTTGTTTTTAATTAGCTCCTAAATTTTTAATAACGTTCAGAAAGTATTTTTGTTTTATACGGTTTATCCTGCGACAAAAATATATTTATCTGAATTATCAAATGAATGTAGTGCTGATTTTTTGCGTAAGACCTTAGAAAGGTCGTGTTTTTAAAGAGAAGTTTGACGAGTTGCTTCTATGAATACAAACGCTAAAATCGGTTACAAAAATAGCGATTTCCATCCTTGTAAATTTCAGTCCTTCAAATAATACGTCACGGTTGTTACCACTCGCAACACCTTGATGTGTGGCGAATTGTCGTCGCGTGACTCAATCGACATTTGCCCTTGACTGGCGGACTTGATTTTTCCGATTTTGCTGTGGGAATCTTTGGCGAATTTCTCCGCTGTCAGCCGGGCGTTTTTGGTGGCTTCTTCGATCATCGTGGGCTTCACTTCGTTGAGCTGCGTGAAATCGTATCGCACCGGATTCTCATAGGTACGGTTGGCAACAATAGCGATGCCGTCCTTGATGAGTGTGGCAATCTTTGGAATCAGGCTACGCACGTTTTCGACATTCGTACTCGACACCGTGATGACTGAGGAACCGTTGTAGCGGTAACGGATGTGGTCGGCATTGGTATAGCGGTCGGCTTGTAAATCCTGAATGTCGGGTGCCGAAACCGTGATTTCGTCTTTTGTTATGCCGTTTGCCTGCAAAAAGTCCAATACCCGCGCATTGTTGCGCTCGATATTGTTGTAAATCGCTATCAAATCGTTATTTACTTCCTTGAATACAATTGGCCAAATCACTTTGTCGGCAGGAACTTCTTTTTCCGAAAGACCCTTGACTGTAACCACCCGCTGGGTGTTTTGCATACTCGTTACGCCCTGTTTCAATACAAACGCACCAATGAGAATACCCAAACCGATGCAGAAGCCTCCCAGCCACAACTTACTTTTTTTCATTGTTTACTTTTTTTGTTTTATAAGCACAAAAGTACGAAAATTCGAGGACTCGTGGTATCGCTATGTGGGCAGTTTGCTATAAACAACCACTTGTTCGGTAGGTTTTATAGTCAAAAGAGCGTGTTCCATTTCACTGTTGTAAAGATATTTGTCGCACAAATAATTTTCTTGCCACGCAAACTATTATCCTTTAGGGGACTTCTAAAAATTTCAATATCAAGGCTTGCGACTGAAACAAAAGCGGAGTTTACTTGACGTAAATGAGCATTTTGTTGAAGAAGCGTAACGCAGAGATTGGGATTTTTAGAAGTCCCCTTTACTTCTTGTGCTGCTTATTCAATCGTAAAACGCAGTCCGGCATAAAACTTAACACCGCTAAGTGGTCCCCAAACGAGCGACGAGTCGAAATAGTCGCCAAACGGATCGTCGGAGGCAATAATCGGATTTTTTTGCGTGTAACCGGTTAGGTTTTCGCCACCGACATAAACATCGAATTTTCCGAGTTTTTTGCTTACTTGCGCGTTCATGACAATGTATTCGGGCGATTTGTCGCTACGGCGATAGGCTTCCGGATTTGTTGCTGTCGACGGAATACGGCTCGTGCCGTTAAACTGCGTCGTAAAATCAAATTGCCAGTCGTATTTTGGTGTCAGGTACGACAGCGTAACCAATCCCTTGTATTTGTTTACCAAAGGTTTCTCCATCAACGCATCATTGATAGTCATTTTCACATCGTTGTAACGGAAAGCAGCCGTAACATCTAAGCCTTTCAATACTTCATAATTGACTTCTATCTGTGCACTGTTCGAATACGATTTGCCATTGAGGTTGTAAATCAGAATTTTGTGCACATCGGTATCGCGATCGATAACAATTTGGTTTTGAAAATCGGTGCGATAGAAATCAAGATTGATTGTTAATTCTCGGCGGTTGACATCGAATGTTTTCGTTAGGTTCAATCCGTAATTTAGTGCTTCTTCCATTTTTGCTTCGCCATTGAATTGGAAAACAATAGCACGCGACGACGCAAGCATTGTTGAATTTTCGGCTAATACATTTGGCGAACGATATCCTTTTCCGATCGAACCGCGCAAAATAAACGTTTCGTTAAAACGGTAACGTGCGTGCAAACGTGGCGTAGCAAACCAACCGTGTGTGCTGTGGTGATCGACACGCATGCCGGCAATGACACTCAGATTTTCGTCGTTTTTATAGGTATATTCTGCAAAAACGCCCGGAACGCGTTCGAAACGGTTGAACGTGCTGTCGTTGAGCGATTCGTTGTATTCATCATACGAATAACTGAAACCTGCTGTGTACACATGCCGTTCGTTGACGATATAGGAGTTGAACAATGCATTTAGATAATACGAATATTGTTTTGCGTTGTAATCGGTCAAACCGTAATACGACTGAAGATCGTGGTAAATAAATTGTTGTTGAATACCGAGACTTGTGTTTTCGCGGTCGAAAATATAACCTGTTTTCAGGAACGTTTCGGCGCGTTCGGTATTGATTTCAACGCCATAAAACCCTTCTTCGAAACGTTTTTTTGGGTCAAATTGTTTTTGGCCGGTTTGGCGGTCTTCTTTCATGCCTTTGATTCCGAACATACCTTCAAAAGTGCCGTTGTTGAAATTCAAACGCCCGAAAAAGTTGTATTGCCTATAAAGCGGATCATCGAGAAAACCGTCTTTGTTTTCGTCGTGTTTTTGTCCATTGTTACTGAAATGTCCTAAAACCATTGCTTGCAAATCCTTGTTGATGAGTGCTTTTGCGTTCATGTTGACTTCGGTTCGTCCCATCGAACTTTGAAACAAGTTCAAAAACAACTTTTCGCTTTCTTCGGGTTTTTTGTAATCGATATTAATTTGTCCGGTAATCGATTCGTAGCCGTTTACAACCGACGAAGCACCTTTTGATACCTGAATGGCTTGCATCCATGTACCCGGAACATACGTCAGTCCGAATGAAGAAGCCAATCCGCGAAGATTCGGCATGTTTTCGGCCATCATTTGCGAATAAACACCGCTGAGACCTAACAATTCGATTTGTTTAGCTCCCGTAACGGCATCGCTGTACGAAACGTCGACACTTGCGTTCGTTTCGAAACTTTCGGCAAGGTTGCAACACGCTGCGCGGCGTAATTCGCCATCGCCAATATGCGTGGCATTTATCGTGCTCAAGCGCGAAACATAGCTCGATTTGGCTCTTGCCACTACTTCGACTTCGTTAAGCTCAATGGTGGGACTTGTCATCACGTGATCCATCACATTGCCATGATGCGGCGTATGTATCGTATCGTTTGCATAACCGACGAAACTAAATACAATCCAGTGAAAATCTTCCGGATATTCGATCGTATAACGACCGTTTACATCTGTAACAGTTCCTATTTGCGTGCCCGACCAATATACATTAACGCCCGGAAGCGGATATTCTCTGTCTTCGTAGCGTTCGTAAACAATTCCGGTTAGTTGCTGTGCATGAATAACGTTGACAGCTGCTAACAATATAAATAAACTTATAATTTGATATATGCGTTTCATGTTTCTTTAAAATTAAAATTTAAAAAATAAATAAGCTAAAAATAAAGAGGTTGTGTGCAACGTCTCTTTTTATTTACCGAATTCGTAAACGATAAATCTTCGGTTTTTGAGGTAACCTCAAAAAAGAAACAAGTTGTCAATTTTAAGCTGCGAAAACGCAATCACTTTTTCTTTCCCAAAGATAGGAGGTAATGGTGGCGATCGTTTTATAAAAGGTTCTAATTTCGAATCTTTGTTACAGATGATTTCTGAGAAGTCGAAAAAAGATAAAACAGGCAAAAAACAATTGAAAATTTGATCATATACGTCAGAAACGTTAAAAATTTCTTCGAGACGCAAAAAAACAGCGTAATCAACACAGCAACCAGCAGGTTCGAAGTGCATCTTGTTTTCAGGTAATTGACGACATTTGTTGTTGCACGAACTACACGAATGTGTGGTTGCTTGGTGTTTGTGATCACAATCGATTTTTTCACTGAATACGCTTTGTTTCAATGTTTTTGTCAAATTGCAATAGTGGTTATTGATTACTACACCAACAGAACTTCCCAATATAAGGAAAGCTAAAAACAACGAAACCGATCGTAAGAAGATCAACTTTTTCACGAAGCAAAAATACATATTTGATTGCGAATGCACAACCTTTGTTATTTCATTCGTCGGCTAAATCGTATCTTTGCAGCCATTCGCGATCAATAATTTATGCAGAAAGAATCGTTATTAGGAAAAAATCTTGTCGAATTACAAGCAGTAGCCCAGCAGCTTCATTTACAGCGTTTTGTCGGAAAACAACTTTGCGATTGGCTTTACAAGAAAAAATGTACATCGATCGATGCCATGACGAATCTTTCGAAAAAAGTACGCGAGCAGCTGAACGAAAAATATGTTGTTGGCTGTTCGCTTCCGCAATCAATGCAAGAATCGACCGATGGTACAAAAAAATACCTTTTTGCTACCGGCGAAAACCGTTATGTAGAAGCCGTTTTCATTCCCGATAAAGAACGGGCAACACTCTGTCTTTCAACTCAAATGGGTTGCAAAATGAATTGCAGTTTTTGCATGACCGGAAAACAAGGTTTTCAGAATAACCTGACTGCCGGCGAAATTGTCAATCAAATCATTCATTTGCCCGAAAGCAATCGGATTTCAAATATCGTTTACATGGGAATGGGCGAACCGTTCGATAATTTAGATCACGTACTTCGAAGCCTCGAAATTGTTACTTCGGAATGGGGATTGGCAATGAGTCCGCGTCGTATAACAGTCTCATCAATTGGTATTATTCCGGCAATGAAAACGTTTGTCGAAAAATCGGATTGTCATTTAGCAATCAGCATGCACAGTCCGTTTCACGAAGAACGCGAAAAAATGATGCCGGTCGAAAAAGTTTATCCGATTGCCGACGTGATCGCTGTTTTGCGCGACTACGATCTTGGTTTGCAACGCCGTATCACGTTCGAATACATTCTTTTCAAAGACGTAAACGATTCGGAAACACACGTGAAAGCTGTTGCAAAACTACTCAAAGGCATGCGTTGCCGTGTCAATCTGATTCGTTTTCACGAAATTCCCAAAATCGAATTTAAAGGAGTCGATCCATTGGCGGCAGCACGTTTTCGCGATTCGTTGAACGAAAAAGGCGTATTGGCAACCGTTCGTGCTTCGCGCGGCGAAGATATTTTAGCGGCTTGCGGCTTGCTTTCGACCAAAGAATTTGTAAAATAAACAACTTGTTATACTATGAGAAATTTGTTCAAAAAAGGTTTTGCAAGCGACAATTGTTCGGGCGTTTCACCTGAAATAATGCAGGCTTTGGCAGCGGTCAACAAAGGTCATTATCCGTCGTATGGCGAAGACGATACACTTTTAGAAAATGTTCGAGAACAATTTAAAACACTTTTTGGAAACGAAGCCGAAGTGTTTTTTGTCTTTAACGGAACGGGTGCTAACGTTTTGTCATTACAGCAGTTACTCAAACCATGGCAAGCTGTTGTTGCGGCACATTCGGCACATATCAATGAAGATGAAACAGGCGCGGTAGAGAAGTTTACCGGATCGAAAATACTGACGATCGAAACGATAGACGGAAAAATTCGTTCCGAACAAGTCGCTTTATTTTTGAAAAACGTTGGATTTCAACACGCCGTGCAACCTAAAATAATCAGCATTTCGCAACCGACCGAATTGGGAACATTGTATTCGTGCGACGAAATCAAAGCACTTACCGATTTTGCACATCAACACAATATGTTGTTGCATATCGACGGCGCACGCATTGCCAATGCCGCTGTGGCACTCGACAAACCGATTCGCGAATTTACGACTGATTTGGATGTCGACGTATTGTCGTTTGGCGGCACAAAAAATGGGTTGATGTTTGGCGAAGCAGTTGTTTTTTTGAAGAAAAATCTTGCCGAAGGTTTTTTGTATAATCGTAAGCAAGGCATGCAGTTAGCCAGCAAAATGCGTTTTATCACGGCGCAGTTTTCGGCGTATCTCGAAAATGAGCTTTGGCTACGTAATGCACAAAAAGCCAATGCAATGGCACAATTTTTAGGCAAAAAACTTTCCGAAATTCCATACATTCGCTTGAGTCGGAAAGTGGAAGCAAATGCTGTTTTTGTCATTTTTCCGAAAGAAATTATCGCCGCCATGCAAAAACAATATTTTTTTCATGTCTGGAACGAACTTACAAATGAAGTGCGCCTGATGTGCTCTTTCGACACTACGGAAGAAGACGTTTTAGGCTTTGTAAATGCGCTGAAAAACTAATGTAACCGCCGGTACAATAATGCCGGCGGTAAATAGTCGTTTTGGGAATTTAGGTAGTATATTTAAAGAAAGATATTTTTTATAAATCTAAATCTTGGCGCGGTTTATCGAATATACCACATTTCATAGAAACAGTAAGCGAACGCTTATAGTTCGGGCAATTCAGTTTTACTGTTTGTTTATTAATGTCAATCATAACTTAATGTTTTTTGTCTTTCGGTGGATTAGGGTCATTCCCATAAGAGTCTTTGTCCCTAATTCTTCCGTCCTGACGGTGAATTACTACTTCTGATTTTTGGTTAATGGCAATCTCTTTTGCAATTTTTATTGCTTCCGTTTGTGTGCCAACAATTGCAGTTTTACGACTATTGCCTTCGCCTTTTACTGCCCAATCTTTGCCACTTGGCACAACGTGTTGATTTTTCTTACTCATTTTATTTACTATTTAAAGTTTGACAAAATTCTTTCTCTATCTTCATTCTCTTTATCGTTTTTATGGTAGAGTTCAACCAAAACAATCTTCGTTGTTTCTTGAAAATAAGCGTAAATCAATCTAAACCCCGAATTGCATCCTCTGCCTTTAAAACTATCACTTGCAATTTTTTTCACCTTAATCACACAACTTTCAATGCCCAAACCGTCAATCCTAAAACTGAAAGGCGGTTGTGCATCGGGGCG
>JAISHW010000071.1 GCA_031262365.1 Lentimicrobiaceae bacterium
CCTATCCGACCGCTGGGTTTATAGTTCGTTGTTCTTGACATAAGATACCGTTTTATTGTAGGCAAATATACAACTTATATCGCTAATATGCAAGTAGTTAATTATTAGAAGTGCCCTATACAAAAAATAACGGTCAAATACATTCTTTTCGTCCATTGTTTAAGGATTCTTTCTATAATTTAGATAATGATACGTTAAAACCAAGTCGTGAGGTTGAAACCAGAACTATTTTCTTTGCTTCGGCAGGGATGGGACCAATAAGAATAGAATGGTTGGAGCGTAAAAAACAAGAGTTTAACAATAAGATAAGGGATTTATATCCTAAGTTTGAAGAGTTAGTAAGTGAAAAGAATAAAAAAGATGCAATAGACAACTTTAACGATAGCATAAACAAACAACAGAATAAATTTGACGATAATCTAAAAGATGCACAAAAAGGAAATATTACTACTTTGGGTATTTTTGCAGGATTGATTACATTTATTACTTCAAGTGTGGCATTTTTCAGATTTAATACCGAAATGCATATTATGCTGCCAACTTCCATAAAATATTTTGCCATTTTTACCGCAATTTTAATTCTTGGATTAGGTATGTTTGCTTTATTTTTAAAAATTCTATTTCTTAACACAAGAGATAAATCTTGGGTAAAATACTTGTTGTTTATACTTGTTCTACTAATTGCAAGTTTCTTATTATATATATTCTTTTACCATAAAATTTCTATAATAGAAAAAGAGCTGCCCAAAAACGATCAAGCAGTTGAAAAGCGGGATGTTAAACTTAATATTTCTTTAGATGCCTCTGTCGTTCAGACAAAAGACAGCACTAACACTTTATCGGTTACCCAACAATAGATAAAGCAAGTCAAAAAGTAGAAACAACAAAAATTGGCGTTTGGTCGGTTTATCTCGTCCTAAAATAGGTTTCACGAAAAAGAGTGAAAATGAATCAAAAAAGTAAACTTATTTCAGGACAAGACACTTTTTTATCAATGCGCTTCGAGCCAATTGCTTCCTGTATTCATATCAACCACTATCGGAACCGAAAGTGGCAATGCTTCAACCATGTTTTGCTTCACAATTGCTTTTAGTGTTTCTAATTCATCTTTTTTCGCATCGAAAACCAGCTCATCATGCACCTGAAGAATCATTTTCGATTGCATTCGTTGTTTTTCGATGTCTTGCGCGATGCGACTCATGGCAATTTTTATCATATCGGCTGAAGTTCCCTGTATCGGCGCGTTGATGGCGTTTCGTTCGGCAAAACCACGCACTACACTGTTCGACGTATTAATATCACGCAAATAACGCCGGCGACCAAGCATGGTTTCGACATATTGATGTTCTTTCGCAAAAGCAATGCTTCGGTTCATGTATTCTTTTATTCCCGGATATTCTCTGAAATAATTATTGATGATTTCCGAGGCTTCGGAACGCGAAATTCCCAACCGTTCGGCTAAGCCGAAAGCCGAAATGCCGTAAATAATGCCAAAATTGACCATTTTAGCGTTGCGACGCATTGTTGATGTAACATTTTCAATTTCGGTTCTATAAACTCTTGCTGCGGTAACCGCGTGAATATCCAATCCTTGTTCGAAAGCCTCAATCATGTGTTTGTCGCCACTTAAATGTGCGATGATACGCAATTCGATTTGCGAATAATCGGCAGCTAACAACGTATATGCTTCGCTTCGCGGCACAAAAGCGCGACGGATTTCGCGACCGCGTTCGGTACGAATCGGAATGTTTTGTAAATTCGGATTGTTCGAACTCAAACGACCTGTCGAAGCAACTGCTTGATTATAAGATGTATGAATCAATCCATCGCGTTTATTAAGCAACAAAGGAAGCGCATCGACATAAGTTGATTTGAGTTTTGTGAGTGAACGATAATCCAGCACTTGTTGAATAATCGGATGCACGTGAACCATTTTCATCAACACGTCTTCGCCAGTGGCATATTGACCTGTCTTCGTTTTTTTTGCACCTATTTTAATTCCTAAACGCTCAAATAAAATTTCGCCTAATTGTTTTGGCGAACCGATATTAAAAATCGTTCCGGCATCTTTATAAATAGCGGTTTCGATTGCTTGAATTTCTTTTTCGAGCGTTTTGCTGATTTGTTCCAAATTGGCTGTATCGATGCGCACGCCGTTTGCTTCCATCTGGCTCAACACATACACCAAAGGCATCTCAATATCGTTGAAAAGTTTTTCGAGTTTTTTCTCTTTCAACATTGGCTGAAAAACCTGGTACAGCTGAAATGTTATATCGGCATCTTCGGCGGCATATTCTTTTGCTTGTTCGACGGGCACATCGCGCATGCTTTTTTGATTGCGCCCTTTTCCGATCAATTCTTCTATCGAAACGGGCGTGTAATCAAGATACACTTCGGCTAAATAATCCATGTTGTGACGGTGATCGGGTTCGATAAGATAATGCATGATCATGGTATCGAACAATTTTCCTCGCACTTCAATGTTGTAATATTTCAGAACGGAAATGTCATATTTGATGTTTTGTCCGATTTTTTCGATGTTTTCATTTTCCAAAATTGCTTTCAACGGCTGCAAAAGTTTGATGCAGGTTTCGTATTCTTTCGGAAACGGAATATACCACGCTTTATGCGCTTCGACGGCAAACGAAATACCGACCAATTCGGCAGAAAAAGCATCTATACTTGTCGTTTCGGTATCGAAAGCAATGATTTTATTTTGTTGTAAAACATCAACAAGTTGCTCAATTTCAAATAATTCTTTTACTAAAACATATTCATGCAACGTGGTTTCAATGCTTGCTTTATTCGAGAAAAGTGTGTTTTCGAAACTTGTTTCTTCTTCCAAATCACTAAATAAATCGACTGTTTTTGCCGGTTGCGTTCGCTTGCGTAAATCGTCGCTAATGCGTTTGAAAAGTGTTTTGAATTCTAATTCTTCGAACAATTCTTGCAACTTTTCCATGTTGGGTTCGACCAATTTCAAAGCCTCAGCATCAAATTCGATGGGAACGTTGAGGTCGATTGTGGCTAATTTTTTCGATTGCAAACCTTGTTCGGCGTATGTTTCGATGTTTTCTCGCAATTTTCCGCTCAACTCAGGTGTATGTTGCAATAAATTTTCGACCGATCCGTATTCGGCAATCAATTTTGTAGCCGTTTTTTTGCCGATACCCGGAACTCCCGGAATATTGTCGGAAGCATCGCCCCACAAACCCAAAATATCAATCAGTTGTTCAGGTTTTTCGATTCCGTAATGGTCGCAAACCTCTTTTGTACCCCACACAACAGCATCATCGCCTTTTTGCGCCGGTTTGTACATAAAAATATGTTCCGAAACGAGTTGTCCGAAATCTTTATCGGGGGTCATCATGTAAGTTATAAATCCGTTTTTTTCGGCTTTTTTTGACAAAGTCCCGATTACGTCGTCGGCTTCGTAACCTTCGACAGTCAAAATCGGAATATTGAAAGCATTGATAATATTGATGATAAACGGAATAGAAGCTCTCAAATCGTCGGGCATCGACTCGCGATGCGCTTTATATTCGGGAAATTCTTGTGCGCGAAAAGTAGTCCCTTTCGAGTCGAAAGCAACGCCTATATGTGTTGGTTTTTCGTTCTTCAACACTTCGTACAAGGTGTTTGTAAACCCCATAATAGCCGATGTATTCAATCCTTTTGAGTTGATTCTCGGATTTTTGTTCAACGCAAAAAAAGCGCGATACATCAACGCCATTGCATCAAGTAAAAAAAGTTTGTGTCGCGTTTCCGACATGCCGTTTAAATTTAAAATTTAAAGAAGTAAAAGTACAAAGAAAAAGAAAAAAGAGGAATGGAAGCATTTCGGAATAATTCAATAAATTTGTAAACAAAAAATCGAATGAAACAAGTACCAATGGTTGACCTTGTAGGTCAATACAAAAAAATCAAACCGGAAGTTGACGAAGCCATCGAAAAAATCCTCTCAACAGCAGGATTTATTGGCGGACCCTATGTAAAAAGTTTTCAAGAAAATTTAGAAAAATATCTGGGAATCAAACACGTAATACCCTGTGCTAATGGCACGGACGCGTTACAAGTTGCCATGATGGCACTCAACTTGCAGCCCGGCGACGAAGTTATTACAACCACATTTACTTTTATAGCAACCGCAGAAGTAATTGCGTTATTACGTTTAACTCCCGTTTTGGTTGATGTAGAAAAAGACACGTACAACATCGATATCAAAGCCTTAGAAAAAGCCATTACGCCACGAACAAAAGCAATTGTTCCCGTCCACTTATTTGGTCAAAGCGCAAAAATGGAAGAAATAATGGCGATTGCCAACAAGCACAATTTGTACGTTATCGAAGACAATGCACAGGCAATTGGAGCTGACTATATGTTCTCGAACGGAAAAGTAAAAAAAACAGGCACAATCGGACATATTGGATGTACTTCATTTTTTCCATCGAAAAACTTAGGTTGTTATGGCGATGGCGGTGCTATATTTACCGATGACGATGTGTTGGCTAATCAAATGCGCATTATTGTCAATCACGGAATGGCTACACGGTATTATCATGATTTTGTAGGCGTTAATTCACGATTAGATGCTATTCAGGCAGCTGTTTTAGATATCAAACTCAAGCATCTCGACAGCTATGCCGAAGCGCGCCGTTATGTCGCAAATTATTACAACAACGCATTTTCAAAAACAGAAAAAATAATTACACCGATTACGTCGCCGTTTACAACGCACATTTTCCATCAATATGTAATGGTTTTGAACGGCGTTGACCGCGACGGTTTGATGAATCATTTGCAAACAAAAGGCATTTCGTGCGCCATTTACTATCCTGTTCCGATTCACCAACAAAAAGCCTATTTGGATCCGCGCTACAAAGACGGCGATTTTCCAGTATCGGAATACCTTTGCAAAAACGTAATCGCCTTGCCCGTACATACAGAATTTGATGAAGAAACACTCGAATATGTTACTTCGAGCGTGTTGGAATTCATTGAAAAATAACCTAAAACATTTTCAATGGCAACAGAAAAATCGTATTTCGCACACGAAACGGCAGTTGTAGAATCGGGAAGCAAAATAGGTTCGGGCACTAAAATCTGGCATTTTTCACACATCATGTCCGATTGCGAATTGGGAGAAAACTGCAACATCGGACAAAATGTTGTTGTTTCACCCGGTGTCAAACTAGGCAAAAACGTGAAAGTGCAAAACAACGTTTCGATTTATACCGGCGTTACTTGCGAAGACGACGTTTTTTTGGGACCATCGATGGTTTTTACCAACATTCTTAATCCGCGAAGTGCCATTTGCCGGCGCAATGAATACGTGCCGACTTTGGTAAAAAAAGGAGCTACAATCGGTGCCAACGCAACGATTATTTGTGGTAACACAATCGGCGAATTTGCTTTTGTCGGCGCGGGAGCTGTTGTAACGAAAAACGTAGCTCCTTACGCACTTGTTGTGGGAAATCCGGCACGACAAACAGGTTGGGTAAGCGAATGTGGACATCGCTTACATTTCGACGAAAACGGATTGGCAACGTGCCCCGAAAGCAACGAACAATACTGCATAAAATCTGGAAATTTATTAAAAATAACTACATAAAATGAAAATATTAGTTACCGGTGGAACTGGTTTTATTGGCTCACATACCGTTGTCGAATTGCAAAAAGAAGGCTTCGACGTGGTAATTGTAGACAATTTGTCGAACTCACAAAAATGGATTCTTGATGCTGTTGCCGACATCAGCGGAGTCAAACCGGAATTTGAACAATTCGACTTGGCTGACCAAAAATTGACTGCCGATTTTTTCAGCCGTCATAACGACATTGTCGGAATCATTCATTTTGCCGCTTACAAAGCTGTGGGCGAATCGGTTGCAAAGCCGTTGTTGTATTATCGCAACAATTTGGTGTCGTTGCTCAATATCCTCGAAGGCATGATGGTGCACAACATTCCGAACTTGGTCTTTTCATCGTCGTGTACTGTTTATGGACAACCCGACGAGCTTCCTGTTTCAGAAAAAGCACCAATTAAAAAAGCCGAAAGTCCATACGGAAACACCAAACAAATTTCGGAAGAAATCATCGCCGACACTTTGGCTTCGTCTAATCTGAAAGCCATCGCGCTACGTTATTTCAATCCGATCGGAGCGCATGAAAGCGCGAAAATAGGCGAACTTCCTCTTGGTGTTCCGAACAATTTAGTTCCTTATATCACGCAAACAGCTATCGGAATCCGACAAGAACTCAGTGTTTTTGGAAACGATTACAATACACACGATGGCACTCCTATTCGCGATTATATTCATGTTGTTGATTTGGCAAAAGCACATGTTATTGCCGTAAAACGCATGATCGAAAAACAGATGAAAAACAATTTCGAAGTATTTAATCTGGGAACAGGAATCGGCTATTCGGTACTTGATGTCATCAATTCGTTCGAAAAAGTTACCGGAATCAAACTGCCTTACAAAATCGTTGATCGTCGTGCAGGCGATGTCGAAAAAGTATGGGCAAATCCGGCTTGGTCAAACACCGAATTGGGTTGGAAAGCTGAACGTTCGCTCGACGAAATGATGGATTCGGCTTGGAAATGGGAAAATTATTACGCCAAAAAAAACAACATAACAACTAAAAAACGATGAAAAAAATTCTTATCACAGGCGGTGCCGGTTTTATCGGATCGCACGTTGTCCGGTTATTTGTCGAAAAATACCCCGGTTATCAAATTTACAACCTCGACAAATTGACTTATGCAGGCAATTTAGCAAATCTGAAAGACATCGAAAACAAACCAAATTATCATTTTATCAAAGCCGATATTGTTGATGGCGATGCGATCATGAAACTTTTCGAAACGCATCGGTTCGATTCGGTCGTTCATCTTGCCGCCGAATCGCATGTCGATCGCTCGATTTCCAATCCAATGGAATTTATTTTGACAAACATTGTCGGAACGGTTAATTTACTTAACGCAGCTCGCCATTACTGGTGCGAAAATTTGGAAGAAAAACGCTTTTACCACATTTCGACCGACGAAGTGTATGGCTCTTTAGGCGAAACAGGTTTTTTTGTCGAAACAACAAAATACGATCCGCACAGTCCGTATTCGGCATCGAAAGCCAGCAGCGACCATTTAGTTCGTGCCTATCACGACACCTACAAACTTCCGGTAGTCATTTCAAATTGTTCGAATAATTACGGACCAAATCAATTTCCCGAAAAATTGATCCCACTTATCATCAATAACATTCGACACAACAAATCGCTTCCTGTTTACGGAAAAGGTGAAAATGTACGCGATTGGCTTTATGTCGTTGACCATGCTCGTGCCATTGATTTGATTTTTCACATAGGTATCGACGGCGAAACATATAATATTGGCGGACACAACGAATGGCGAAACATCGATATTATTCGCTTGATTTGCAAGTTGATGGACGAAAAATTAAATCGCGAAGCGGGAAGTTCCGAAAAACTAATCACATTTGTGAAAGATCGTGCCGGACACGATTTACGTTACGCCATCGATTCGAGCAAATTACAACACGAATTGGGTTGGGTTCCGTCTTTACAATTCGAAGAAGGTATCCGTAAAACCATCGATTGGTATTTAGAAAATCAACCTTGGCTCGACGAAGTAACTTCGGGAAATTACCTGAAATATTATGAACAACAATACGATTTGAAAAGATAAGGGAACTTCTAAAAATCCCAATCTCTGCGTTACGCTCCCTCGACAAAATGCTCATTTACGCCAAACATTATTTATTTTTGTCAAGTATTTTTGTTGCCGAAAATGAACTATTGTTACGATTATCCACGTCCTGCCGTTACGGTAGATGCCGTTGTTTTTAAACAAAAAGGCAATACAACACAGATTCTATTGATTCGCCGCAATGGCGATCCTTATAAAAATTGTTGGGCATTGCCCGGCGGTTTTGTCGAAATAGACGAGTCTTTAGATATAGCTGTCGCACGCGAACTTTCGGAAGAAACAGGGCTGACCGACATTCCGCTGGCACAATTATATACATTCGGCAATCCCGATCGCGATCCGCGCGGGCGCACTATTTCAGTTGCTTTTGTTGGGATTTGTAAAACGAACTCGCCAATTCAAGGCAACGACGATGCTGCCGAAGCGCGCTGGTTTTCAATCGAAAACTTGCCCGAATTAGCTTTTGATCACGATTTAATTATCACAAAAGCAACAGAATGGCTTAAAGCTAAAAACACACTAAAAGAAAAATCTTCTGCTCGATAAAATTCAAAAAAACAAGCGAACGCAATAATTGGCTACCTTTGTAGGTTGCTTCTGCTAAATAAGCAACGCGATGCTATCGCGTTTTCGACAGCATCTTTATAGATAATTTTATGGAAGATAATACATTAAACGATCATAATAACGATTCATACTTACACAGAGGATTTTACGGCAAGCCGAAAGAAGCAACCGATGCCATAAAAAAAGATTTCAAGCACGGATGTTGCAAATTAGATGTTTTTGATTGGCTGAAAACATACGATCGTCCGCATCAGGCAAAAGAACTGTTAATTGCCGAAATTCGATTTAAAAACGGTCGGAAAGATTTTTATTCATATACAGCTGAAATGCAACTCGAAGAAGGCGACATCGTTGTCGTTGAAGCGGCTATCGGGCACGACATCGGAGTTGTTTCGTTGGTTGGCGCGCTGATTTCGACACAAATGAAACGCAAAAAAATAGACCAACCGGTTGAAGCTCTCAAAAAGATTTGCCGACACGCACGTGTCAACGACATCGAAAAATGGTTTAGTGCAATCGATCTCGAATACGCCGCATTGTATCGTAGCCGTGATATTGCAATCGATCTAAAACTTGATATGAAAATGAACGACATTGAATATCAAGGTGATAAATCAAAAGCTATTTTCTATTATACAGCAGAAAGTCGTGTCGATTTTCGCGAATTGATCAAGAAATTAGCCGAAGAATTTCATATTCGAATCGAAATGCGCCAGATTGGCGTGCGACAAGAAGCGGCAAAATTAGGCGGTATCGGATCGTGCGGACGCGAGCTTTGTTGTTCGTCGTGGATTAGTGATTTTCAATCTGTTACAACAAGTGTAGCACATGTGCAACAACTTTCACCCAATCCGCAGAAATTAGCCGGTCAGTGCGGCAAACTGAAATGTTGTCTAAACTACGAATACGAAACGTATGCCAATGCTTTAAAAGAATTTCCCGACAATCGCATCGTTTTGAAAACAAAAAAAGGAGATGCTTTTCATCAAAAAAGCGACATTTTCAAGGGGTTAATGTGGTATTCGTATCGAAACGATCGCGCAAATATTATGGCAATTCCCGTCAACCAAGTAAAAGCAATTATGGCACAAAACGCCAAAGGGCAATATCCCGATAAGTTGGAAGACTTTGCACATTCACAAGAGCAACATGCCGAAAACTACGGCGAGTCGGAAGTCGACTTGCGTTCATACGAATAAAAACACAATTTTTACGTTTACTAATGAAATCGCCCAATGAAACGTGTTTCTAAAAACATAACTTCCTGCATCGTTATCACAATAGCGTTATTTTTTGGTTCTTGCGGAAACAAATCGTTTTACAACACACACGTTCCAATCGAAAAAAACAGTTGGGATAAAAACCAGTCCGCATTTTTCGAACTTACCACCGACGATACCGTTTCGGTTTATGCTTGTTCGATTCATATCAGGCATTTGGAAACGTATCGATACAGTAATTTGTATCTTTTTTTGAACACGACTTTCCCAAACGGATTGCAAACGCACGACACGATCGAATGTATTTTAGCACTTCCCGACGGGAAATGGCTGAGCAAAAGCTCCGGAAGTTTACGCGAAATAGCCCTATTGTTAAATCCCGCATTGCGATTTCCGATGACCGGAACTTATGTTTTCGAAATCGAACAAGCCATGCGCGATGAGGTTCTCGAAGGCGTTTCCGATATCGGATTAAAAATAGATTACACCAAATAACAACTTTTTCCAGAAAACTTTTCATGAAAAAGAAGCAAAAAAACAAAGAAAAGAAAAACGAAAAAGAACAAAAAAAAGCGGTAAAAAAACCGCATTTTTTCAGCATTGGATTCAAACTTTGGCTCATCTTTTTCATCTTTATTTTTACGCTATTTACGTTTTTTTACGGTATTACAAACGAATGGTTTGGCAAGATGCCTACATTCGAAGAACTCGAAAACCCGGAAACAAACCTTGCCTCTCAGATTTATTCGGCTGACGGCGTGTTGCTGGGATCTTATTTTATCGAAAACCGCTCCAATGTGCATTTTAGCGAACTTTCGCCCTACTTAATCAACGCCTTGATGGCAATTGAAGACATTCGTTTTGTCGAACATTCGGGAATCGATCAACGCGCCTTATTTCGCGTTGCTTACGGCATATTTACCGGCAATCGGAAAGGAGGCGGAAGTACGCTTACACAACAATTGGCAAAAAACCTTTTTCCGCGTGGCGAAAACCTGAGCAAACCAAAATTAGTGATTCGGAAACTTCAGGAATGGGTTACTGCAACAAAATTAGAATATAATTATTCGAAAGAAGAAATTTTGGCTATGTACCTGAATACGGTTCCTTACGGTAGTAATGCTTTTGGAATCAAATCGGCTACGCTGACATTTTTCAACAAAATGCCCGATGAACTGAATATTCAGGAAGCCGCATTGATGGCAGGCGTTATCAATGCGCCAACACGTTTCAGTCCGGTGCGTAATCCCGAAAACGCCTTAAAACGCCGTAATTTGGTTTTAGCCAAAATGGCTGATTACAACTTTATTTCGCAACCGATGTACGATTCGATAAAACACATTCCGATTGATATGTCGCGCTATTTCGTAATGGATCATAACAGAGGACAAGCAACTTATTTCCGCGAATTTTTGCGTTCGGAATTGCAACAATGGGCATCGCAACATCAAAAAGCCGATGGCACAACATACAATATTTACAGAGACGGCTTGCGGATTTACACGACCATCAACTCAAAAATGCAGCAATATGCCGAAGATGCTGTTCGCAAACATCTGGCGAACGATATACAACCGGCATTTTTCAAACATTGGAAAGGACAGGCAAACGCCCCTTTTGTGTTCCCTGATTCGGATCCGAAGCAAGAAATCAAAAAAATCATGAACCAGTCAATACGCCGCTCCGACCGTTATCGCACAATGAAAAAAGAAGGATACAATGCCGAAGAAATCGAAGAAGCGTTCAACACGCCTACGCGCATGCACGTTTTTTCGTGGAACGGACCACTCGATACCATTATGACACCACTCGATTCGATTCGGTATTACAAATTTTTTCTGCAGGCAAGTTTGCTTTCGATCGAGACTCAAACCGGCTATATTCGCGCCTATGTAGGCGGTAACGATTACCGTTTTTTCAAATACGATCACGTAACACAAGCGCACCGCCAAGTAGGTTCGACATTCAAACCATTTTTGTACACCTTAGCAATGCAAGAAGGCGAATATTCGCCTTGTTCAAAAATCCCGAACATTCCTTACAGTGTCGAATTGTATGATGGAACATTTTGGGAACCAAAAAATTCGGACAAAAACAAAGTCGGCGAAGAAGTAACGCTGAAATGGGCTTTGGCAAACTCGAACAACTGGATATCAGCCTACCTGATTAAACGTTTTTCGCCTCAAGCGGTCGTCCAAATGGCACGAAAAATGGGTGTCAAATCGCCTATCGAACCGGTTCCTGCTATCAGTTTAGGCGTTCCTGACCTAACGCTTTATGAAATGGTTGGAGCCATGAACACTTACGCCAATCAGGGCGTTTACGTGAAACCGACTTTTATTACCAAAATAGAAGATAAAAACGGCAACATCATCGAACGTTTTATTCCCGAACGAACAGAAGCACTCGACGAAGTAACAGCGTATAAAATGCTGGAACTGATGAAAGGTGTTGTCGAATCGGGAACGGGAGTTCGTTTGCGATACAAATATCAATTTACCAATCCGATTGCCGGAAAAACAGGAACAACACAAAATCAGAGCGACGGTTGGTTTATGGGAATCACGCCCGATCTGACAACGGGTGTTTGGGTTGGTGCCGAAGAACGAAGCGTGCATTTCAGATCGTTGTCTTTAGGACAAGGAGCCAACACGGCACTGCCAATTTGGGCTTTGTATATGCGTAAAGTGTACGACGACCCGTCGTTAGGAATCTCACAAGGCGAATTTCCAAAGCCATTAGGCGATATGTCAATCGAATTTGATTGCGACAAATACGATCGGCTTCAGAATAAAAATCGCTCAAATACGCAATATTTTCGAGACGAGTTTTAATGAAGGGGGCTTCTAAAAATCCCAATCTCTGCGTTACGCTTCTTCAAACAAAATGCTCATTTACGCCAAGTAAACTCCGCTTTTGTTTCAGTCGCAAGCCTTGTGAAATTTTTAGAAGCTCCCGATAGATTGCTTCGCTATCGCTCGCAATGACTTTTCCATCCAGTCATGCCGTTGCAGAACGGCATCCACTGTAAAGAAAAGGATAAGGTGTTGCTTATTTGCACAATGGATTCCAACCTTCGTCGGAATGACTTTTCCGTCCTTGTCATGCCGTTGCAGACGGCATCCATTGTAATAAACACAAATTCCGAATTCAATGAATTTTTTGATACACGTTTATTGGATAGTAATAATTCAAAAACTAAAATCAGTTTTTTACCGCACATAAAAGCAAAACAAACCAAAGAAAACTGTACTTTTGCCTAAATAAATAAGCCCAGTCAAGAACCAACACCGGCATTATGTATGCATTTATTCGTGGCAAGGTAGTAGAAAAAAATCCGGCATCGGTTGTTATCGAAAACAATGGTATCGGATATATCATCAATATTTCGTTGAATACTTTTTCGGCACTCCATAATTTGTCGGAGGCAAAGTTGTACACCTATCTGGTTGTACGCGAAGATGCACACATACTTTACGGATTTATCGACGAAGCCGAAAAAGAACTGTTTTTGCATTTGATAAGCGTGTCGGGCGTTGGTCCGAATACGGCTCGTATGATACTTTCGTCGCTTACGACAGCCGAAGCCACCGAAGCGATTGCAAGTGGCGATGCACATTTGCTCCAATCGGTAAAAGGAATCGGCGGAAAAACGGCGCAACGTATTGTTATTGACTTAAAAGATAAGGTGTCGAAACTCGAAGTTTTTGCCGAAAAAATAAGTTCATCGCACAATACCGTCAAAGCCGAAGCGTTATCTGGGTTAATGGTTTTGGGATTCAACAAGAATACGGTTGAAAAAGTTTTAGACAAACTGCTTCGACAACATCCCGAAATCGGTGTGGAAGTTTTGATTAAAGAATCATTAAAATTGCTGTGAGGCAGATTGTTAAGAATTAATGTGGGGTTTTCATTTGAATAAGTATTACAAAAGTTCATCTGTATTATTAGTTGTTGTCGCATTGCTGTTTGTTGTTGCACAACAAACAACGTATGCACAGGAGTCGCAAGACACCACACACGGAATTATTTATCCGATTCCGATAGACAACGGTAATCCCTATAACCAGCTCGATCAGCAGTCGCCAATGTACTTGCAAGATCCGCCGAATATCAAACGCGAAATAGTGTACAATCCGGCTACCGGACAATACGACTTCGTCAGCAAAGTGGGCGATTTCGAGTATCGGACTCCTACCACGATGGACGCAAAAGAATATTTGAATTATCAAAATAAAAAAGGACAACAATCGTATTGGAACACCCGAAAAAAATCGACCGAAACAAACGACGGATCAATCATTCCGGCTATTTATGTAGGCGGTAAAGCTTTCGATATGATTTTTGGAGGAAACACCATCGACATCCGTCCTCAAGGATCGGCAGAAATCAGTTTTGGTATAAAACACAACAAACGCGACGATCCACGCCTGAATGTGCGTCAACGAAGCGTAACAAACTTCGATTTCAATCAGAAAATCCAGATGAATGTTATCGCTAAAATAGGCGAAAAGATCGACTTTAAAATCAGTTACAACACGGAAGCAACATTTGAATTTGAAAACAAAATGAAGTTGCAATATACGGGTAACGAAGACGAAATCATCAAGCTAATCGAAGCCGGAAACGTTAGCTTTCCACTTAACAGCACGCTTATCAGAGGGAGTCAAGCCCTGTTTGGCGTAAAAACACAACTTCAGTTTGGACGCACAACCGTTACCGCTTTGTTTTCGGAACAAGAAAGCGAATCGAAAAATATTACGGTTCAAGGTGGCGCGCAAACGAACGAATTCAACCTGACGGCAATTGATTACGAAGAAAACCGACACTTTTTCTTAAGTCAGTATTTTAGAGATAAATACGAAGACGCACTCGAAACCCTTCCTGTGGTTACTTCCGATGTAAACATCACAAAAATTGAAGTGTGGATAACAAACAAAGGAGCTGCACTCGAAAACAATAGAAATATTTTGGCTTTCACCGACTTAGGTGAAGCAAAAAACGACTGGCTATTCAACCGTGAAGTACATCCGGCGTTTGGGTCAACTTTGCCTGCCAACAAAGCGAACGACCTCATTACACGGCTCGACACCAGTGCAGTACGTAGCATCAACTCCATTTCGAGTTATCTGACCGGCGACCCATTCCGAATTGGAAAAACAGGCTATTTAGTTTCGGGACAAGACTTCGAAAAATTAGAAAATGCACGCAAACTTAACGCCTCAGAATATACCTTAAACTCCAAATTAGGATTTATTTCTTTAAACACAGCAATTACGGCAGATCAGACAATCGCAGTAGCATATCAATACACGGTTATCGGTCATAACGAAGTTTTTCAAGTAGGTGAATTTTCCGATCAAGGCATTAACGCACCAAAAGTATTGCTTGCAAAATTGCTTAAAAGCACAACGCTCAACACACGTATGCCCATGTGGAATCTGATGATGAAAAACGTGTACAGCATCAGAGCGTATCAAGTAAATCGCGAAGATTTCACATTTAACATTCTTTATTCGGGAAACGAAAACGGTGTGCCAACAGGTTATTTTACCGAAGGAAACGAAAATATTAAAGGCGTGCCGTTGATTCATTTGCTGAATCTTGACAATTTGAATCAACAAAACAATCCCGTACAAGGCGGCGACGGTATATTCGACTTCATCGATAACGCGGCTTCAAGTGGCGGTACGATAAATGCGTCAAATGGTCGAATTTATTTTACCGTTCTCGAACCTTTCGGAAGTTATATCCGGGAAAAAGTATTTAACAACGACATCAATTTAGCTAATAAATACGCTTTTGACTCGCTTTATACACTAACCAAAACAGCCGCCGAGCAATATACAGATAAAAACAAATTCGTACTCGAAGGCTATTACAAATCACAATCGGGAAGCGAAATCAGTCTTAACGCTCTGAACGTTCCACAAGGCTCGGTAAAGGTTACAGCCGGAGGTGTGCCGCTTACCGAAAACGTTGACTACACAGTCGATTACACACTCGGTCGCGTGAGCATCATTAATGAAGGTATTTTGAATTCAGGAACACCTATTAACATTTCGCTCGAAAACAACTCGATGTTCAATCTTCAGAAAAAACGCATGATGGGACTCCGTGTCGAACATGTTTTTGACGAAAATTTCCGAATTGGCGGAACATTGTTAAACTTAAGAGAACGCCCGTTGACCCAAAAAGTAAATTACGGCGACGATCCAATCAACAATACCATTTACGGATTTGATGTCAGCTACCGCACCGAATCACGTTGGCTGACAAAAATGATTGACAAAATTCCGGGAATCAACACCAAACAAATATCGACAATCAGTTTCGATGGCGAATTTGCACACTTTCTACCCGGATATTCGCGCGCTGTCGGATCGGGTGGAACGTCTTATATCGACGATTTTGAAGGTGCCAAATCAACAATCGATCTGCGTCAATTTCACAACTGGTATATGGCAAGCACGCCTCAAGGACAAACCGATAAATTCCCTGAAGCAGCTCCCGGAACAGGACTTGATTACGGAAAAAACCGCGCCAAACTAGCATGGTATGTCATTGATCCGTTGTTTTACGATCGTTATGGAACATTGCGACCGGGAAATGTAGACAAAAACGAACTCTCGAAACATAGCTCGCGGCAAATCTTAGAGCAGGAATTATTTCCGAACAAACAAGTACAATCAGGCATTTCGACAAATATATCGGTACTCAACCTTGCTTATTTTCCTTCAGAACGCGCTCCTTACAACTATGATGTAAGACCAACAAGTTATACTTCCGGAATGGAAGAAGATGGCAGTTTAGCAAACCCGCACACCAGATGGGGTGGTATTATGCGACCGCTCGAATCGACCGATTTTGAAGCCACAAACATTGAATACTTGGAATTTTGGATGATGGATCCGTTTATCGATGATCCGAATAATTCAGGAGAATTGTACTTCAACTTGGGCGACATTTCGGAAGATATTCTTCGCGACGGGCGAAAATCGTACGAAAACGGATTACCGTCAACAGCCGAAGTAATGAATGTGGATACAACCATTTGGGGACGTGTACCCATATTACAAGCAATTGTCGAAGTGTTTAACAACGACCCTGCATCGCGAAAATATCAAGATATTGGCTACGACGGCTTGAACGATGAAGACGAAACTTCGTTCTTCAAAGGAACATTTCTTGATGCTATTCAAGAAATTTACGGCATCGGATCGAAAGCTTACGAACTTGCGGCAAAAGATCCATCGGCAGATAATTTCCATTATTTCAGAGGTTCGGATTACGATAGCGATTCGCGTTACGGAAGCATTACCGAACGCTATAAAAACTACAACGGACCGGACGGAAACTCCCCTACTGATGAACAAAACACAGAAAGCTATTCGACCAGTTCAACAACATTGCCCAACGTTGAAGACATCAACAAAGACAATACCTTAGGCGAATCGGAACGCTATTTCCAATACGAAGTAAAAATCGAACCAAATAAAATGAATGTAGGCGAAAACTACATCGCCGATATTCATACAACAAACGTTACGTTGGCAAACGGACAACGTGAAGAGGTTACTTGGTACCAATTTCGCATTCCGATTAATCAGCCCGACAAAGTGATCGGAAATATTGAAGACTTCCGCTCCATTCGCTTTATGAGAATGTTTCTGAAAGGATTCGAAAAAGAAAAAGTGTTGCGTTTTGCCACTTTAGAGCTTGTAAGAGGCGAATGGCGCACTTACACACACAACATCCAAGCTCCGGGCGAATATATTCCAAGCGATGCGGCGAATGAAACAAAATTCAATATTTCGGCAGTAAACTACGAAGAAAACGGAAATCGCACACCCATTCCTTACCAAATTCCATCGGGAATCGATCAAGAAGTTTATTACGGAACAACGAGCCTCGTTCGCATGAACGAACAATCAATGATGCTTACCGTACAGAACCTGCTCGATGGTGATGCGCGCGCCGCATACAAAACAACCGGATTCGACTTCCGCCAATACAAAAAATTAAAAATGTATGTGCATGCCGAAAAATATGCCGAAACCGATCATCTCGAAGATGGCGATGTATCTATTTTCATTCGAATGGGCTCCGATTTCACCGAAAATTATTACGAATACGAAATCCCATTAAAACTAACACCATGGCACACAAGCGATGCCGATTTGATTTGGCCCGAAGAGAACCGATTCGACATCGACCTTGACGAATTGGTCAATGTAAAACAACGGCGCAATAAATCGCTGCAAGAAACAAACACTACCGTTCGTGTAAATTATTTATACACCGAACAATATGATTCTCACCAAATAAAAGTAATTGGAAATCCGAGTGTTAGCGATATAAAAGGCATGATGATCGGGATACGAAATCCAAAAAAGATCGGCGTGCAATCAACCGACGACGGATCGCCGAAAAACGTAATTGTGTGGGTTAACGAATTGCGATTGACCGACTTCGACAATTCGGGCGGTTGGGCAGCAACAGGTCGTGTCGAAGCAATGCTAGCCGATTTAGGTCGCGTATCTTTTTCCGGATCACACAGTTCGGCAGGATTTGGAAGTCTCGATATGAAAGTAAACGAAGTATCGCTCGAATCGACAACAAGTTTCGATGTTTCGACAGATATTGACTTAGGAAAATTCTTACCCGAAACAACCGGCATCAAAATACCGATGCACTTCGACTACGGCGAAACGCACATCAACCCGAAATACAACCCGCTCAACCCCGATGTTACAATGAAAGATGAGCTTGATGCGCTGAATACGAAATCACAAAAAGATTCATTAAAAGCATTAGTCAACGATTTTTCACTGCGTAAAAACATTAACTTCATCAATGTCAGAAAAGAAAGAACTGGAAAAAATCCAAAAGTGCGCATCTATGACATCGAAAACATCAACGTATCTTATTCTTATAGCGAAGCTTACAACAGAAATATCGACATCGAATACTACACACGTAAACTCTATCGTGGCGGATTGGCTTACAACTATGTTTCGAATCCAAAAAATGTAACACCTTTTGCAAAGTGGAAAATCATAAATAGTCCGTCGATGCAGCTGCTGAAAGATTTCAACTTCTATTATTTACCGAAAAGCCTCTCGTTCCGTACCGAAATGAACCGCCGATACGACGAAAAAAAATTCCGCACAAAAAGTCAAGGCGACATCATAACCTACCCTACTTACGCAAAAGAATGGGATTGGACACGCGACTACACATTCCAATATGACATTACGCGGGGCTTAAAATTAGATTTTGCTGCCGGAGCAAATGCTTACATCTACGAACCCGGTGGCAATCCGGATCGCGGATCGGTAGCGTGGAAAGCAAATCGCGACACGATTATCGACGAAATTTTAAACTTCGGAACAAAAACACGTTATGCACAAACGGTGAAACTCAATTACACGGTTCCTATCAACAAAATTCCAATCTTTAATTGGATATCTGCTACCGCTATTTATCAAGGCGGATATACTTGGTTAGCCTCTGCTTCATCGGTACAAGATCGTATCGGAAATTCGATTGAAAACGAAAACACAAAACAAATAAACGGAAACCTTGACTTTACACGATTGTATAATAAAGTTCCGTATTTAAAACAGTTAAACACGCCTCGCCGAACAAATACACGAGGAGAAACAACGCCGCGACAAGGTGCTGCTAGACCACAACAAAACGAGGCATCAGCAGATTCGACCCAACAAAAATCCAGCGTGAACTACTTTAAAATCGTTGGCGATCAGTTATTAAAATTGGCAATGAGTGTCAAAAGAGCCAACATCAATTACACACAAAAGAACGGGCAATACCTGCCGGGGTTCATGCACGAACCCGATTTATTTGGATTGAACTTTGCAAACAGTTCGCCGGGATTTGCATTCGCATTTGGTGGTGAAGCCGACATTCGGCACAATGCAATAGCCAACAACTGGCTCACAATGGATTCGTTACTCAACAGTCCGTATGCTAAAAAATATACCGAAACATTCAATTACCGCATCAATGTTGAACCGTTACCCGGCATGAAAATCGATATCAGTGCCGACCGTTCTTATGCCGAAAACTTCGAAGAATACTTCAGAGCCGATGCCAACGGCGTTATCCAGTCTTACACGCCAACACGTGTCGGAAACTTCAGTATGTCGTACGGCTTGTGGAAAACATCTTTTACGGGATCGCGTAAAGACGAAAACTCATCACTGTTTGACGACCTATTGAGCAATCGGAAAATAATTGCCGAAAGATTGGCTAACAATAATGCACAATGGATTGCCGAAGGTAGCCACTATTTCTACGATTCGATTGCAAAAGATTATTACCCATACGGATACGGGTCGACATCGCAAGAAGTTGTCATGTACTCATTTTTGGCAGCCTATCGAGGTGGCGATGCAAGCAAGATTACACTGAACCCATTCCCAAATATTCCGATTCCAAACTGGTCGATAAACTATAACGGGTTGACAAATATTCCTGCTGTGCAAAAATTATTTAAAACCGTAAACTTAACCCATGCCTACCGTTCGTCGTACACCATCAACTCTTATGCTTCAAATGTGAGTTACGACCCAAACAACACAACACAAGTTTACGAAAACACAAACCTGTTTATCACGAAATACGATATTGCTCAGATAGTACTTAGCGAGCAATTTTCGCCACTGTTTGGTATTGATATAGGGTTTCATAACTCGTTAACCGCTCGGTTTGAATTCAAAAAGACACGTAGTTTAACATTAAGTTTTACCAATAATCAACTGACGGAAGTCAACGGACAGGAAATTATTATCGGAACAGGATACCGGATTCGCAACCTCACGATATTTAATGCAAATAGTCGCAATTCACGCACTTCGAACGACTTGGTTTTGAAAGTCGACTTAGGATTCCGAAACGACAAAACAATCTTACGCCGCATCGACGAGAATAACAATCAAATTTCTGCCGGACAGGAAAAAATCAACTTGTATATTACGGCAGACTACACATTCAGTTCGCGCCTGACCGGACAAGTATTTTTCAAACGCGATGTTACCGATCCATTCGTTTCGGCACAGTTCAAAACAACATCGACTTTTGCCGGATTCACACTTCGTTTCAATCTAGCACAATAAGTTGAGTTTTGATTATTATTGACAACATCATTGTTTCGGACGAATTTATCAACGCCCATTTTAGCTGTAACCTTTCGTCTTGCAAAGGCGCGTGTTGCGTTGCCGGTGATGCCGGAGCTCCTTTAGAGGATGAAGAAATAGGAATGATTGAAGATAATA
Source organism: Lentimicrobiaceae bacterium (assembly GCA_031262365.1). Classification (GTDB taxonomy): domain Bacteria; phylum Bacteroidota; class Bacteroidia; order Bacteroidales; family F082; genus JAISHW01. The sequence continues at coordinate 20,814 of JAISHW010000071.1, forward strand.
TAGATGGCATCAAACCTTTTATGGAAGAAAAAGGCATTGCTGTTGTCGAAAAAGATGGCGTTTTTGATTACGATGAAACAAGCAATTTAGTAACTCCTTTAGTCAACGATGCCGAATGTGCTTTTGTTGTTTTTCGCGGCAAAATAGCTTACTGCGCTATCGAACAAGCATTCTACGCCGGAAAAAGTGATTTCATCAAACCGATAAGCTGCCATTTGTATCCGATTCGTTTGTCCGAAAAAAACGGATTTACATACATCCAATACCATCAATGGAGCGTGTGTGTGCCGGCAGTCAAAAAAGGAAAAAAAGAAGGAATTCCTTTGTATAAAATGCTCAAAGAAGCCTTGATTCGGCGTTTTGGAAACGAATGGTACAATAAATTCATAGAAGCATTAAAACGACGGTAAAGCTAACATTCGCAATTGATTTTCGATACGATCGTTTCTTGTAATCACTTTACAATAAAATCAGTGATTTTCTGTTATATAAGCGAGAGATAGTTGTACTTTTACCGTATAAAAAATTACTTTATGCAACAAATTAGAAATTATACACTTACACTTTGTTTTTTACTTTTATCGTCCATCATCTGCGCTCAAGGAGTAGCAATAGGCGAATGGCGCACGCATCTCCCGTACCAACGTGTAATAGACATCGATGTGGTTGGTTCAAAAATTTATGCCGCAACGCCTTACACGGTTTTTTATTACGATAAAGAAGATAATAATGTGACGATTCTCGACAAAATAAGCGGTTTAAGCGATGTTGGGGTGCGTGCAATTCGTTATAATAAAGACGCAAAAATTATCATGGTCGCTTATAGTAACACCAATATCGATTTAATTTATGAAAATGGATCGGTTTATAATATGAGCGATATTAAAGACAAGGAAATCATTGGAAACAAAACGATTAACAGCATTTACTTTCATGAAAAATTAGCGTATTTGGCTTGCGGCTTCGGTATCGTAGTCATTGATTTAAGCAAACTCGAAGTAAAAGATACGTATATCATTGGAAATAATAGCACATACATAAATGTAAATAGCGTTGTTATGCACGACAACAAACTCTTTGCTGCTACCGAATCGGGAATTTATTATGCTTCGCTCGATAGTCCGAATTTATCTGATTTTTCACAATGGACAAAAGACCAACGCCTAATTCATCCCAATTTACCATACAACCCGATTATTTCTTACGAAGGAAAACTATTGGCTAATTATGCATCTAATACATATAATTCAGACACGATTTTTGTTTTAGAAAACGGTGAATGGGATTATTTTACGAAAAACGAAAACTATTTGTGCCGGCAGATGCGTGTCTGTAACAACAAACTCGTAATATCCAACCAATACCATGTCTCTATCTTTAATAATCAATACGAAACAGAATACACAAGCGGATGGACAGAGTCAATGACAGCTATTTTAGATGCAGAAAATCAACTCTGGATAGGCTCGCGCACACGAGGACTACTTTATATGATAGATGCAGAAAATAGCAAGTCGGTAAGACCAAATGGACCTGGATCGGCTAATACTTACGAAATGGTAGCCGGTGCCGAACATGTTTGGGTAGCTTCAGGAGGACACTCAAGTGTTTGGGCAAAATTATGGATGCGTGATGGTGTATTCCAATTTGATGGCAATTGGTGGCAAACATATAATTCGTCAACGCCGGGAGGATTAGACACTATAACTGATTTTATTTGTGTTGCCGTTGACCCCAACGATGGATCAAAAGCCTATGTCGGCACTTGGCAAGCCGGTGTTGTAGCGTTTGAAAATGGTGAAGTAAACCAAATCTACTCAGCACATAACAGTACATTATCACCTTGGATAGCAAATACAGCATTAGTAAATATCAGCGGGTTAAGGTTTGACAGCAGAGGAAACCTTTGGGCGGCAAATACAGGAACAACAAATTTGCTTTCGATGATGACTCCTTCTAAAGTGTGGAAATCATTTCACTTAGGAGGAACAAACAGCGGTATTGATATTGGTCCGTTGATGATCGACAAAAACGATTATAAATGGATTATTCGTCGCGATAATAGAATTATCGTTTTTAACGATAACGAAACATTCGATAATAGCGCAGATGATCAAGTAGCTGTATTAGGACCAGGAACAGGATCTGGAAATATTCACGGAAATGTTACGTATTGCACAACTGTCGACCTTGATGGAACGGTATGGATAGGAACCGACAATGGACCTGCAACACTCTACAATTCCGCGAAAATTTTTCAATCCGGACAAAATTACGATGCTATACGCATTTTAGTTCCTCGAAACGATGGTTCGGGACAAGCCGATCCACTTCTCGAAGGACAAAAAATTCTCTGTATAGCAGTTGATGGAGCTAACAATAAATGGTTTGGTACCGAAAACGGCGTATTTCATCTGTCGAGCAATGGATTAGAAGAACTTCATTACTTCAATACCGACAACAGTCCATTGCTTTCCAATACCGTATCAAGCATCGCGATAAACAACAAAGGCGAAGTGTTTTTTGGTACGGGAAACGGCATCATCTCTTATCGGGCCGTGGCTACGCCTAGCGAACCGGAAAATTCAGATGTATACGCTTTCCCAAATCCTGTTCATCGCGATTATCTTGGTCCAGTAGCAATCAAAGGGGTTGTTTCGGGTGCTTTGTTGAAAATAACAACAGTCAACGGTTCTTTAATTTCTCATGTACGTGCCGAAGGCGGACAAGCTGTTTGGGATGGTCGCGCACTGAACGGCAAGGAAGTTGAACCGGGAATTTACCTTGTATTTGTCAGTACCGACGACGGCAGAGAAACTTTAGTAACTAAAATATTGATGATGCGTTAAAAAACATGAGCATCAAAACACGCGGTATTGTTTTTCAATATCTCCAATACGGAGATACCAGTTTAATTGTCAAAATTTTTTCCGAAGAACATGGATTACAGTCTTTTTTGGTAAAAGGAGCACTTTCGAAACGAAGTAAATTTCGAGTAGCATTCTTTCAACCCATGTCGATTATCGAGTTTGTTGTTTCCGACCGAAACAACAAAGGCATGAAATACATGTCGGAAATTTATCCGGGCTATGTTTATCAAAATATTCCGTTTCAGATACATAAAAAGACGATCGTGTTGTATATGAGCGAATTGTTATCCAAAACAATTGCAGAAGGTGATAGAAACAAGGCGTTTTTTTCTTTCATTTACGAAATTTTAATTTGGCTTGACTTGACAACCGCTCCTTGTGCTAATTTTCCTTTATTTTTTACCATTGAACTCACTCGTTTCTTAGGTTTTTATCCCAAACTAAACGACTCAAACAATTTCTTTCGTTTTGATATGTTACAGGGGTCGTTTGTTTCGGGGAAGGAAAGTCATGCTTATTTTCTTCCAGAAGAGTTTTGCGTGTTTTTGCGTGAATTTTGTACGTCGCGACTCGAACAAATACATCAGATTCAAATCACAAACCAACAACGTCGCGAACTTTTGAATCAGATGCTCCTGTATTACAAAATTCACATACCAAGTTTTGGCAACTTGTGTTCACACGATGTGCTCAAGGAAGTATTTGAATAGTGGGAACTTCTAAAAATCCCAATCTCTGCGTTACGCTTCTTCAACAAAATGCTCATTTACGCCAAGTAACCGACGTTGCGGAGCGAAAGCAGAAGCCGCTTGTGGATTATGCTGAGCCGCGAGGAGGAAAAGACCGCAAAGCGGAATTAAACTCCGCTTTTGTTTCAGTCGCAAGCCTTGATATTGAAATTTTTAGAAGTCCTCCTAATTTCGCGAAGCCTATCGAAGCGTAAATGCGGTATTTCCGATTAGATGGTCGCCTTCGTAGATGTCAACGTTGTAAATTCCTTTTTGGAGTTCTTGAGAATCGCGTCTATCCCAATAAACGGACATCGTTTCATCAATATTTTGATAATTAATCGTTGAAACAATCGAATATTGAAGTTTTTCGCCTTTATACATGAACGAATATTCGTCGCCACGCCCTTTGATAAGCACTTTGCCATCAGGTTGTGATATGCGGAGGTAGAGTGTTTTTGTGCCCGGAACCACAATAGCATTTTGAGCAATTGTAAAACTTACTTTAATGCGTTCTACACGATTTATTTTGTCGGTTTCAATTTCTTTACTGCTTCCTCGTTTGCGTATTCCTGTTGCTTCGATATTGAAAGCACGCAATACGGCAGCCGTTTCGACTTTATCGGCAAGTTCTTCTTTTACTTTATTTAGCTGTCTGTTGCGTTTGATTTCAATATGATATTCTTCTTTGATGCGTTCGTTTTCTTCAGTCAGCTCACGGTTTACCGTATACATGGAGTCCATTTGTCGCACGTATACTTGCGATATTGTTTGCAGCTGTGTGAGTTTCTTTTTGATTTTGTAATATTCCCATTCTGTATCCAACAAACGCTTTATTTCGTTAGCGTTAGCCTGAATAATACTATCTTTTTCCATCAATTGTGCATCGACCGATTCGGCTAAAGCACTATACTCTTGTTTGACTTGATTGTGTACGGTAAGCAAACTATCGACTTCGCGTTGAAGCTCAACTTTCTGGATTTCTTTTTCTGTTTGGAGTGCATTTAGGTTCGATTTCATCGAAATCAACCATACAGAAAGTCCGATAATTAATACAGTAAATAACGCTAAAACAATATACAACAAACGTGTTGCGCTTGGCGATGGAATTGAATTTCCCGGATTTGAATTATTTATTGTCGACATAATTAGTACTCTTTTATCGATGATACAAAATTAGAATAAATGTTCCTTAAAATCAAGTTTACTCTAAGTATTAGGCGTATAAGATCCTAAATTATTAAAAAAATCTTTTTAAGCTTTATTTAATGTCTTTTTCCAAAAATTTTTCTTTTTGGGTGTTGTTTCATCAGAATAATAACCATAACCATAACCATAGCCATAGCCATAACCATAACCTTTTTGAGGTTTGATATCGTTAATCAATATGCTTATTTTTAATTGACGTTCTTCCATATCCGTAATCAAGCTTTCAAATAGTTTTTTGTTGGTATAATTTTGACGTACAACAAAAATATTGATGTCCGAATGTTTCATTAATAAGAATGTATCGGTTACTAAAGCAATCGGAGGTGTATCGATGATGATGTAATCGTAACGTTTTTTTAGTTCAGCAAACAACTCCGAACATTTTTCGGAAGCGATAAGTTCGGCTGGATTTGGTGGAATTTTTCCGGCAACAATAATGTCAAGATCTTTTATTTTGTCGGTTGGCTGAATAATTTCGTCTAAACTGAATTTGCCAATCAAATAGTCGCTAAGACCTTTTGTGTTCGACAGACCAAAATCTTGATAAATCCTCGGTTTGCGTAAATCGAATCCTACTAAAACGGTTTTTTTGCCATATAGACTATAGATGCTGGCAAGGTTGATCGAAACAAATGTTTTTCCGACATTGACCACGTCGCCCATGACAAGGATGACATTTTGTTTTTTTCCTTGAGCAATGTATTCGATCGTTGTTCTTGTCGATCTGAAAGATTCGGATAAAGATGATTTAGGCGATTCTAAAACGACTAACTGCGAGTCTCTTTCGTTGTGAGGAATTGTTCCAAGTATCGGGTATTTTGTTATTTTAGAAACATCTGTTTTTCCCATTATTTTATCGTTCAAGAAATCTTTTAGGAAGATGTAGATAAAGGGCACTAACAACCCAAAAATAAGACCAACCAGATAGTTCATTGCTTTTTTGGGGAATATTATTTCTGCTTTTGTGAGTCCGGCTTGGTCGATTACTTCATTATCGGGCAAATTACTTGCTTTTGTTATTTGAGCTTCCGAACGTTTTTCCATCAAGAAGTTGTATAAGGATTCGTTGAGCGTGAATTTTCTTTGGTATCCTAACAGTTGCCGTTGTGTTTCGGGGAGTTGTCCTAATTGTTTTTCAAGTTCACTGACGCGCCGTTCGACATCATTCAATGCGATGTTAGAGTTGTTGATGATGTTGTTGATGTTTTCGAGTAGTGTGCGCTTGGTGTTTGTTATTTGCGCATCAATGCTGACGATTTGTGGGTGTTGATCGGTCGAAGTTTGCATTTTTTCCGACTTCTGTCCCGAAAGATTAACCAGTTCTTGAACCAACCGATTTAAAAGTGGGTCGTCGATTCCCATTGAGCTTGGCGCAACAAGTTTATCCAAATTATCGATATTTAATTGGATATAATTTTGCAGACTTTTGTAATATTTCGATTTGATAAACAATTCGGCTTTTTCCTTTTCCAAATCTTTTAAAAGGTCGAATACACGTGTCGATTGGTAATCGATATTTGTTAATTCCTTTCGTGATTGAAAATTCTGAAGATCAATTTCGGCTTGATCCAGCGAGGTTTTAATTTCGATGAGTTGTTCATCGATAAATGCAATCGTGTTTTTGGCAATTTGATTTTTCTTATCGAGTCCTAGTTGAATGTACTCGTTCGTTAATGTGTTGATAAAATCGACTAATTTTTGTTCGGTATTTCCTCTTAACGAAATACTTAAGATTGAGGCATCGCGATTAATCTTATCAATCCGAAATCCTCTGAACGGTTCTAAAGCTGAAGCATAATCGTTTATGACAAAGAAGTATTTGTGATTAGCTGTTTCTGCGGTGTTATAATTTTCGTTTAACAAAACTCTAAACCGGTTGTATCCGTTATCAATCCATTCACCTAAATTAAAATTTCCTAAAAATTCTATTTTTTCTTTTTTTATTTCGATTGTTTTGGCTGTTTTAAAGTTGTATAAAGCGTATTCTTCAACCTGGGTTTGAAGTTCAAAAGTTCCGTTGTCGCGTATCGAAATGTTGTAGCTTATGTTGACGGCTTGAGGCGATTCAAAATCAAGTTCTACCGTAAATGGCGCATTTTTATAAAGTTCTTGTGTTACGATGTTTGATTTGTCGAAATAAGCAATTTCATAATCCATTTTTTTGATCACACGCATGCTCAGCGAGTACGACATTAAATAACCGATTTCGTTTTGAATATTTTGTTGTCCGCTCATTGCCAAGTCGCCAAGAAGATAGGCCGGATCAATTTTGTTTTTTTCGTCTTTTACCAAAACGGTTGTTTTTACTTCGTAAACCGGTTTTGTAAACAAGTTAAACAAGAAAACGATAATAAAAGCGATGATGATACTAATGACAAAAAACGACCAATGATCGATAATTTTGTAAATCCAGCTTCTGATATCAACAGTTTCTTCTACCTGTTGCTGATAAGGCTGATTAAAGTTTGTGTTATCCATGGCAAAGGATTATTTAAAGTAGTTGATTAAAAGAAGTATGGTTGATATGCCCGAAAATATGGTTGCATACGGGAAGGCTGCAAAACCAAATTGTTTGATTTTCAGCGGTTCGACATAAACAATGTCGTTTGGTCTCATGTAATAATAATCCGACGATAAAATTGACGCTTGCTCAAGATCGACGGTAATAATTTCAGAGCCATTTTTTGTTTGACGAATAATTTTTACATTGTTGCGTTTCGAAAAGTCGGTCAAATCGCCTGCCATTGATATGGCTTCGAAAATATTGATTTCCGATTGGTATATTTTATATTGTCCGGGTCTTTTCACTTCACCCAAAACAGTAATATTAAAGTTTACAAGTTTAACTATCAACACCGTTTCTTTAAGGTATTCATCTAAAATTTGTTGAATTTTTTCTTTTACATGTTCTACTGTCATGTTTTTAACAGAAACCGAACCGGCTAAAGGAAATTCAATATATCCCTGTTCGTTTACCGTATAACTGTTTAGATAAATGGAAGCGTCGCTTGTATAATTTTGATAAATACTCGATGCTACATTGAATAAATTCGATGTTTTTTCGTCCATACTCATTACTTTGATATACAGATTGTCGCCCGGCTGAATCAAATAAGCAATGCCTCTTTCATTTTGAAATACACTGGTTGTGTCGCTCAATTCTGATTGTTGTAAATATTTAATTCTTTTTTGCGGCACACACGAAACAATCAAGCAGCTTAAAAACGAAACGACAACGATTTGTTTCACAAGTTTAATAAACGAAATTTTCATGTTAATAGGTGTTTATTTTTATTTATCCGAAAAGTAAACAAAAAAATACATGTTTTCGATTCCGGAAAGGTTATATTTTGTGTATTTATTTTCGATACGAATCTGATAGATTCCTTTTTGGTTTAACGACATGCCTCTGTTGATCGGAATTTCGAATTTTATTTTGTTGCCGTCTACAATTCCTTTCCAGTTTTTTTCGGCATCTTTCAATCTGAAATCATAATCGCGCGAGCGTTTGCCGCCATTGGGATAGTAAATCGTAATGTTCAACGGAAGTATTTCTATCGGAAATTGTTCGTTGATAGTTGTTTCTAAGATAAAATCATAATTTTTCGCTGTGTTTTCGATGTCAAAATCGTATTCTAAAATGTCGAACCGATTCCAAGTCGAATTTTCAAATGTTTTTCCGGCAAAAAACTGCGATTTTTTTTCGCACGATGCCAATAGTATCGGAAGCATTGCAAAGAGGCACACGAAATGGATTTTAAATACAGATTTCATTATAAATGGTCTATTTAATATAGAAAAATTCAATATAATTAAAAATTCTTTTTCTATTTTTTACAAGAGAGACTGTTTGATCTTTTATCAATTTTTCTTGTTCTCTCAAAGTTTTTTTATTTTTCAGACGCAAAAGTACAATTGTTTTTCATATATGACAGCTGTTTTTCATTGTTATATGTTATATAACAAGTTATGTGTTTCCTAAAGACAATTTTAAGAAGACTGCAAGCCTGTCGTATGTCTTATATTCAAACAGAATTGTGTTTGCAAAACGATTTGCTTATGTAAAAAGGATTTGAACCCGCTATTTTTCGCATTCGATTTCCGTTTGAATATATTTGAACATAGAATAAACTGCAAATTTATGATTTTTCGAATTGTTGTAAAAAACGAATATCGTTTTCGAAGAACATGCGTATATCGCTGATTTGGTATTTCATCATCGTAATACGTTCGATGCCCATTCCGAAAGCAAAACCGGTGTATTGCTTGCTGTCGATGCCGCAAGCCTCTAAAATGTTCGGGTCGCACATGCCGCATCCTAAAATTTCGACCCAACCGCTATATTTGCAAATATTGCAGCCTTTTCCACCACAAATATTGCACGAAATGTCCATTTCGGCTGAAGTTTCGGTAAAAGGAAAATAAGATGGTCGGAAACGGATTTTTGTTTCTTGTCCGAAATATTCTTTTGCAAAATAGAAAAGCGTTTGTTTTAAATCGGCAAACGAAACGTCTTTATCAATATAAAGTCCTTCGATCTGGTGAAAGATACAATGGGAACGCGCAGAAATGACTTCGTTGCGAAATACACGTCCGGGCGCGATGATACGAATGGGCAATTTTCCTTTTTCCATTTCACGGACTTCGATGCTGCTGGTGTGTGTGCGCAAAGCTACATCAGGGTCTTTGTGAATGAAAAACGTATCTTGCATGTCGCGAGCAGGATGGTCAGGTGGGAAGTTCAAAGCCGAGAAGTTATGAAAATCATCTTCTATTTCAAAACCTTCGGAAATCACAAAACCCAATTGTTTAAAAATCGTGTTAATTTCGTGTCGAACGATTGAGATGGGATGCCGACTTCCGGTAAACCGACCACCGGGTAAACTCATGTCGATTGCAGTTGTCGCTGCCGGTTGATTTTCGAATTTTTCTTGTTCTTTGTTGAAAATCTCTTGAGCTTTGTCTTTCAATTCGTTCAGCAAGATTCCCATTTCTTTTCGTTCTTCAGCCACGACTTGCTTGAAATCAGCAAAAAGAGCAGGGATAACACCTTTCTTACTTAAAAATTTGATGCGAAAATTTTCGAGTGTTTCTTTACTTTCAGCATTGAAAGATTGAATTTCCTCTAAGATTTGAGCAATTTTTGTTTTCATTCGGCTCTAATTATTCCAAAATTTCCATTGTCATTGTTACCGATTCAATAGGGACATCCATATAGCCTGTTTTCACGGCGGCAATCTTATCAATTACATCAAGTCCTTCGAGAACTTCGCCGAAAATGGTGTATGTGCCGTTTAAATGCGGTGTGCCGTTGTTGTTTTGAACAATATAAAATTGCGATCCGCTCGAACGCCGCTCCGGATTTACCTGATCGCCCATTCGTGCAGCTGCCAAAGCACCTTTTTTATGTTTGTATTTTGCGTTAAATTCGGCTTCGATGGTGTAACCGGGATCTAAGCGTCCGTCAGCATTTTGTCCGCCCTGAATCATGAAGTTGTTGATTACGCGATGAAAAGGCGATCCGTTGTACCAGCCTTCTTTTACCAATTTGATGAAATTATCACGGTGTTTTGGTGTATCATTATACAATTTTACGGTAATTTCGCCTTTGGTTGTTTTGATTAATACCAATGTTTCGGACTCATTCTGAGCTGCAACCGCAATTCCGACAAAAAGCAAAAGTGAAAGAAAAATCTTTTTCATGAGAATGTGTTTTTAATAAAAGAACGACAAAGATAGTGAAAGACTACCAAAAGTAAGCACGCTAAAGAAGATTTCGTAAGCAACAAAAAAAGACCTCTTCAAATAGAGAGGTCTTTTTTAGTAGCGGGGGAAGGAATCGAACCTCCGACCTTTGGGTTATGAGCCCAACGAGCTACCGCTGCTCCACCCCGCAATATAGCACCATTGTTAAATATGAAATCGTTTCATTTAAAAATGGGACTGCAAAGGTAATATTTTGTTTCTTTGCAAAGCAAATATATTTTAATATTTTTTTTGATGACACACAAAGCCGGATATGTCAACATCATAGGAAAACCAAATGTTGGAAAATCGACACTGATGAATGCCCTTGTGGGCGAAAAAATATCCATTATTACTTCCAAAGCGCAAACAACAAGACACCGTATTTTAGGAATTGTCAACGGCGACGATTTTCAAATTGTTTTTTCCGACACGCCCGGAATCATCAACAAACCGGCATATAAAATGCACGAAGTGATGAATCAGTTTGTCCGTACAGCAATGATCGATGCCGATTTGATTCTTTTTGTCGTTGACATTACCGACAAAGATATTGACGAAAAAATCATTGGAAACCTGAAAAATACCGACATTCCTGTTTTTGTTTTGTTGAACAAAATTGACTTATCCGATCAGGAAACAGTCATTAGTCAGGTGCGCCAATGGGAACAAGAACTTCCCTGTGCGATTGTTTATCCGATTTCGGCAAAAGAAAACTTCAACGTACAAACAGTTTTCGAAGAAGTATTGAAAAAACTGCCCGAATCGCCGGCTTATTTTCCGAAAGATGAATTAACCGATAAATCGATGCGGTTTTTCATCACCGAAATTATTCGTGAAAAAATCTTGTTGCATTATCAAAAAGAAATTCCGTATTCGGTTGAAGTCATCGTTGATGCTTACGAAGAAAGTGCTAAATTGATTAAAATTCAGGCAACGATTTATGCTGCTCGCGATTCGCAAAAAGCCATTTTGATTGGAAAAGGCGGATCTGCAATCAAAAGAATGGGCACATCGGCACGTATCGATATTGAGAAGTTTGCCGGCAAAAAAGTATTTCTTGAACTGCGTGTTAAAGTTACCGATAATTGGCGCGACGACGAACTACTACTCAAACGTTTTGGGTACGAAGCGTGATAAAAAGAAAAAATAGATTTCGAAAAAACGACATATAACATGGGAAATATTGTAGCTATTATTGGGAGACCAAACGTCGGAAAATCGACATTTTTTAACCGCTTGGTGCAGATGCGTCAAGCCATTGTTGAAGAAACGAGCGGCGTAACGCGCGACAGACATTATGGACGCAGCGATTGGAACGGCAAAGCATTTACCGTGATCGACACGGGCGGTTATGTTGTTGGCTCCGACGATATTTTCGAAGAAGAAATTCGCAAACAAGTGGTTTTGGCAATTGACGAAGCTGATGCAATCATCTTTGTTGTTGATGCAAAATCAGGTATCCATGTACTCGACGAAGAAGTAGCAGAAATGTTGCGTCCGTCAAAAAAACCGGTGCTTTTGGCTGTCAACAAAATCGATATTCCGAACAAAACCGACGAAGCTGCCGAGTTTTATGCTTTAGGATTGGGCGAAATTTACCCTATTTCGGCTATGAGCGGCAGCGGAACAGGCGAATTGTTGGACGAACTCGTCAAACATCTGCCCGATGAAGAGCCGGAAACCGAATCCGAATTACCGCGTTTTGCCATTGTCGGTCGCCCAAACGTTGGAAAATCATCAATCATCAATGCCTTTCTGGGGAAAGAAAGAAATATCGTAACCAATATTGCCGGCACCACGCGCGACAGCATCGATACACATTACAATGCTTTCGGAATGAATTTTATCCTTGTTGATACTGCCGGATTGCGCAAAAAAGGAAAAGTGTACGAAAACATTGAGTTTTATTCCGTTATGCGAGCCATCAGAGCAATCGAAAAAAGCGATGTCATCATTTTGTTGATCGATGCGCAAAATGGTTTCGAAGGACAAGACATGAACATTCTTCGTCTGGTCGAAAAAAACAGAAAAGGACTTGTGATGGTTGTCAACAAATGGGATTTGATCGAAAAAAATTCGAATACGCATCTGCAATACGAAAAAGCAATCAAAGAGCGCACGTCGCCTTTCACTGATTATCCGGTTGTGTTCACTTCGGCAATTGAAAAACAGCGGATTTTCAAAGTGCTCGAAATGGCAAACGAAGTGTATGAAAATCGCACGCGAAAAATTTCGACTTCGACTTTGAACGAGGTGTTGTTGCCGCTTATTGCCGCAAGCCCGCCTCCGACAGCTTCGCGTGGTAAATATGTGAAAATAAAATACATCACACAGCTGAAGACCACAACACCACAATTTGTTTTTTTCTGCAATACGCCAAAAGACGTTAAAGAATCGTATAGCCGTTTTTTGGAAAACAAAATCCGCGAAAACTTCAACTTCAAAGGTGTGCCGATTCAACTGTATTTTCGTCAGAAATAACGATGGACAACGAAATTCGAATCGACAAATGGCTTTGGTCGGCGCGTTTATTCAAAACACGGTCGATTGCCGTTGAGGCTTGCAAAGGAGGCAAAGTAAAAATCGATGGAAACAACGTGAAACCTTCACGCGATGTCAAAATCGGTGATGTGATTCACGTGCAGATCGAGCAATTGCATAAAATAGTACAAATTGTTTCGTTGCCAAAAAACCGCGTTTCGGCAAAACAAGTTCCAGAAGTATTGCTCGATTTAACACCCGCCGAAGAATACGAACGCATCGAAATGATGCATGCCTTTAAAAGCGAATACCGTGATAAGGGGGCGGGCAGACCAACAAAAAAAGAACGTCGTACAATTGATGAATTCAAACAATAAAACCTGATGAAAACTTTTTTTCAGCTTCTTTTTATATTTTGTTTTTGTTGTTTTTTCGGCTCATGCTGCAACAAGTTACAGTTTCCACAAAACGGACTGACAATAGGATTTTACAATGTCGAAAATCTTTTCGATACGATTGATGATCCGCATACCGACGACAAAGATTTTCTTCCTTCCGGGAAAAATCAATGGAATACAGCGCGTTACAATCATAAAATCAATCAATTGTCGCGTGTGATTGCTTCGATGGATTCGACATCGCCGCCACACATTATCGGATTGGCAGAAATTGAAAACAAACACGTTTTAAACGATTTAGTTGCCACAACCGAATTAAAATCTGCCGCATACGACATCGTGCATTTCGACAGTAAAGATCCGCGTGGCATCGAAGTGGCGTTATTGTACCAACCGAAATATTTCAAATTGTTGACTGAGAAAGAAATGAAAGTCAAGATGAATGCCCATTCAGGCGAAATGCGTTTTGTGCTTTATGTAAAAGGAATTGTGGCAAAAGAAGATACGCTTCATATTTTTGTTAATCACTGGAAGTCGCGTTCGGGCGGTGCTAAAGAAACCGAACCAAAACGTATTCGTTACGCCGATTTTCTACGCGAAAAAGCTGATTCTTTGTTTCGAATCGATCCGAATGCCAACATTGTTATTTGTGGTGATTTGAACGATAATCCGACCGATATAAGTATTGTTGAGCATTTAAAGGCATTGCCGGCAAATCGGACGATCGAAGCTCAAAATTTATACAATTTGTCTTTTATTCCTTTTTCGGAAGGTGCAGGAACTTTGTATTACCAAAACTGGGATTTTTTTGACCAAATTATTGTTTCGTCGAACCTGCTTAAAAAACAAGCCAAATCGTTGTGTTCAAGTGAAATAACAACAATAAGACACCCTTGGATGCTTTACACATATAAAGGTAAAAATCGTCCGAATCGGACTTTTTCGGGCGGAAAATATTATGGCGGTTTCAGCGATCACCTTCCGGTGATGATTCGTTTGGCGTATGAATAATGCGTAAACCAGCCTTAATTTCCCGAAGTGTAATTATAAAAACCAATTAAAGTTCTCTTCTTTCTTTAATTAATCTGTATCCAAAATGAACCCCCATGCTTTTCTACATTCTTTGTATTAGGGTGTTCCCAAATTGGTGAAACTATAGTTGAAAGTTCTTCGTCTGCGCTAATAAAAATACCAGGGAAAATTGGTTTATATTTTTCAGGATTAGCCAAAACGTAAGCCGCTAATACATATTGTTCGGAGTAAAATCTGTCGCACATAAATTGAGGGTAATCGTACGGCAAATAAATGTCATGAAAGTGAACAATTACTCCCTTTTTTAGATAGGGTAATAATTCTAAAAAGCAAACTGTAGCATCTGAATTTGGCAAACAACGATGTGAATTATCAATAAATAAAATGTCATTTTCTTTTAACTCATTAATGATAAATTGATAATCTTTAATATTTTCAAGTGGTTGTCTAATAACTTCATCTGCTAAATGGTCTATAGTTGCTCTTGGAAATGGATCAATTGAAATAATTTTGGTATTTAATTTATTTTCTATTATAGACTTCCTTGCAACTTTAGTAGAATTTCCAGAGCCAATTTCAATATATTTTTGTGGTTTAAAATGATTGAGTATAGTATATAATGAAATGATGTCTAATCCAGGCAAAAAACCATTATTCCATGATGGTTGATTCTCCCTTTTCAACTTCTATTGAACGAATAGAATGGAATGTGTTTTTATGGATTAATGTTTCTTTAAGAAATTGTTCGTAAACGTCTCTGTTTTTGTTTATTAACTCATAAAGAAGCGTATGAGGCTCAAACCCATACCTTGGCTTCATATCAATTTTATATTCTAATATCAACTTTTGATATTTAGGCATCAAAAGTTTAATAAATGATTTAAAGGAGTTTGCTATAATTAATTTTTTAAAATAATCTTAAACTAATTAAAGTTTTCTTCTTTCTTTAATTTTCCGTTTTCGTAGAAAGTTTTCCAAACTCCGGTTTGTTTGTTGTTTTTGTATTCGCCCGTAATATTCACTTTTCCGTTTTCGAAATAGGTTGTGTATTTTCCTTCGCGCACGCCTTCTTTAAAATAGAAAATGGCTCTTTTTGCACCGGTTGGATAATATATTTTCCACTCACCGTGAGCTTTTCCATCTTTATTGTATGATTCTTCACGACTTACAGCACCATTTGGATGGAAAAAGACTTCTTCAACTTTTACTTTTTTTCCGTCGATAATGTCGTAATATTTAGCCGCTTTAGGTTTGTCTGTTTCATCCCAAGTGGCGATCACTTCTTCTTGTAATTTTTCTCTTGATTTTTTTCCCGAGCAGGCTCCTAAAATAAGTAATGCCAGCGAAATAAAAAGTGCTTTTTTCATTTTTAAGTTTTTTATTTGTATTATTTTATCTTTTAAATTCTAGTGGTTTTCCTTTGTAAGAATCATTGATTTTTCCGTTTTCGAAAACGAGATTTCCGTTTACAAAGGTATGAGAAATGCTGTAATGTAACGTTGTTCCGTCGAAAGGAGTCCATCGGCATTTGTACAAAACATTATCATTGCTTACTTGCAGCGTTTTTTCATCGACAAGAACCAAATCGGCGTAATAACCTTCGCGAATGAATCCACGTTTCGAAATTTGAAACGCGACAGCCGGATTGTGACTGAGTTTTTGTGCAACATCAGTCAAAGACAAGTAGCCTTTTTTATAACATTCTAATAATCCGGTTAATAAATGTTGAACCATCGGTCCTCCGGAAGGAGCTTCGAAATAAGGGCGTTGTTTTTCTTGTAATGTATGAGGTGCATGGTCGCTTGCAACAAGGTCGATACGTCCTTCGAGCAAGGCTTCCCAAAGAGCTTCTTTGTCGTTTTTGCTTTTTATTGCCGGGTTCCACTTGATAAGGTTTCCGTATATTTCGTAATCGCTTTGGTCGAACCAAAGGTGTTGTAAACAGACTTCGGCTGTGATTTTTTTTGCTGCGAGCGGCATGTCGTTTCTTAGTAATTTTGTTTCGACGGCAGTAGTCAGATGCAACAAGTGCAAACGAGTTTGGTATTTTGTTGCCAATCTGATGGCTTTTTCGGTCGATTTCAGGCAGGCTTCCGCACTTCTGATTTCAGGATGAATGCGTGGATGAGCCGTGTTTCCAAATTGTTTTTTGGCGCGTTCTAAATTTTGTCGGATTATTGTTTCGTCTTCGCTGTGTATTGCTACTAAGCAAGGTGCTTCGGCAAATATCCGACTCAATGTCTGTTCGTCGTCGACAAGCATGTTTCCGGTGCTTGATCCCATAAAAACCTTAATTCCGCAAATGTTTTCGACTTCGGTTTTGAGTATTTCATCTAAATTCTCATTCGAAGCACCTATGTAAAATGAATAGTTTGCGAACGATTTTTCAGCAGCCAGATCAAATTTTTGTTGCAAAAGTTCTTGTGTAAGTGTATTCGGAACGGTATTCGGCATTTCCATATAGCTCGTAACGCCTCCAGCAACAGCAGCGCGACTTTCGGAAGCAATATCGGCTTTATAAGTCAATCCGGGTTCGCGAAAATGAACTTGGTCGTCGATTACGCCCGGAAACAGAAACTTTCCTTTTGCATCAATGTGTTGATAATCTTCAAGGCTTATATCGTTCTGAAAATCATCATTTTGTATAATTTTTTTTATCCAATGTCCTTCAATGATAACATGTCCGTCAAAAATAGTTCCTTCGTTGACGATCCTTACATTTTGGATAAAAAAACCTTTCGACATTGTAACGAATCTTTGCGACTATGAAGCTGTTAATTTTTTGCTCGCGGTTTGATTTTTCCTGTTATAGCTCTGTAACGCAAGTTGATAACACCAAAAATAGCTTCTTTAAAAATTCCTTTGCTCATTTTTGATTCTCCTTCGGTACGATCGGTAAAAATAATCGGCACTTCTACAATTTTGAATCCCAACCGTAAAGCTGTAAATTTCATTTCGATTTGGAAAGCATAACCGACAAATCTAATTCGATCGAAATCAATCGTTTCGAGTACTTTGCGCGTGTAACACACAAATCCGGCGGTGGTGTCGCGTACTTTTATTCGTGTAATAAATCGAACGTACGATGAGGCATAATACGACATTAAAACACGTCCCATTGGCCAATTAACCACATTTACGCCGGTGATGTAGCGCGAACCAACAGCAACATCGGCTCCTTCGACACAAGCGCGATGCAAACGAACAAGATCGTTTGGGTTGTGCGAAAAATCAGCATCCATTTCAAAAATATATTGATAACCGCGTTCCAAAGCCCATCTGAATCCGTGAATATAAGCTGTGCCGAGACCAAGTTTTCCTTTTCGCTCTTCGATAAACAACCGATTCGGAAACGTTTCTTGCATCAAATTTTTTACGATTGTGGCTGTTCCGTCGGGACTATTGTCTTCGACAATGAGCACATCGAAAGGTATTTCTAATGAGAAAACCGCACGAATAATTTTTTCGATGTTTTCTTTTTCGTTATACGTCGGAATAATGACAAGATTTTCGGACATAAAATCAATACGTTGTTCTGTCGAATGATGCTATTTTTATAAACGTGCAAAGTTGTAAAAAAAATTTGACGTAGACACGGAATCGTTTCTTAAAAACCTGAGTTCGGGATACGGTAATATATAAAAATAGCCCGAATGGGCTTAATTTTCATAACCTTACGGTCAACGACCTAAGGTAAAATGCCATAAATAACGCTGCTTGAAAAGCAGAA
>JAISHW010000094.1 GCA_031262365.1 Lentimicrobiaceae bacterium
ACTACCGTGTGTTGTAACAACACACGGCGGTTGATCATTTGCATAATTTCTACCAATATAGGATCCAGTTAGGGATTACTATATTGTAAATCAATTTATTACAAATAAATCTTATCCAAAACTCAGGCTATCAGGTTTTCTGCTTTTTCTTTTTTGCGGCGGGAAAGAGTACGTTATTTAAAATGAGTCGGTATCCGGGCGAATTAGGATATTGGTCGAGTTCGGTAGGAGGGTCGCCGACGAGATGTTGGTAATCTTCGGGGTCATGTCCACCAAAAAAAGTCCAAAATCCATTTCCGAACGAACCGTGTATATAACGATCTTCATTGAGTGAAGCATTATCGCCCAAAACAACAACGGTCGATTTCACATAATTTTTGTCGAAAGCGGTTGTTTGTCCCATAAATCCTTTAATAAGGCGTTCGTGATTTTGTGTTAACATGGTCGGTACAGGATCCCATTTTGCTGAAAAATCAAACAACAGAAAAACATCTGTTTCTGGAGTTAAACTTCTTGGTCGTGTGTCTGTTACATCGATATTCGATATTTCGTATTCTTGCGGATTTACCGAGACACGGAATCCGGTAAAAGCAAAACAGTTGTCGTAATTTAAAATTTCTGGATGTCCATTTCCGATTGGATCTCCATCAAACATCACATCGCAGATGTCGAGTCCATCAGCAGCAAGCGCGACATCAAAGCTGTCAGGAGCCGAACACATGGCAAACATGTAACCGCCACCGGCAACAAATTCGCGAATTTTTTTTACAACTGCCAATTTAAGTTGCGATACCTTCGAAAAACCGTTTCGTTCAGCTGTTTCTTCTTGTTTTTTTACATCTTCTTGATACCAAGGAAAATGACGGTAGTTAGCCCAAAATTTTCCGTATTGTCCGGTAAAATCTTCGTGGTGTAAATGCAGCCAATCGTACATGGGCAATACGTCTGAAAGCACTTCGTCATCATAAACAAGGTCGTAAGGAATTTCGGCATACGTGAGTACCAAGGTTACGGCATCGTCCCAAGGAAGTTTGTTTTTAGGTGCGTAAACAGCTATTTTCGGTACTTTTTGCAATTTCATCTCGTCCATATTCGAAGCAGCATCAGCGATTTCGTGCAAAATCGATTCGGCTTGCGCATCGGCAATTACATTGTACGAAACATTGCGAAGTTTGCATTCTTTGGCAAACATTTCGTGATACGGAATCAAGTAACTTCCGCCTCTGTAGTTTAATAACCAACTGATTTCTATTTCGCGTTCCAGAATGTAGTAAGCAATGCCATAGGCTTTTAAGTGGTTTGTTTGTGTTTCGTCCATCGGAATGAGTAAATAAGCTGCCTGAACACTCGAAGCAGAAATAAAAAGAAAGATTGAAAGTAAAATTTTTTTGAAATATTGACGAAAAACTGACATGACAAGAAATTTTTTGCGACTGCAAAAGTATCATTTCTTTTTCAACCTCAATTTCAAAGAATCAATAATGAACGTTTAGCCTTGTTTGTCCTTTAAGCTCTATCCGCTTTCCTTTTATAAAAATTGTTGCAGGCTTATTCGTGTATATTTGAACCGTTTTCGCATCGATCTCGAACATGTAATCTATATGCTTAAATGTTATGTTAAAAGAAATTGACTGCCAATACTTTGGTAAATTTGGGTTGATATGCAACTGATTTTCGCGGTAATTCAATCCGGCAAAGGTGTTCAAGGCAATTAAAATGGTTCCGGACATTACGCCCGCATGAATTCCTTCGGCTGTCGTACCGCCTTGAATATCATTATAATCACTCGAAAGGGCTTCTTGATACAATTCCCAACTTAAATCATAATTGCCCGTCATCGCGGCCAACTGTGCATGCACAACACGACTCAAAGTCGATCCGTGCGAGGTGCGTTTCAAGTAGTATTGTAAGTTTTTCTGAAGATAATCTGCTGGTAATGAATAACCCATTTTTGCAAGCAAGTCATCGACTTCCGTTTTGTTCAGATTATAAAAAACCATCAACAAATCGGCTTGTTTGGCGACTTTGTACATGTCGGGCGATTTTCCTTCGGCTTTCAGAATGCGATCCAAACGGTAAATATTGCCATAAGTTGAGCGGTAAGCATCCCAATCAAGTTCTTGAAGTTCGAAATAGCCGTCGTATTGCGAGATAATACCTTCTTGGTTGATTACCAAATTCAATTTCGATGCAATTTCGAGCCACGATTCGATTTCATCTTGTTCGAAACCAAGTTGTTTTGCACGATTTTCGCCAACAATGGCGTATATTTCGTTTGCTTTCTGAAACAGCCAAGCCACCATGATATTGGTGTAGGCATTGTCTTTCAGTCCACCTTTTTTGGCATTCGGATAGTGTTCGTGAAACTCGTCGGGACCCATCACCTCGTCAATTTCGTAGCGTCCCGTTTTCAAATTGAATTTCGATTTGCTTGCCCAAAAACGTGCAATTTCGAAAAACATTTCACAACCGTATTCCGACAAGAAATCACGGTCGTTGCAAATCCAATAATAATCCCAAATATTGTATGCGATTGCCAATGAAACATGACGTTGTAATGCGCTGTGATCATCGCCCCATTCGCCCGTAAGCGGATTTAGATGCACGGTTTGTGTTTCTTCGCGCCCGTCGCTGCCGCTTTGCCACGGATACATCGCGCCTTTGTAACCCTTTTGTGCTGCGTATTTTCGCGCCTCATCGAGACGGCGATAACGGTATAACAACAGTGATTTCACTACTTCCGAAAAGTGAAAATCGTAAAACGGCAACACAAAAAGTTCGTCCCAAAAAATATGCCCGCGATAGGCTTCGCCATGAAGCCCGCGTGCCGTAATACTTGCATCTAAGGTTTTGTTAAACTCCGAAACGGATGTCATCAAATGGTATAAATGCATCCGAAGCAGTTTCTGTGACCAATGATCGCCCTGAATCCGAATGTCGATCTTATCCCATATTTTCTGCCATGCCGCTACGCTTTCGCCAAAAAGCGTAGCGAAACGAAATGTCGTGTCTAAAGCGTTGGTTGCTTGCTGTAAAGCGTCGGTAACGAAGGCTTCTTTATCGCTGCAAACAGCAACAATTTTTTCTAATTTGATGGTTTTTCCTTCGGCTACGTCAACAGTAAAAAGTTCGGAAACTTGAGCTGTTTCGATTTTCAACTCAATCTTTGCTGTTATTTTTTTTTCATCATAAAAAATATGATGCAAGGCAGCTTCAGCAATTCGGTGTTGCGACTGGTTGGTTTCGACCAACACCGCTATTTTGTTGTCTACAACACCTTGTTCTATCGGCTCTAAATGCTTTGAATTGAGTGATTTATAACGTTCAACGCCTTCGTTTTTTATCGCACCGTCAATGCCGCTTTTTATCGTTATCGATTTGCTGTAATTGATGGGTGTAAGAGCGTACGAAGCGGCTGCGATCATGCTATTTTTCATGCTGACGAAGCGTTTTGTGCAAATCTGCGTGCGCTGTTTGTGCGTGTCTTCGACAAGCATGTTGAGCGAAAGCAATCCGGTTTTAAAATCCAATGTTCTTTCAAACGAGACGATGCTGTCTTTGTTCGGATCGAACCACGTTCCGCCTTCTATTTTGAACGTTATCGGAAGCCAATTGGGTAAATTTACAAAATCTTCATTTTCGATAGCACGACCTGAAATATTCGTTATCAAACGGTTATACATTCCGGCCATGTATGTTCCAGGGTAATTCGACTGTGTTGTGCCAACTTCGTTCAATGCACCTCGCGTGGCAAAGTAGCCGTTTCCGACCGTTAGAAGTGCTTCGTGCGAACGTTCTTTTTTCGGATCGTAATGGCGAAATTTCAATTGCCATGTATTGATTTCCAAGTCGTTTTCGAACCATTTGTTTATTTCACGAATGCCAAATTCCGACAAATCTTCGACAACAACATCGGCTCCATTTTCGTAAAGTTCAATTTGATTGTTTTCGCGAGCAATGCCAAGTACAAGTCCAAAATGACCGTTTCGCCCAGCCTGTACGCCCGAAACGGCATCTTCGACGATAACCGTTCGAGAATAAGAAACACCTAAATTATCGGCTGCCTTTGTAAAAATAGCAGCTTCGGGTTTTCCTTTCAATCCCATTTCGGCTAAAACAACGCCATCGACACGTGTTTCGATAAGATCGAGCAATCCGGCTGTTTTTAACACATTTTCGCAATTTTTGCTCGATGAAGCTACGCCGATACGATAACCTTTTTTGCGCAATTCGTGCATCAAAATAACTGTCGAAGGATATACTTCGATTCCATCACGTTCGAGTATTTCGTTGAATGTCTGGTTTTTACGATTTCCTAATCCACAAATTGTTTCCATCGATGCGTCGTCAGACGGGTCGCCATACGGAAGTTCGATACCGCGCGAAGTCAAAAAATCGGCAACGCCTTTATAGCGTGGTTTTCCATCGACATAATGCAGATAATCGTTCTTATGCGAAAAGGGCACAAATTTCGTCCCCATTTTTTCGGCATACGATTTCAAAAATGTGTCAAACATCTCTTTCCAAGCTTCGCTGTGTACCAAAGCTGTTTTGGTGATTACGCCATCTAAATCAAAAATTACCGCGTCGAAAAACCTATTGTTCATTCTTTAAATTTTAAATTGAAAACCAATAATAAGCATAAGGTGCTATCGCAATCATTTCAGAATCAAAAACATGATGTGAAAGCAACTCCTTCAGATTTTTACCGAAATCAACAAGCACATTTTGTGGTCTGTTCGAAAGATTTTGAACAATCAACAATTGATCATTGCCAAAAGTTCGCGTATACGCCAAAACATGCGGATTTGTTGTGTTATCGGTGTTTTTCAAAGGTTTAAATTCGAGTGTGCCACGACCAAAAGCCGGATGTTTTTTCCTGACTTTCAAAATGGTTTTCAGGCGTTTAAGCACATTTGACTGAAAACTCGTTTCATCTTTTAACTGTTTTTCGAGCAGTTTCCAATCAATTTTTCCGCGAACTAAAAAACGTGTGTCGTCTTTGCCTGTGTAAGCCGTCATTTCTTTGTAAAATGCTTCATCGTTTTCTTTTCCAAATTCATCGCCATAATAAATCACAGGAGTTCCCTGTAAGGTTGCCATAATACTGTAAGCCAGTCCAATGCGACGTTCATCATATTCCATCAAATTGGCTAAACGTGCAGAAATTCCTTCGCCTTGCCGGAAATCCCATTCCGGTTTTCGGCAATAAGTGTCGTGAATGTATTTTCGGTCCGATTCGGACACATAAACCAATTCTAAACTCAATTCATCGTGGCAACGCAAAAATGTAAACCACTGACAGTTAGCAGGTATTTCGGGTGTTGTGTTTCGGTTTAAAATAGTGACAATTGGTTCCGTGTCGTGTTTTGCTATCGCTTTGAAAATCATCGGCATCAACGGAAAATGATAAGCTCCTTGACATTCGTCGCCATTGCCGAAATATTCGACCACTTTTTTCGGATGCTGACAGGCTTCGGCGAGCAGCAAGGTGTCTTGTTTCAACGAATCGAGTACCAATCGGAAAAACTTCATGATTAAGTGTGTTTGCGGCAAATTTTCGCAATCGGTTCCTTCTTCTTTCCACAGATATGGAATGGCATCGACTCTAAAGCCGTCAACACCAATTTGTTGCCAATAAATGAAGTTTCGTAACATATCGAGCAGCAGATGTGGATTTCGGTAGTTCAAATCAGGTTGAAAACTAAAGAATCGGTGAAAATAATTCGTATTGCCAAAAGGTTCCCAGTTGCTGGTTTCTATTCCTTTGAAAATCACGCGTGCGCCACTGTAACGCGACGTATCATCGGACCAAATAAAATAATCTCGGTACGGATTTTCGGGTTCCGTAATGGCTTGTTGAAACCAAGGATGTGTGTCGGAAACATGGTTCAATGCGATGTCGAAAATCACGCGAAGCCCTCGCGAATGTGCTTCGTTTAGAAAGTTTTCGAAAATTTCTTCTTGTTCAGATTTTGTAAAGTTTTCAGGTAATCCTAACAAATCGTTCCGAATACGGTCGTAATTACGAATGTCGAATCCTGCATCACGCATTGGGGAATCGAGTATTGGCAACAGCCACAAGCAATTAACACCAAGTTGTTGCAAATAATCCAATTTCTTTGTCAATTCGGCGAAGTTTTCGGCAAATAAATCGACATAAAGTGCGTAAACAACGGCATCTTTGTACCAGTCGGGATGTTCGGCTTTCAGGGCGTGTTTTTTTGATCCCAATTCGTTTAAGAACGTTTCTAAAAGCCCAATATCACTCGTTGGATACAGTTGTTCCCAAATGTTTTTTAGTGTATCTTTCATTGAGAGGAAATAAGTAATTAGATGTTAATGAATAGAAAATTTTTCAAAGATATAACCATTCGAATTTTTGTCTTTTTTTACGGTTCCGATTCCTGAAAAAGGCACATGCATTCCTGCTATCGGAATTTCATTTTCGGATACATATTTCAACACTTTCAGACGGCTTTCTCGCGCCAAATTTGGGTCGTTGTCATACGTAACAGCTATTTCGGGATGTGGCATTTGAATTGCCATTGCATGTGTGAGGTCGCCCCAAATAAGCAATTCGTTTGTTTTGTCTTTTATAAGACACATCACATGTCCGGGCGTGTGTCCGTAAGCATCTAATATATGAATTCCGTCCGAAAATTTCTCGCCGATCGAAATCGGATCTTGTCGCTTGACTTTAGCTCCATATACTTGCAACACATTTTGCGCAAGTTTGAAATTTCCCCTGTTGTTTTCTGGAAGTTTCAGCATTTCTGTTTCGCTTATCCAATAGTCGTATTCTTTTTCGGAAAGCGTGATGTCGGCACTCGGAAAAGCAGGTTTCTTGTCGCGCAACATACCACCAATATGATCGCCGTGCAGATGTGTCAAAATAACGTGATTTACATTTTCGGGCATGATTCCAACGACTTCCATTTGTTTGAAAATGTTGCGCCCAAAACCGGTATCGACAAGCCAAACTTCGTCGTTTTTCGTTATCAATACAGCATGTACGGCATTCGGGAATGTTCCATCAGGAATGTATTTTTCGAGTATTTCTTGAGGTACATCGATTAAAATTCCGGCATTTCCGTTGCTTTGATTTTCGGTTAACATATAGATTTTATATGCTCCTACTTGGTATACAATTGGTTTTTCGGATAGTTGAGCTTGTATGTTTGTTGCGATCAACAAACAAATTATTGATAAAAAACTTTTTTTCATGATGTTATGTTTAGATGTTGCGAAAATTGCAACATATTGTTTTTTGGATTGTTATTAATTTTAATTACTTATACCTTTTTTCATCAATCCCGTTTGCTTATTAAGCCAAAATGCAGTTTTAAGTAGGCAGGTGCCGGGAATTTTTAGGTTCTTTCAACGAAATCAACAGCAAAGTTAAACCATAAATTTTACCGTCATTTCTTCCGAATCAACATCAAGCCGTCGCGGATTGGGAGCAACACTTGTTCTACGCGGGTGTCGTCGGCAACACGTTGGTTGAAATCTAAAATGGCTTGTGTTTCGCGGTCAATTTTTTGTTGTTGTAGTATTTTTCCGCCCCATAGTACGTTGTCGGCGAGGATAAAGCCGCCGCTGTTTACTTTTTCGATAACCAATTCAAAATAAAGTGGGTAACTAATTTTATCGGCATCGATAAACACCAAATCGAAACCTGATTCGAGTGTCGGAATGAGCTGTTTGGCATCGGCAATGCGCAAATCGACTTTCGACGAAACACCTGCTTTTTTGAGGTTTTTAATGATGATTTCTTCAAATTCTTCGTTTGCTTCGATCGCAATCAGTTTGCCATTGGGCGGTAAGCCACGGGCGATGCAAATGGTTGAATAAGCCGTGAAAGTGCCAATTTCGAGTGCGCGTTTTGGTTGAAGCATTTGGCAAATCATTTCGAGAAATTTTCCTTGAATACGCCCCGAAATCATACGCGGATAAATTTGTGTGAGGTTTGTTTGGCGGTAAATGTGATGCAAAACAGCATCGGGAGGCGTTGTCATTTGTTCCGAATAGGCATCTAAAGCTTCGTAATCAATCATTTTTTTCTTCTGAATTTCCATTAAAGATTAACGTACTCAAATGATTTTTGTTGAAAATAATGGCTGCCACGTCTTGTAATTGTTCGGCTGTAAGGCGGTTTATTTTTTCGACAATTTCCAACATCGTATTGATGCGACCATTGAGTAGGTGCGCTCGCGTTACGGAGAGCAGTTCGTTCAAGCCCGATTCGTAGCTCAAGGCAAGTTGCCCGATCAGTTGTTGTTTAGCGTGAAAAAGTTGCAAGGTTCCTAATTTTTGTCCGCGAAGTTTATCCATTTCTTTCACAATCATTTTTTGCACTTTTTGCAACGATTCGGGGTCGGTTCCCACATAAACAGCAAAAGTTCCCGTGTCGGAGTAAGCCGTGTATTGCGATTCGATTGAATAGGCGAATCCGTGTTTTTCACGAATGTTTAGGTTCAGTCGCGAATTCATGCCGGGACCTCCTAAAATGTTGTTCAACAAAATCAAGGGTAGTTTTTGCGGATGCGCATATTCAAAAGCAACGTTTCCTATAATGCAATGGCTTAAATGGCTGTTTTTGTCGACCAATTCGGTTGTCGCCGCTTGACACTCGAACGGTTTGCGAATCGATTGCGAAGCATGCCTTTCGAAACCTCCGAAATAATTTTGAGCGTATTTCAAAAATTGTTTGTTAGTCAAATCGCCAATCGAAGCCAACACCATTTGGTCGGTTGCATAATTGTTTTTTACGAATCGAAACAAATCTTTTCGCGATAATTTTTTGATTCCGTCTTCGGTTCCTAAAATATTGCGTCCGAGTGCATGACCTCGAAACAATAGGTTTTCGAAATCGTCGAAAATTTCTTCCGAAGGCGTGTCGTGGTACGAGTTGATTTCGTCGAGCACGACTTCCTTTTCTTTTTCCAACTCGTTTGTCGGAAAACTCGAATGAAAAGCAATATCAGAAAACAAGTCGAAACAGCGTTTATAGTGTGTTGCCAGAAAAGAGGCGTGAATACATGTTTCTTCCTTTGTTGTGAAAGCGTTCATGTCGCCGCCAACATTTTCGAGATAACTCAACACGTGATAGGCACGACGGTGTTCGGTCCCTTTAAAAATCATGTGTTCGACCAAATGCGCAAGCCCGTTTTCGTGTGCTGATTCATCGCGCGAACCTGTATTTACCATCAAGGCTACGTGTGCGATAGCCGATTTTTGCTGTCGATGCAACAAGCGGATACCATTAGGTAAAACGGCTGAAAAATAATTATTCCGATTTGTTGTCATTGATTTTCAGTTACTAAAGAAAAGAGTATTGGTGCAACAAAAGTAAGCATATCTGACTTCAAAAACGACGTTTATCATTGTTTTCCGACAAAATAAATAACACGTTATCTGTAAAATTAAAACACGAAAAAATATTCATTCGATAAACTAAATACAATATCTCGTTCGTTTGATTATTTTTGTCGGATAAATAGAACATCCACGTAGCACAACATCTATGAAGCGAATTTTACCTCTTGTCGGCTTTTTGCTTTTTGTTTTTTCGATGCAAGTTGAAGCGCAAAAAAACATTAAAAACGAAAAAATAGAGACACTTTTCTTTCAGGCGACTTACTCTTTTCAGATGCCCGGTGGCGACTTGAAAAATTATTACGGCAACAACTCAACGATTGGTGGCGGTGTAAATTTCAAAACAAAACAAAATTGGATGTTCGGGTTGCACGGACATTTTATTTTTGGAAATGATGTTAAGATTCGCCGAGAAATTCTTCGTATGATTGGTACGCCTGATGGCGAGATAATTGACGGAAACGGCACTTTCACCAGCTTATCAATGCAAGAACGCGGTTATCATTTTCAGGCAAAAGCCGGAAAACTGTTTCCGATATTTTCGCCCAATCCAAATAGCGGTTTTTTTGTCATGGCAGGAGTTGGTTATTTGTTGCATCGTATTCGCATCGAAACACAATTCGGCACTGCCCCGCAGTTAGAAGGCGACTATGCGAAAGGATACGACCGTATGCGTGGTGGATTTGCTTATTCGGGCGAATTTGGTTATTTGTATCTCAGCAATTCGCGTTTGGCAAACTTTAGCATCTCGCTCGAATTCACACAAGCCTTTACAAAAGGATTGCGCGATTACGATTTTTCGATGATGGGAAAAGACAACAAGTCGTATGTCGATAATTATTTCGGAATCAAAATATCGTGGATTATCCCGACTTACGTGCGCGTTCCGAAAGAATATTATTACTATTAAAAACACAAACGCTTCTGTTTCATGCGATTGCTTTATTCTCTTGCAATACGTGTTTATGGCGTATTTATCCAAATTGCTTCGTTATGGAATCCGAAAGCTAAACTGTGGGTTGTCGGACACAGAAATCAATGGCAAAAACTGAAACCTCAGGTCGAAGATAAATCTGAATGGATTTGGTTTCACGCGGCATCACTTGGCGAGTTTGAACAAGGACGACCTGTTATCGAAGCCATCAAAAAACAGCATCCGCAGTACAAAATCTTGCTCACGTTTTTTTCGCCTTCGGGTTACGAAATTCGAAAAAACTATCCTTTTGCCGATCAAATTGCTTACTTGCCTCTTGATACCATGTGCAATGCGCGACGGCTGATTCGAAATTACCGTTTCAAAATAGCCATCTTCATCAAATACGAGTTTTGGTTCAACTACATGAAAGTGCTCGAAGATGCACATATTCCACACTATTACATTTCGGTTCGTTTACGCGCTTCGCAACATTTTTTCAAAAAAACAAGCGGTTGGTTCTGTAAGCAATTAGAAAATATCGATTTCTTTTTCGTTCAAGATCAAAGCACAGCCGATCTTTTGGCTAAAATAGGTTACATCAACAGCATTGTCAACGGCGATACACGTTTTGATCGTGTAGCCGAAATAGCGCAGCAAGCCAAGTCGTTTCCTTCGATTGAAAAATTCATTAACAAGCGAAAATGTATCGTTGTAGGAAGTTCGTGGACTGAAGATGAACAACTGTTTTATTCATTTTCGGAAAAACTTCCGAATGATTTTTGTTTGATTATCGCACCTCACGATATTTCTGAAAATCACATACATCAGATTCAAGCGCAAATGAAACTTCCAAACGTGCTTTTTTCGGAAATAAACGCCAACGATTCGTACAAAGTTCTTATTATCAATTCAATAGGAATTTTATCGCAACTTTATCAATATGCTTATGTGGCTTATATCGGTGGCGGATTTAAGAAAAACATTCACAACATCCAAGAAGCCATCACGTATGGTTGTCCGGTAATATTCGGTCCAAACTACAAAAACTTCAACGAAGCAACTGATTTGGTACAACTCGGAGGTGCTTTTGCTATCGACAATCAAGAATCATTCGATAACGTAATGCAACGTTTTATCACCGACGAAACGTTTCGTTATCAAGCATCTGACATCTGCAAAAAATATGTCGATTCGCAGTTAGGAGCTACCAAAGTCATTATGAACTACCTCGAAAATGTATTGTAACCTCTTGTTTTTTCGCGAACATTAGCGAAATCGAAGTCATAGATCTGTTATATTTTTGTACTTTTGCCGGTAAATTTTACGAAATGACTACTCCTGTAATTTTTTCTGAAAATACAAAACAACAAGTCAAAGTTTATTTAGTTGACTCGAAAGAAGTGGTTGAAAAGCTCGATTTGACAGCCGACGAAAAAGCATTTGTATACACACAACATAACGACTCTAAATGCGAATCAATTTACATCAATCGCTATACCGAAACAATTTATGTGTTGTTTTTTAACTCGAAAAAAATTAGAGTACAAAAATCGGAATCGTGTCGCAAACAAGGAGCTGTGCTCTGTTCGCACATCAACATGCACAAATGGGAAACGGTGTTTATTTCATCGCCCGATGGCTTTGCCAGCGAAGTCTTAGCCGTTGCCGAAGGAATGGCTTTGGCAAATTATAGTTTCGATAAATACAAATCAGACAAGAAAAATAAAAATACATTAAAAGAAATTGCAATTGAAAAAGGTCTTGTTTCGGAACATGCTTTAGCAGAGCTTAACAACACGATCGAAGCCGTCATCTGGGCACGCGATTTAGTGAACGAACCGCTAAATAAACTCAACGCTACTGATTTTTCGGAAATCATCAGCGAAAAAATTCGCGAAGTTGGAGGAAAAACAGAAATATTAAACAAGAAAAAAATCGAAGCACTGAAAATGGGCGGACTGTTAGCCGTCAACCAAGGAAGCATCGATCCGCCGACATTTACCATTTTAGAATGGAATCCCGAAAACAAGATGAACGACAAGCCTATTATATTAGTGGGTAAAGGTGTTGTTTTCGATACAGGCGGATACAACCTTAAAACAGGATCGTACATGAACGATATGAAAAGCGATATGGCAGGAGCAGCAACCGTTTCGGCAGCTGTTTTTGCAGCGGCAAAATCAAAGATTCCGCTTCATGTCATTGCACTTGTCCCCTCGACTGATAACCGTTTGAACGGAAATGCACATGTATCGGGCGATGTCATTACCATGTTCGACGGAACTACTGTTGAAGTATTGAATACCGATGCCGAAGGTCGTCTTATTCTTGCCGATGCATTGGCTTATGCCAAAAAATTCAAACCAGAAATGGTTTTCAGTTTTGCAACGTTAACCGGAGCCGCATCACGCGCTATCGGCACACAAGGAATAGTTGTCATCGAATCGAAAGCAACGGATATTTTTAACGAACTTGAAAAAAGTGGAAATTACGTGCATGAGCGCTTAGTTAAGTTTCCAAACTGGTCTGAATACGGCGAGATGATCAAATCGGACATTGCCGACTTGAAAAATATTGGAGGCGAAAGTGCCGGAATGATTACAGCAGCGAAATTTCTCGAACATTTTACCAATTATCCTTTTATACACTTCGATATTGCAGGGCCAGCTTACCTCGACCGTGCAGACGGATACCGTCCTAAGGGAGGTACCGGTGTAGGCATTCGCTTGCTCATGCATTATTTCAGTACATTAAAACGTCAAAAATCAAAAGAATAGAAATCAAATAAATTCATTTAAATAAGTTCAACACAATGAGAAAAACGTTATTTTTCTTTGCCTTGGTGGCACTCATGTCGATAGGCAAAACATTTGCAGATGAAGGAATGTGGTTACCGATGTTTGTCGACAGACTGAATTACACCGACATGCAAAAAATGGGACTTCAACTTACTCCCGAAGAAATTTACAGTATCAACAATTCAAGCCTTAAAGATGCCATTGTAGGGCTATCGGGCGGTCCGACCCCTACCGGATTTTTCTGCACCGGCGAAATTGTTTCCGAAAAAGGATTGCTGTTCACAAACCACCATTGCGGTTATGATAATATTCAAAAATTAAGTTCGGTCGATCACGATTATTTAGCTGATGGATTCTGGGCAAAATCGTTCGACGAAGAACTTCCTACTTACGGCGAAATGACCGCTTCGTTCCTCATCAAGATGGAAAACGTTACCGATAGCATTTTTGCTAACGTAACAGACAATATGGACGACAAGACACGCAGTGCCGAAATTCGTAAGGTAACAACGCGCTTGAAAGAAACATACAACGAAGACGGTAAATATAACGTAGTTGTGAAATCGTTTTTCGAAGGAAATGAATATTATCTGTTTATTTACGAAGTATACACCGATGTACGTTTGGTTGGCACACCGCCATCATCGATCGGAAAATTTGGTGGCGATACCGACAACTGGATGTGGCCACGCCACACAGGCGACTTCAGTATTTTCCGCGTGTATTCCGCACCCGATGGAAGTCCGGCTGATTATTCGGAAAACAACATTCCGTTGCAACCGAAATACCACCTTCCGATAAGTCTCGATGGCGTACAGAAAGACGATTTCACAATGATTTGGGGATTTCCGGGAACCACAACACGCTACATGACTTCGTTCGAGGTCGAAACCAGTATCGAAGAATTGTATCCTACCGTTGTTGACGTGTTTGGAAAACAACTTGAAATATGGAAAGAATTTATGGATACCAATACAAAAGTAAAAATTCAATATGCGTCGAAATATGCAGGCGTTGCCAATACTTGGAAAAACTATATTGGTCGAATACGCAGCTTGAATCGCCTTCATACCATCAACAAGAAACAAGAAACCGAAGCACAATTCGATACATGGCTTAATGCCAATGCCGATCGTAAAGCGGAATATGGCGACGTGCTCGAAACCTTCGAAACTTACAATGCAGGCATGAAAGATTTCTTGTCCACATTCTACTATGTACAACTTACCGGATTAGGAGCCGAAATTACCGGATTAGGAATGGATTTTGGTGAATTAGCTCAAATAATGGCTCCTATCAATAAAAAGGAATTGCCGAAAGACAAAAAAGAAGCCGAGGCAATGAAAGAACAACGATCCACTGAGGCAAATCAACTAATCGAAACATTTCGTGCCGAACTCAACGAGTTTTATAAAGATTACGATGCGACTACCGACCAGAAAGTATTTGCCGAAATGATGAAAATGTACATCAAACACACGCCCGAAAATTTACAATCGGCTTATGTAACCAAATCATTGAAAAATTACAAAAATGACTACGAAGCATTTGCCGCTCACGTATTCAATACATCGTTGCTCAGCAGCAAAGACAAAATAGAAGCATTCTTGAATAAACCTGATTATAAAAAAATTAGCAACGACCCTGTAGTCATCATCGCAAACGAAGTTATGGCGGGTGTCATGAGTATGGCAGGTCAATACAGAGAAATAAATGCGCCGATGGCAAAAGCGAAACGCCTTTACATGAAAGGACTACGCGAAATGAATCCCGATAAAGTTTACTATCCCGATGCCAACTCAACCATGCGCATGACTTATGGTTCGGTGCAAGATTACCAACCAGCCGACGCTATTCACTACGAGTTTGTTACAACAACAAAAGGTATTCTTGAAAAAGAAGATCCGAACAACAGCGAATTTATTGTTCCGGCACGTTTGAAAGAATTGATCGAAAAAGAAGACTACGGTCCTTACAGCGAAAACGGTGAAATGATCGTTTGTTTCTTGTCGACTAACGACATCACCGGCGGAAACTCAGGAAGTCCTATTATCAACGGAAAAGGCGAGTTGCTCGGTCTTGCTTTCGATGGCAATTGGGACGCTATGAGCAGCGATATCGTTTTCGAACCCGAATTGCAGCGCACCATCAATGTTGATATTCGTTACGTATTGTTCATCATCGACAAATTTGCCGGTGCTACAAACCTGATCGACGAACTTACCATTCGCCAGTCAGAACCAAAACCTATTCGTACCGAAACAACTTTGTAATAGAAAATAATTTTGTTTTTCATAATGAGGATTCCAGAGAGTCGCCTTTTGGCGGCTCTTTTGGTTTTAAATAACTTATTCAAATAGCACCTTAAAAACACGCAACCCGTCTTAAATTACTAAATTATCAAACATTGATATATTTATATGATAATCAGTTTAATGTATTTTTTTGTCATATATTAACATTTTTTATGAGCGTAACCGTCCAAAATCCGAAAGATATTTTTATATTTGTATGTTCAATTTTAAACATCTATAAATGTTTAAATATTTTACATAGGAGGAATAAAAAATGATTATGATTCAGAATATCCTCTCAATGTTTTCTTCGCATGGAGTAGGAATATGGGAATATGAAATAGTTGCTGACAAGTTCAACTTTGTAAACGATTATTTTCATGTATTGAATCTTGAAAACTCGAAAATTAACTTTTCGAACCGGAACGAACAGTCGAAATGTATTCATACTGAAGATATTGAATCGTATCAAAAAGCATTTGATACAGCCATTAAAACCCAAACAAAAGACACATCGGTCATGTATCGATTGATGGGTAAAGAGGATTCGATATTGTGGTTCGAAGACCATTTTTTCTTTGTGGAAAAAACAGCCGAATCGGAAGCGAAAATTCTGGCTTATACCACAAAAGCTGATGCCATTAAAATTCAAGAAGCAAAAGCAATCGAATCGGAAGCGCATTACCGGCAGCTTGTAAACGTATTATTTCCTGATTTCATCTTTGTTTTTGATGAAAATTTTGATTTTGTTGATATTATTTTACCTGAAGGTTTGCGATTGTTCCACAACAATGATGAAGTAATCGGCACAAGCGGTCGTAATTTATATTCGCCAGAAGTAAGCGATCTTTTTGAAGTTAACATAAAAGAAACTCTCGAAACCGGAAAAGTAAAAGAAATCGAATACCATCTCGATTTGTTTGGAACACGTTACTATTATCAGGCACGTCTTGTTCCGATTCCCGGAAGAAAAATATTTACACTCATTCGCGATATTGGCGACCGCGTGCGGCGTATGGAAGACTTGCTCGAATCGCGTCGGAAAGCACAAGAAGCCGACAAACTCAAAAGTGCTTTTTTGGCAAATATGAGCCACGAAATTCGCACACCGCTCAATGCCATTATTGGTTTTACTGAAATCCTTATTTCTGATGAAGAACATGATCCTGAAAGCGTTCGGAGATACACGGAAATAATCCATTCTAACAACGAATTGCTGCTTCAGTTAGTCAACGATGTACTCGAATTGTCGCAATTAGAATCGGGAAGAAACGAAATCGTACTGAAAAAAACGAACGTAAAAAACTTGATAGACGAAGTTTTTCGAACACAAAGATTGAAAATAAAAAAAGGACTTCAATTCAATGTGGTTGCCCCTGAAGAAGATATTTGGGTATATACTGACCCGAACCGCATCAAACAAGTACTTTTTAACTTCATTTCGAATGCTTCTAAAAATACCGAAAAAGGCTCTATTACGCTATCGGTAATGGTAGAAGAAAACCAGTTGAAATTTGCCGTAAAAGATACCGGAAAAGGAATCCCCGAAAATAGAATCCACGAAATCTTTAACCGATTTGAAAAATTAGACATTTTTACACAAGGAACAGGTTTAGGACTTTCTATTGCAAAAGAAGTTGTCGAACGCTTAGGTGGCGAAATAAAAGTAGAATCGGAAGTTGGTGTAGGAAGCACGTTCTCATTCGGAATTCCATATAAAGACGAAATGACCACGCTGATGAACGCTACGAAAATAGAAGAAGGGCGTGAACTTCCGAGCAAACAACGAAAAAAAATATTGGTAGGCGAAGATTCGCCTGAAAATTATAAGATTATCGAAGAAACTTTAGGCAAACGTTACGAATTGATTTGGGTTACCGATGGCGAAGAACTCGTCAACTCTTTCATTCTCGAGAATCCTAATTTAGTTTTGTTGAGCATTCAGTTGCCTGTGCTGAGCGGTATTGATGCCATCAAAAAAATACGCTCGATATCGCAAAGTGTTCCGATTATCGGCGTTACTTCAAACGATTTTTATCTTGAACAAAAATGGGCTGTCGAAAGTGGTTGCAACGATGTCATATCGAAACCGTATTCGGCAATCAAAATCGAAGAAATTGTAACCGTATTTATTTAAGAAATTGTTCGATTTCTAAAACAGCTTCTTTCCCGTATTTGTAACCGATTTCGAATATCTCTATGGCATGTTCGAAATCAGACATGGAGTAGTCTTTTAATTCTTTCATATAAAAAAGAAGATGTCCGTGTTGCAATTCGTTTTCGAGCGTTTTTGCAATACCGATTCGCAAACTTCTTTCCGCTACACGTTTCATCGAGTTGTATTCGACTGTATCGAAATCGAGAAAATTACAATTGATGCCAACAACTAATCGGTTGGCTCTATTGAGGCATTTGAGCGGCATATTGTTTGTTAAACCGCCATCTACATAATGTTTGCCATCGATTACGGCAGGTTCAAACACAATCGGAATAGAAGCCGATGCCACCACTTTTTCGATGAGCTTTCCGGTCGAAAACAGTTCATTCTTTCCCGAATTGAGGTTTGTTGCCGAAATGGTAAGCGGAATTTCGAGCTGTTCGAAGCTGTCGTGTTCGATATGTTTTTTCAACTCTTTGTGCAATACCTCCAAAGAAGCGAATCCGCCGTGAAAACCTATCCACGAAGGAAGTTGAAACACCGACAGTATGTGTAGTAATTTAAGAATATCTTCGGGTTTGTTTCCTGCCGCATAAAAAGCACCGATAATAGCACCCATGCTCGTTCCTGCCAAAGCACAAGGCTTTAAGCCTGCTTCGTCTATTGCTTTCAAAAAACCCGCGTGAGCGATACCGCGAGCACCGCCACCACTAAATGACAAAGCAAATTCGTTGTATTTTTTTTCTTTTTCTAACATAAAAAACTGTTTTAAAAAAATTAGTCGGTGCTATTTTTTTACTGTTTCAAGGTGTCAATACTTTGAATATCTGTTTTTTTGCGACTTGCACCTTGTCTCTATTCTTGCGTAATAAGTTTTTTAGCCGCTTCGATAGCTTCAAAGCTTGGTTTGCCGTTACTAATCATTTTTGCGATTTCGGCAATACGCTCGTCGAAAGTCAATTCTTTAATATCGGATTGTGTGTTTTCGTGTTCTTCGTTTTTGTGTACAAAAAGGTGGTGGTGCGCTTTTGCGGCTATTTGCGGCAAATGCGAAATACTTATGACTTGGATTTTTTCGGACATTGTGTGTAAAATATGCCCGACTTTCGCTGCTGTTTCACCGGAAACACCGGTATCGATTTCATCGAAAATAATAGATGCGATGTAGCTGTACGACGAAGCAACTTGCTTGATAGCCAACATCAAGCGTGATATTTCGCCTCCGGAAGCTACTTTGGCAATCGGTTCGGGTTGCATGCCTTTGTTTGCCGAAAACAGGAACAGCACATTTGTGTTTCCTGTCGGCGTGAGTTTTTCGGTTTGTGTCGAAACGATTTTGAAAACGCCGTTTGGCATATTCAACTGTCGGATAATTTCGGTTACGTTTTTCTCGAACGAAACGATTGCTTTCTGACGGTTTGTATGCAGTTCGTCGGCTTTTTGATGAAGTGTTTTAGTCAATTGTTCGCGTTCTTTTTCAATTTTTTTGATGTCGTCGTCGATCGAGCAAAATGAATCGATTTTATCGGAAATGCTTTTTCTTAATGCGATAAGCTGATCGAAATCAGTTAAGCGGTGTTTGTGTAACAGATGCTGTAAAAAATCGAAACGTTCTTTTAGGCGTTGCATTTCATCGGGGTCGAAAGCTGCATTTGATTCGATTTTTTCGAGTTCGTAAACGATGTCTTTCAGCTCGATTTTGAGGCTTTCGATGCGTTCTGAAATTTCTGTACCTTCAGCAAAAAAGTTTCGAATTCGGTTGATGTTTTGCGAAGCCGAAAACAGCAGATTTACAGCCGAAAGTTCGTTGTCTGATAAAGTTGCTATGCTTGTTGCGAGGTTGCATTTGATTTCTTCGGCGTGGTTGAGCATTTCCAAGCGTTGTTGCAACTGGTCAAATTCATCTTCGTTTAAGTTTGCTTTTTCGAGTTCATTGTGCTGAAACTGCAAATAATCTTTTTCGTTGGCATTGTTTCTGGCTTGTTCTTTTAGTGTGGCAAGCTGTTTTTCGATCGCGGTGAATTTTCCGAAAAGTTGTTTGTAATCGTGAAGTAAGACATTGTTTTGCGCTTGTTTATCAAGCAATTCCAACTGAAAATTTTCGTCCGAAAGCAAAAGCGAATCGTGTTGCGAGTGGATGTCGATGAGTTGCATTCCGATTGTTTTGAGTAGTTGCAGTGTTACGGGCGTGTCGTTGACAAAAGCGCGCGATTTTCCTTGCGGATTGATTTCGCGTCGCAACACACATTCGATGTGAAATTCCAACTCGTTTACTTCGAAAAACTCTTGCAACTTATTGTCGGACAACAAAAAAGCGGCTTCGACAACGCACTTTTTTTCTTTATCTCTCAAAATACCGGAATCGCTACGGTCGCCCAAAGCAAGACCAAGCGCATCGATGATAATCGATTTTCCGGCTCCTGTTTCGCCCGTAATTACCGTGAAACCATCGTGAAATGGAATGGTAAGTGATTGAATGAGTGCGTAGTTCTGAATGACGAGTTGTTGTAACATAAGAATACAAATGTAAGCAAGATTTAAGAATTATAATTACGGGAGCTTCTAAAAATCCAAAATACTGCGTTACGCTCCCTCGCCAAAATGTTAAAAAATAAAATGATTATCCGTCGTTATGCCTAAAAAATGTATCTTTGCAGATAACAAAAAACGTATCCCAATGAATTTGTTGAATTTTGTATCCAGCTATCCCGA
Source organism: Lentimicrobiaceae bacterium (assembly GCA_031262365.1). Classification (GTDB taxonomy): domain Bacteria; phylum Bacteroidota; class Bacteroidia; order Bacteroidales; family F082; genus JAISHW01. The sequence goes on from JAISHW010000094.1 coordinate 20,257, forward strand.
TGAAGCCAGCTGT
>JAISHW010000024.1 GCA_031262365.1 Lentimicrobiaceae bacterium
TTTGCAAAATATTCTGTGGTGGGCAGCATTTTTTTGATTAACTCACTTAAATCTAATGAGAAACCATCTAAACAGCCTCTTGTTGAAGCATAATTGCCAATCATTGCGCCAACGGCAACGATTGATTTAGCATCTTTGAAATAGCCTTTTCAGTCTTGGAACGGATACCAAGTGCCTATTCGGTAACTATTGAGCGTTATTAACCGGTTAGGCGAAACAGCATAATACTTCAAAAACAAGTCGGACAACGGTTTGAGCGAAGTCGGGCGACCCGACAACAACACAATATCGCAACCGTAATAGGAAAGCTCTGTGGCAATTTTGCCAACCAAAGTATCAAAAGTGCTTACTACTATTTTTGAAATCGTTTCTTTATCGTAATGCCATTGGATATCTTTGACTGAAAAGCCAAAATGTTTTGAAAAATGTTCGAGAACACGGTCTGTTGGCTTGTTGTTTGCAAACATATCATCGAAAGTCAACGTGGCTTTTTCTATTTTGTCTTCGTTCAACAGTTCGAGAAAACGAGAAACTACCGGAACTGAAACCTGTAAATTAAATTCGCTACGAATGGCTCGGTCTGTTACCGATTGTCGGGCATTATCGGGCGCAAAGAAATCCAGAATCAATTCTGAAATATCGCTTTTACCGGTTTTTGCCAATTGCTTTGGAATAGCAGCAGATTTCCCTTCAATCACAAGTTCGCGTATCATATCTTTCAGCAAATCATCTCCTGCCGTGTAAAAACTTTCCCAAAACAACGGCACCGGTGTTACAGTGCATTGTCCGGCATCGTCGTATTTGTAAGCGGCAATCATTACATCGGTAGTTCCTGCGCCAATATCGACAGAGCCAATTGTAAGCGATTTTTTGTTGTATCCGTCTAAATCGTTCCGCTCTTTTCCGTAGAAATCGAAATATTCTTTGCAGTTGTTCGGGTTTTTATCCACACGGTAGCGTTTAGCAAGTTCGGCAAAGAGATACACAAACTGCGGACAGGTTGCCTCGTCGTAAATCCACTCGTGGTGTTCTTCGGTGTTCATCAGATTTTTTACAGAAGGAATAACCTGTATGTTTTTTCTTGCCTTTTTCTCGTCAATTTCTTCATAATATGTACCGGCATAAAAGCGATCTAAAATAATTGCGGCATCTTCGGCGCATTTTCGCAAAGCAATTTGTTCTACTCTCGACATTGCGGTAGGGCAGGTAACGATAATACGCCCAATACGACGCGGTTTATTTTCTTCGCCCCATTTGTGGCGATATTCATAACTGTTGATTTGCATTTTTGCTTGTGCCAAAATTTCGAGCAAGCCAAAGGTCATCAATGCTTTGCGAGAATAATACTTATCTATTCCTCCCTCGCCTGTTGCATTCAAAGAACCGTCAGAATTTAACTGCTCGGAAATGCCTTTTATTTGAACCAATCTGTTTTTTCTTTCTTTGCCGGAAAGGGTTATAAATTCCCAATCTATTCGTTGTGGTTTGTTATCCCACAAATAGCGTTTTGGGCTTGAAAAGGTTGTAATTTTTTCTATGCCCGTATTCAAATTTACTGCTTTGTGTATCAATTCATTCGCTTCTGCGCCCAAACGTACCATACTCGGAAAAACAAACTGCAAACTGTCGCGTAACGTATCTACGCCAAAATCGGCTTCACGAAATGCCAAACGCATATCAAAAGAATCATCTGGACGATTGAGTTTTCCATTTTCTATTGGATTAGAAAAATTCTGTAATCCCAACGATTCAACTTTTGTAAAATCGTGATTATCGAACAAAACAGCGCAGGTGCGTGAATTACCCATATCTACAACCAAATCAACATCGCCCGCAGGCACATTCCTGTCCGAAAACAAAGTAATTGTCGGCAAGATATTCAATTCCTGAATATACCGTATTATATATATGTACTGTGCAAGATAACTCATTTTCGGTTTTTTACACTTTACATCGTCAATACTTGTTATTTTCTGATTTTCGGTACTATGGTATAAATCAAGTATATATTCATCAATCCATTCGCAGTTTCGTGATTTAGAACAGAAATCAACCAAAGAAAATTCATTGTTACAAATGGCAAAATCTTTCTCTCTATCGAAATTGCTTGCAAAAACAGGTGTTTCCATCAAATCTTCTTCCTCAAAATCTTCTTCCTCGTATTTCGTACGGGTGTCGAAAGCTAGTAAAAGATTGTACTTCTTTGTATTCGCATTATCTGAAGAATCGGGAACTAATTTACACCGGCACCAATTTGTAGGCGCAAATTCCGACCTTCCATTATTACCAAGTGTAAAAAACGGAAACGGCAACCAATGATTTTCAAATTTTCCCCAACGGAAACGGTTGAGTGTCATCGGAAAACAGTCCGTTCCGCCGTCTTCTGTTTCCAACGGGGTGAGTGTTTGAAGATTTTCTGAAAAGAAGTCGTCTTTGATTTCTTCCCATTTGTAGGGACGAAAAACACCGTCTTCCATTCTGCCCACTCTGCCGTTTGTCAGTCCAAGCCCGAGCAGATTGAAAATGTCCCTTTTACTTACCCAAACTTCATCTTCTGAAAAGAAGTGGGCTACTTCCAATTTCAGTTGTTCGTCTTCCATATCGAACCACTCGTGGAAATACATTTTGAAATTGTTGTTCAAGTCAATTTCCAACGGAACAGTGAAAAACTGAATGCCTGTGTTTGCTATAAGATTCATATCGGTTTATGTTTTATCGTTTAGGACAGTTTCTAAAATATGGCTTCGACTCTGTTCTGCCACCACCGGTTTGTCTTTAATTGGAGCCAAAACGACATTTTTAGAAGTTTCCATTATTTGGTTGCGCATTATATACAAAAAAGCCCCGCACAAAGAAGCGAACTCCTTTGCGCAAGACTTGAATTTTTACAAAAATAGTTGGTAATAAGCTGTATACTAATACAGTAGAGAGAGAGAGAGAGAGAGAGAGAGAGAGAGAGAGAGAGAGAGTAACAAATTATCCGTAACAACCAAATATTTGGTGCTAAAAAATGTTGTTTTGTGAGAATTTGTTACAATTTTCATGCGTTGAATTAAGTTTTGTATTGAAATAAAATTTCAATGCAAAAGCAAATGTATAACATATTCTTCTAATCGCAAATAAAATAAATATTATTTTTTTCGCAGTCTATCCAAGATAATCGAAATAATGTACGAATATGGACTTCTAAAATTCGTTTTCATCCTATCGCATTGATTAGAATCATTTGTAAGCGTACTTGCGGTTTCTGCTTGACAACAATGAATTTTTTGTACTTTTGAAGTGCATACAGGAGACTTCTAAAAATTTCAATATCAAGGCTTGCGACTAAAACAAAAGCGGAGTTTACTTGGCGTAAATGAGCATTTTGTTGAAGAAGCGTAACGCAGAGATTGGGATTTTTAGAAGTTCCCTACATCAAATGTTCGTTTGTTTTATAACAACTTAAAAACAAGCATCATAAATGGTCTATGCAATTTTTATTTTAGAAGTTTAGGAATTATATACACATGAAAAAAATATTTGTTTTTTTGTCTACATTGATGCTGACAATCAATTGTTTTGCACAGAAAGTCATCGTGCAGGATAAAACCACCGGACAGCCAATTTCTTATGCCGCAATAAGCAGCGAAACACCCAAAGCCTATGTACTTACCGATACCAAAGGTGTTGCCGATTTAACAAACTTCAAAGGAGCAAAAAAGATTACAGTAAACGTTCTTGGTTACAAATCGGTAGTTACAAGTTGGAATCAACTTCAAGATGCCGCATTCAAATTGTTGCTGAAACCATCGAATTTCTCACTCGACGAAGTTGTTGTAACGGCTAACAAATGGGCACAATCGCAACGCAATGTGGTTCAGAAAATTACATCAATTAATAGTTCCGAAATTACACATTCAAGTTCGCAGACGGCAGCTGATTTGCTAACAACGACAGGACAGGTTTTTGTTCAGAAAAGTCAACAAGGAGGAGGAAGTCCGATGTTGCGTGGTTTTGCCACAAATCGTGTTTTGCTTAGTGTTGATGGCATTCGGATGAACAATGCTATTTTTCGTTCGGGGAACCTACAAAACGTCATTTCGATTGATCCGTTCAGTGTTCGTCATGTCGAAGTGCTTTTCGGACCAGGCTCAGTCATCTATGGCAGCGACGCAATTGGCGGTATAATGAATTTTACTACGCTCGAACCCAAATTTTCGACAACTAACAATGTGTTCGTTTCGGGAAATGCTACCACACGTTTTTCGTCAGCAAACGATGAGTTGACCGGACATTTCGACATCAATGTAGGTGGCAAAAAATGGGCTTCGGTAACGAGTATTTCGCACAATAAATTTGGCGATTTGCGCATGGGATCGCATGGTCCCGATGAATATTTAGACAATACAAACGTGATTACGATTGATACGGTCGATCATGCCGTTGCAAATAAAGATTCGCAAAAACAAGTGCCGACTGCTTATTCGATGACCAGCATGATGCAGAAAATCCGTTTCAAGCCGAGTGAGCATTGGGATTTTACATACAATTTTATGTATTCCGAAACATCGAATTACGACCGTTACGACCGTTTAATTATGTACGAAAAAAACAATGCCCCTTCGAATGCCGAATGGTATTACGGTCCTCAAAAATGGATGATAAATCACCTGAAAATAACACACAAAACCAACACACTACTCTTCGATGAAATGGCAATTCATGCAGCGCAACAACAATTCGAAGAAAGTAGGAATAGTCGCAAATTTGGCAATAATAACCTTAAAATTCAAACCGAAAAAGTAGATGCTTATTCGCTTAATTTCGATTTTATAAAAGCAACAGGAACAAAATCGAAGTTACTATATGGTGTTGATTTTGTTTTGAACAACGTAGCATCGAAAGGCGAAAAACTGAATATCAAAAACAACAAACGTATACCTGATGCAGCACGTTACCCGCAAGCTGATTGGCTGTCTGCAGCACTTTTTGCAACGTACCAATACGATTTATCCGAAAAAATAAACTTGCAAGCGGGTGCACGCTACAACTATTTTGGTTTGAAAGCCGATTTCGACACTTCATATTACCACATTTCGTACACTGAAGCCTCGCTCGAAAAAGGTGCTTTAACAGGTAGTTTAGGCATGATTTATCGCCCCGACGAAACTTGGATTATCAGAACGGGTGCTTCGACTGGTTTTCGCACACCGAATGTCGATGACATGGGGAAATTATTCGACTCGGAACCTGGAGCCGTTATTGTTCCAAATCCGGATTTAAAACCGGAATATGCTTATAATTTCGAATTTTCGATGGCTAAAGTTTTTGCCGAAACGATAAAAGTTGACTTTACAGGATTTTATACGTTGCTTCATGACGCGATGGTGCGTCGCGATTTTCAGTTAAACGGACAAGATAGCATTTTATACGAAGGCACGTTGAGTCGCGTGTCGGCTATTCAGAATGCGGCTTCAGCAACGGTTTATGGCATACAAACTTCGATCGAAGTAAAACTGAAATCAGGATTCAGTTTGTTCTCAACGTTGACATGGCAACACGGCGAAGAAGAACTCGATGACGGCTCGACAAGTCCTTTACGACACGCCGCTCCAATGTTCGGAACGACACGTTTGCGTTTCGTAACACATAAACTTCAAATGGATTTTTATGCTAATTACAGTGCTAAAGTTTCGGCAACCGATATGCCACAAGAAGAACGTGCAAAACCATATATGTATGCGACCGACAGCAACGGTCGACCTTATTCGCCTGCTTGGTATACTCTTAATTTCAGGACAATGTACACCATAAACGAATCTCTATCGTTAGTTGGCGGCATCGAAAACTTGACCGACCAACGTTACCGCCCTTACAGTTCGGGAATGGTGGCTGCCGGTAGAAATTTTTTCTTGTCGGCGGTATTGCATTTCTGAGAATTAAAAAAGATAGTAATCCCATCAGGGGATTCTATATTGGCAGAAATTATGCAAATTATCAACCACCGTGTGCCGTTAGGTACAACACAAGGTAGTATCCCCAAAAGGGAGTAACGTGTTTCATTTGTACAATGGATTCCGACCTTCGTCGGAATGACTTTTCCGTACTTGTCATGCCGTTACCATCCTCCTGTCATGCCGTTGCAGAACGGCATCCACTGTAAAGGAAAGACAAAAGTGTTACTTATTCGCTCAATGGATTCCGACCTTCGTCGGAATGACTTTTCCGTACTTGTCATTTATAAGTATAATCGGACAGCAAAAAAAAGGTGAATCTTACGATTCACCTTTTGTATGATTCCGGAGCGCAACAACTTATTCAGTAGCTGTTTCTTCCGTTGTTTCAGGAGCTTTTTTAGCTGTTTTTTTCTTCGAAGCTTTCTTTTCTTCGGCTTCGAGATCGGATTTCAAATCTACCAAAACATCTAAATCTCCTAATGTGGTGCGTTCTAAATTTTCGTTCATGAGTTTCACTGCACGTTTTGTCGATTTAGCTGCTGCATCTTTTCCTTCGTTTTCGACTGTACGCGCTGCAAAAGCGATATCTTCGTGAATACGTGAGTGCGACAAAATGATTTTTTTGTTTTCTTTCGAAAATTCAATCACTTTGAAGTCGATTGTATCTTCAACTTTTGCATTGCTACCGTCTTCTTTTTTCAAATGACGGTTTGGAGCAAATCCTTCAACTCCGTAAGGAAGTGAAACGATTACGCCTTTGTCGGACATACTGATAATTGTTCCCGAATGAATCGAACCTACGGTGAAAATATCTTCGAACACATCCCATGGATTTTCTTCCAATTGTTTGTGTCCTAAACTCAAACGACGATTTTCTTCGTCAAGATCAAGAACGATAACTTCGATTTGTTCGCCTACTTTGGTAAATTCAGCAGGATGTTTGATTTTTTTCGACCAGCTGAGGTCAGAGATGTGAATTAAACCATCGACACCTTCTTCTAATTCGACAAAAATACCAAAGTTGGTAAAGTTGCGAACAGTAGCCGTATGTTTTGAGTTGATCGGATAACGTTCTTTGACGTTTGCCCACGGATCCGGAATGAGTTGTTTCATTCCTAACGACATTTTACGTTCGTCGCGATCTAATGTCAAAACAGATGCCCGAACGTCATCGCCTACTTTCAAGAAATCTTGAGCTGTGCGTAAGTGCTGCGACCACGACATTTCCGAAACGTGAATCAAGCCTTCTACTCCCGGAGCAATTTCGATAAACGCGCCATAATCAGCTATAACAACAACTTTTCCTATAACAACATCGCCTACTTTGAGGTTTTCGTCTAAAGCGTCCCACGGATGTGGCGTTAATTGTTTCAAACCAAGCGCAATACGTTTTTTATTATCGTCGAAGTCAAGAATAACGACTTTGATTTTCTCGTCTAACTGAACAATTTCTTCAGGATGGTTGATACGTCCCCACGACAAGTCTGTGATGTGGATAAGACCGTCAACGCCGCCAAGGTCGATAAATACGCCATAAGAAGTGATGTTTTTAACCGTGCCTTCGAGTACTTGACCTTTTTCGAGTTTACCAATGATTTCGATTTTTTGTTGTTCGAGTTCGTCTTCGATAAGTGCTTTATGTGAAACAACAACGTTTTTGTATTCTTGGTTGATTTTCACAACTTTGAATTCCATTGTTTTTTCTACAAATACATCGTAGTCGCGAATTGGTTTCACATCAATTTGCGAACCGGGCAAGAATGCTTCAATACCGAATACGTCGACAATCAAACCTCCTTTGGTACGACTTTTAACAAAACCTTGAATGATTTCTTCTTTTTCGAATGCTTCGTTTACACGATCCCACGATTTTAAGATACGTGCTTTTTTGTGCGAAAGAATAAGTTGTCCGTTAATGCCTTCTTGATTTTCGACATACACTTCAACTTTATCGCCTACTTTCAGATTCTGATTGTAACGGAATTCCGATACAGGAATAACGCCATCAGACTTGAATCCTATGTTTACGACTATTTCGCGACTATTTTTTGCCACAACAACTCCGTCAATCACTTCGTGATCGCCAATTTGGTTTAGTGTGTTGTCATAAATTGCTTCCAACTTCGAGCGATCGCTGTCGGAATAGCCGTCGTGTTTTTTACCTACTGCATTCCAGTCAAAATCATCGGGATTAACCACTGGTTTTTCTTTTTTTACTCGTGGAGCTTTAGCTTCTTTTTTTTCTTCTTTTTCTTCTTCAAGAGATTCGTTTTGAGGCGTTTCAACTACAGGAGTTTCTTCGTTTGTTTGTTCAACAATTGGTTGAACTTGCTCATCATTGATGATGTTTTCGTTTTCAGTCATTTACTTAAACCATAAAACTTGTACCCGCGTTGCTCTTCCAATTAGGCAATTTGGGGGATGTTAAACATGTGATTTATTTTTCAAACTACTGATACTGTTTCTTGTATCGGTTTCGGAAGAAAGTTTGAAAATAGTTGGCAAAGGTAATTATTTTTTCGACATCAAACTGATTTTGACTTCTTTTATCTGAAGTAAAGAGCCAAAAATCTATAAAGAGAGTAGAATTTCTTTATAAAAAATGATTCGCGTGAGCAATGTAAACAGAACTGCTATAATAATAAAACGACTCATTAAGTGAATTTTAAGATCTTTTTCGCGTCTAAATCTCAAATTGTTAGACTGACGGAGTCCGAGAAAAAAGAAGCATATCATTCCTAAATAAACAAGAAAATTATAGCGTTCGTGCATCATATAGTTCGGAAAAAAATACGCGAGTAAAACAACTGAACCCATCAAAAAAGGAACGAGAACTTGCGCCGAAATAAAGAATGGACGGATTTCTTCGGTGTATTTTTTGAAATAAGAATTTGCTGTATAACCGACATTTCGTACAAACATGATTGCCGTCAACAACAACCCCAAAAAGCCTATCAGCGCAAAAATCAAATGAAATATCTCGCTGCCAAGTTGTAACCAAGCAAAAAAATGCCCCATACCATCTTTCAGCAGATTGCCTAACATGATTCCTGTAAAAAAATAGGTAAAACAATGAAATGCCAACCATAAGAAAACTATTTTTACAGGAAATGATCTGCGACGCATCGAACGAAATGCAATAAGCGTTAAAATTCCAAGTATTAAAGTGGCAATGTAACCAAGCGAATAGGTGATCAAAACCACTTCTTTTGTCCACTGCCAAGGCTCTATTTGATAGCCAAAATATGAATAGCTTATTTCTACCGGAAATCCTTTCAATAAGCCTATTAACAGGCAAAAAAATTGGTTGAAATAAAAAACAATAAGGTACGAAAACACGAAAGAAACGGTTGAATTAAGTGCAATAATCCAAAACGTTTTTTTTGTTAGAAGCTCTTTCGTCCTTATCATATAATTAATTTTGATTGAATAAAAAAAAACGCCTGCCGATTGCTTCGACAAGCGTTTTCGATTTTTTATTTTTACATATCGTTGATCGAAGCCATCTTATCGGAATATTGATTGGTTTCGAGTTTGTGTTTCACTTCTTTAAAAGCGTTGATGGTATATTCGACATCTTCAAGTGTATGAACAGCTGTAGGAATAATTCTCAATAATATCACTCCCTTCGGAACAACCGGATAAGTTACAATCGAACAGAAAATATTGTAATTCTCGCGCATGTCGTGTGTTACTTGTGTTGCTTCCGGAACACCGCCGTAGAGCATCACAGGCGTAACAGGCGATTGTGTGTTTCCGATATCTAAACCGGCTTCTTTCAATCCTGTTTGCAATGCCTTTACAATTGTCCATAATTTTTCGCGGTGCTCAGGTTGCGTGCGAATCATTTCTAAACGTTTCAACGAACCAATAACCATCGGCAACGGTAACGATTTTGCAAAAATTTGCGAACGCAGGTTGTACATCAAATATTTGATTACTTTTTTGTCGCCGGCTATAAAACCACCAATTCCTGCCATTGCTTTAGCAAAGGTTCCAAAATAAAGATCAATATCTTTCTGAACGCCAAAATGTGCGTCGGTTCCTTCACCGTTTGGACCCATTGTGCCAAAACCATGCGCATCGTCAATCAGAATTCTGAAATCGTATTTCTTTTTTAAAGCCACGATTTCATCTAATTTTCCCAAATCGCCCGACATTCCGTAAACGCCTTCGGTAATCAACAAAATACCGCCTCCGGTTTCTTTTGCCATTTTCGTAGCGCGTTGCAACTGTTTTTCGAGATTTTCGATATTGTTGTGCGGATATACGAAACGTTTTCCAAAATGCAAGCGCATTCCATCAATGATACAAGCGTGAGCTTCCGAGTCGTAAACAATGACATCGCGGCGGTCGACCAACGAACTGATAATAGAAACCATTCCTTGGTAACCAAAATTCAGCAAATAAGCCGCTTCGCGACCTACAAAATCAGCTAATTCGCGTTCGAGTTGCTCATGATAAACTGTTTGTCCCGACATCATTCGCGCGCCCATCGGTGCTGCCAAACCAAAACGTTCGGTGCCTTCTGTGTCTGCTTTGCGCACTTCAGGATGATTTGCCAATCCTAAATAATTGTTCAAACTCCAAATCAATCGTTCTTTGCCTCTGAAGATCATGCGGCGACCAATTTCGCCTTCAAGTTTCGGAAACATGTAATAGCCTTCTGCATCATCAGCATACTGTCCTAAAGGACCTAAATTGCTTGTGCATTTATTGAAAATATCCACTTGTGTATCGTTTTTAATTCATATTTCAATTACCGCTGCAAAATTAGAAAATTTACGTACTGTATTCTTCTCTTGCCTAACTTCTTTTTACAAGTACATTTTCAATAAAAAATTCTTAAAAACTTACTGATTTTCATTGAAATAAATACTAAAACAACAAAAATATACGGAATAAAAGCACCTATTGAGCGGACAAAATAAAAAGCAGCAAACAACGTTGTTTCCGAAAGATAAAATTATGTACTTTTGCCGCATGTTTAGGAAACCGTTTTTCTTATTGGCTTTCATTATTATAGCACTCAGTTCGTGTTCGAGTAAACACGCTAAAATCGTAAAAAGTACCGATAATGAAATGAAATACGAAGTCGCGATGGATCTTTACGAACATAAAGATTACAATCGTGCTTTGGAACTTTTCGACCTTCTACAGTCGGCTTTTCGCGGCACGCCAAAAGCTGAAGAAGTAGCGTATTACACTGCCCAATGTTATTACAACACCGAAGACTATACTATTGCCGGCTATTATTTCAAGCGGTTCTATCAAAACTTTCCTTATTCGAGTCGTGCCGAAGAATGCTTGTATTTGAACGGTTATTGCTACTTTCTCGATTCGCCGCGTTCGAGCCTTGATCAAGCCAACACACAAAGTGCTATTAAAGAATTGCAATTGTTTATCAATACCTACCCTAAAAGCGAGCGCGTACAAGAAGCCAACAGACTTATTGATGAGCTTCGCGCCAAGCTCGAATACAAAGATTACAGCATTTGCATGATGTATTACCGCATGCAAGATTATATGGCATGCATTGCATCATTTCAAAATTTGATGAAAAATTACCCCGGAACCGAACGCCGCGAAGAAATCATGTACACCATGTCGAAAGCATATTACGAATATGCCGAACACAGCATACTTGAGAAAAAACGCGAACGTTACGAAGCCGCCATCGAGATGTACAACAACTTGCTTTATTTATACCCCGAAAGCGTTTATTTAGCGAGTTTGGAAATCGTCAACACAAAAGCACGAAAAAAATTAGAATTTATTAGTAATAATCATGGACTTTAGAAAAGTTAAAACCGGATCCACAGCCATCACACGTCAGAAAGACTCGTTTTACAAAGGCACTGGAAATATTTACGAAACAGTTGCTATTTTAGCAAAAAGAGCCAATCAGATTTCGTCGGAAATAAAAGATGAATTGAACAAAAAAATTTCTGAATTTGCTTCATCGTCGGACAATCTGGAAGAAGTTTTCGAAAATAGAGAGCAAATCGAAATTGCAAAATTCTACGAAAGGCTACCAAAACCGACACTCATTGCTATTCAAGAGTTTCTTGAAGATCAAATTTATTACCGCAACCCGCATAAAGAACAGCAAGACGAATTTTAACTCAAGCTTCGATGCTCACTGGCAAAAAAATCCTCATCGGAATTACCGGTAGCATTGCTGCCTATAAAATTCCGTTGCTTGTTCGTCTGCTTAAAAAAGCAGGAGCTGAAGTTAAGATCATTGCCACGTCGGCTGCAAAAGATTTTGTAACACCACTCACACTCTCAGTGTTGAGTGGTTTTCCTGTTTTATCGGAAGCATTCGACAAAGAAACAGGCGCATGGAATAGCCACGTTGAACTTGGTATATGGGCAGACTTGATCATATTTGCTCCCGTAACAGCCAACAGTTTGGCAAAAATGGCGACAGGTGTTGCCGACAACTTTCTGCTTACGGTATATCTTTCGGCAAAATGTCCGATTATGTTGGCTCCGGCTATGGATCTCGACATGTACAAACACGAATCGACACAGGAAAATATCCGTGTGCTGATGCAACGCGGACACCATTTTATCGCACCACAATCGGGCGAACTGGCAAGTGGCTTGTGCGGCGAAGGGCGTATGGAAGAACCCGAAAAAATACTTGAGCGGATTCGAGATTTTTTTGTCAAAAAGAATCGTTTCTTAGGGAAAAATATACTCATCACTGCCGGACCGACTTACGAAGCCATCGATCCGGTTCGTTTCGTCGGAAATCACAGTTCGGGACTGATGGGAGTCGAAATTGCAAACGCTTTCGCTGAACAAGGTGCGAAGGTATCGCTCGTGTTGGGACCAACAGCACTAAAAGTCGTACATCAAGCAATTGATGTCATTCCGGTAATTTCGGCAAAAGAAATGTTCGATGCCACAACAGCACTTTTTTCGCAAGCAGATATAGCCGTTTTGAGTGCCGCCGTTGCTGATTTCAGACCGAAAGAAGCGGCAAACACGAAAATAAAAAAACAAACCGATTCGGACAGTATGATGCTCGAATTGGTAAAAAACGAAGATATTCTAAAGACATTAGGTGAGCGCAAGCAGGCTAACCAGTTTTTAGTCGGGTTTTCGCTTGAGACCGATCACGCAATTGAAAATGCAAAAAAGAAACTTCGTTCGAAAAATTTGGATCTAATTATACTCAACACACTCGAAGATCAAGGTGCAGGATTCAAACACAACACAAATAAAATCAGCATTATCGACCGTTCGGAAAACGTCTGTTCATACGACTTAAAAAGCAAAAAAGAAGTTGCCGCAGACATTTTAGATTTCATTTTTCAAGCGTTAAGAAAATAGTTTGTACATTACGGCGTTATTTAAAGACGGTTGGTTAGATATGTAAGATCGTAAAAGTTGTAGCGATGAAACTTTAAAATCTGAAATTACTTACACCTTGTAACGATAGAAAAAGATATACAATGAAAAAAATAACGATAGCCGTTCTCCTCGCTTTGTTTTGCTTTCTGGCAAGTTTTAAATCTGTAAAAGCGCAGGAATTTTTATGTGATGTCCGCGTTACAGCACCGACAGTTGAAGGTACCGACCGACGTGTTTTCGAGGATTTGCAACGTGCTCTATACGAGTTTATCAACAACCGTAAATGGACAAATGTCAACTTTAAAATGGCCGAACGTATTGAAGGCACCATTTTGATTACGATTAAAGAACGTGTCTCGTCCGACGAATATAAAGGTTCTATCAACCTTGTGTTGCGCCGTCCGATCTACAAAACAGCTTACAATTCAAACCTGTTGAACTATATCGACGAAAATTTCCAGTTTCGTTACATCGAAGCACAGCCTTTAGATTTCAACTCGAACAGTTTCACATCGAACCTCACTTCGGTAATGGCTTTTTATGCTTATTACTTTCTCGGACTTGAGTTCGACTCGTTTTCGTTATACGGAGGCGATCCATTTTTTCAAATGGCAGAATCGATTGTCAACACCGCACAAAGTGCCAGCGAAACCGGTTGGAAAGCCTTCGACGGCAACAAAAACCGCTATTGGCTTGTCGAAAACATGACCAATCCGTCTTACCGCCCAATTCGCCAATTTATGTACGAATACCACCGTTTGGGATTAGATGTGATGGCTGACAAAGCCGACGAAGGAAGAGCAAAAATCACACAAACGCTCGAATACCTGCAAAAGATCTACAAAGAACGTCCGGGTTTGCTTTGGCTACAATTGGTCATCGATGCCAAACGCGACGAACTAATTAACATCTACTCAAAAGGCTCCGCTCAAGAAAAAACACGCGCCGTGAACATTCTCCGCGAAATCGATCCATCTAACTCAACAAAATACGATGCCCTATTAAGAAACTAGTGTTACAAACCGAAAGGGAGAAATATACTTCAGGGGACTTCAAAAAGAAATGGATTCCGACCTTCATCGGAATGAAAGCAGGAATGGATTTTCCTCACAAAAAAAAGATTGCTCCTGATGAGCAATCTTTTTCACGTATTTTCAGTATCGAAAGATTAGATATTTCCGGTTTCTTTCAGGCACGATTTGATGATTTGCCAAGTGTGTTCGATATCGTTGTCGAGACCAACAGAAAAGCGAATCAAGCCTTCCGAAAGTCCCATTTCTTTTTGTACATCTTCAGGGATTTCCGATGAGGTGCTTTTTCCGCTGTTGCTAAACAAGGTTTTAAAATAACCCAAGCTCACCGCCAAATAACCCACATCGCGTTTTTGCATCAGCTCCATCACGCGGTTCGCGTTTTCAACCGTTTTAAGATCGATAGCGATCATACCGCCAAAACCATAACCTTCGTTCATCATGCTTTTCAGCAAATTGTAACCTTTATGTTCGGGCATTCCGGGGTAGTTGAACGCCAAACCGACTTCTTTGAAACGCTCAGCCAAATACATGGCGTTGGCACCGTGTTGTTTCATGCGAATGTGCAGCGTGTGCAAATTTTTCAAAATGCTTGAGCTACGGAACGGATCGAGAACAGGACCTAACAACATCGCTGTGCCGTCGTTGAGATCAATCATTCCATTGATGGTTTCGTTGGTCGAACAAATAGCACCTGCCACACAGTCGTTTTTGCCGTTTACAAATTTCGTCATGCTATAAATAACAATATCAGCACCCAAGCGTGCAGGCGAAACGATCATCGGCGTGAATGTGTTATCAACCAAAAGTTTGGCTCCGTTCTGATGAGCAATTTTCGACAATTCGGGAAGATCGCTGATTTGAAGCATCGGGTTGGTCATTGTTTCAGTATAAATGACTTTTGTATTCGGGCGCATCGCTTTTTTGACAGCATCTAAGTCGTTAATATTCACAAATGTAACTTCAACATTCATTTGAGGAAGCCAATTTTTCATGAAAGCGAAGGCTCCGCCGTAAGTCGTCATGCTCGACACAATATGGTCGCCGGCTTTGCAGCAATGAAGTAGCGAGCAAGTAATTGCCGCCATACCACTTCCGGTAACCCAACCAGCTTCGGTGCCTTCCATAGCCGCCATGGCATCAGCTAAATATTTGTTACTCGGGTTCCAATGGCGCGAATAAAGGAAGCATCCTTCCGTTTCGCCTTGAAAAGTGCCCGACATCGAAGAACCTTCCATAAAAGTGAAGGTCGCCGAATCGGTAATTGATGGATTTACATCGCCAAATTCGCCAAACTGACGAAGGTTTTGAATGTTTGTTGCCGGATCGAATTTCATATTTTCTAATTGTTCGTTTTACAAAGTTATTCGATTTTATTATTCAACTTTCGCAAGTAGTTTAAGTTGCTGATTTGCATAAAAAAGTCGTATCAAAATTTTGCAGATTCACTAATTTTCAGTAAATCAGCGTCGTCGAAAACTCAAGACGAAATCAAGATGCGACACGACAAAACTACTCATTTTTTTCAGAATTGCGAACCTATTTAATAAGAACTTTTTTTGTCATCATAAGATACGTGGTTTTTTCATAGCACCTCAAAAAAAGAGTTAACCATATTTTTATAGAAGTCCTATATTCTTTTTTAGAGCTTCTAAAAATCCAAAATACTGAGTTACGCTCACTCATCAAAATATTCATTTACACCAAGTAACCGACGTTGCGGAGCGAAAGCAGAAGCCGCTTGCGGATTATGCTGAGCCGCGAGGAGGAAAAGACCGCAAAGCGGAATTAAATTCCGCTTTTGTCTCGGTCGCAAGCTTTGTTTTTTGAATTTTTAGAAGCTCCCTTTTGACATTTAAAACCAATTTTGCGTTTTTAAGAACACAAAAAGTACTAAGAATTGTATTTTATAGAATACAATTTGTATCTTTGTGAGAAATTAGAGGTATATACAACCTTAGTAAAAAAATAAAAAATTAATGTATGAAATCATTATTTTCGGCATTGTATCGTAAGTTGGAAGAAACGGATATGCGTTTTGAACGCTACCTGAAACGTCAAATTGATTGGAATAATCGGCTAATAGCCATTACGGGCGCGCGTGGGACGGGCAAAACCACTCTGCTATTGCAACACATTAAAGAACAGCACGGCAACAATCCGCTCGATGTGTTGTATATGAGTTTGGACAATATTTATTTCAGTACCAATAACTTATATTCGCTTGCAGATGATTTTTATTCGCATGGAGGTAAGGTACTTTATATTGATGAAGTACATAAATACCCCACGTGGTCGCAGGAAATCAAAAATATTTATGATGATTTTCCGACATTGAAAGTTGTTTTTACCGGTTCGTCCATGTTGCAAATTTTTAAAGCAGATGCCGATTTGAGCCGTAGAGTACGACACCACCAACTATTCGGGATGTCGTTTCGTGAATTTTTAATCTACGAGGGTTTGCTTGGAAAGTCGCATGAGGCATTTTTGCTTGACAAAATTCTGAAAAATCATATTTCCATTTCACAACAATTGATAAAAGAGATTACGCCGTTGCCTGCGTTTAAAAAATATCTTCAATACGGATATTATCCTTATTATAAGGAAGATATGAATGGTTACGGCGAGCGTGTATTGCAAACGTTTAACACCATAATGGAAAGCGATGTGCCCAATGTGGAACATATTGATTTTTCCTCAATCGGCAGACTTAAAAAATTGTTTTACATACTCTCCGAAATGGTTCCGTTTACGCCCAATATTTCACAATTGAGCCAAATGGTTGATGTAACTCGCACGAGTTTAATGAATTACCTGCAATTACTTGAAAAAGCACACAGCGTTTTGCTACTCAAACAGCAAGCCACCGGCATACGGCAAATGGTAAAACCGGAAAAAATATATTTGCAAAACACCAATTACAGTTATGCACTTTCAGCGGAAAATCCCGAAATCGGCAATATAAGAGAAACGTTTTTCTTTAATCAACTACAACAGAATCATAAAGTTAGCTACAATGAGCAAACAGATTTTTGTATTGACGGAACATATTATTTTGAGATTGGCGGTAAAAATAAAAATGCGAAACAGATAACAGGTTTGAACAATGCCTATCTTGCTCTTGACGGATTGACCACAGGTTATCGCAATGAAATTCCGCTGTGGTTGTTTGGATTTTTGTATTGAAGTTGCGTTGTAGAAAAGATACGATTACCCGGCGATTAAAAGGTTTGCTTTTGAGTGTGATGCAGGTAGAGCATTACCAAAACCAGTAGCATTTATAAAAAATCATTTTTTTTAAAAGAGAAATTACCCATAAATCAAATAGATATTATACCTTTGCGTATTGCAAATGAAAATAATTGTGTATAAGATAAAACAAAAAATAGTGCTAATAGGCACGAAATAAAAGACATATAAAAAAATAGCGTTTGCTATATTCTTGTTCCTGAAATGTGAGAAGTTTCAAAGAAAGATCGAGAATAAGTGAAAAGCCGCAGCAATGCGGGCTTTGCTTATCTGATTTTTCGGGTAATTCTCACAACCTCAGGAGCGGATAATGTTGAAGTCCGCTTTTTTTATTGTCAAAATTGA
>JAISHW010000117.1 GCA_031262365.1 Lentimicrobiaceae bacterium
AACGAGTTCTGCTACAAATTTAATAGACGATATTTCGGCGAATGCCTGTTTGATAGACTGATGGTGGCTGCCGTCAGCTACAAAAATCAATTTAGGTATAACGGCGGATAATCATTAAAATCAATTTTTAGAGATGCCCTTTATTTGTGTGTTCGAATTAAAAACGTAAGGCAACAAAGTAGGAGCGGGGCAGCATCGGACCGTAGATATATCCGGCATCGCGCAACGGTCCTTTGTCGAAATCGTTTTGATAGCTGTCGAAAATGTTTTTTACGCCGGCTTCGATTGTGAATGCGTACGTATTTTTAAGATTGATTTTGTAAGCAAATTTGATGTTCAAATCGAAAAAATCGGGCGATGTTTCCAATACGTCTTCCTCGATGTAACCGGCGAAATGTGGCACTTTCATGCTCGAAGTGTACGTTCCTGAAATCGAACAATTTAAATTTTTTATTAATGGTGTTGTGAAAGTGATATAACCATAAGCATTCGGCGAACGCGGCAGTTCTTTCAATAATTCCACATTTTCGTCTTCGCTCCACCGTTCATCATTTTTGTATACACTTTTTTGTAATGTAAAACCAATTTGCAGTTGCGTATTTTTGTTGAAAGCAGTTCTGTTTTCGATATTCATGCCATAAACCTGAGCCCCCGATCCATTTTTTCTTTCCAAAATAAGGTTTCCTTGTGCATCAGCACTCATTGCTTCGAGTAAAAAAACATCGTCAAGTTGCGTAAAAAATCCTTCGATCATCAGGTTGCTTTCTTTTTCGAACAGTTTGTAATAGAAGTCGCCCGAAAGACTAATACTTTTCGAATATTCGGGTTTCAAATCATCGGCTAATTGAATCAACTGAACACCACCGTTAACAGCTTCGATATGAAGATCTTCGTCGAATGCTTGCGGTGCGCGGTAACCTGTTGAAAGATTTAAACGTGCTTGAATATTCGGATTGAACTGGTACATAAATGTAGCACGTGGACTGACAATCGGATCGTTGATCAAATTGTGTTTATCGACACGTACACCAAGTAACATTACATGATGATTGATTTTCCATTCACTTTGAACAAATCCGCCGAAAATATTAATATCTTGTTCTAAATCACGGCTGTAACCGGGCATTTTGTCGTGCATTTTGTTGATCAAATACTCTGCTCCGATAGTAATATTGGCTTTTGAAAATAAAAATTTATTTGCCAGATGCGTGTATTGTCCGCCAGCAACGAACGAAAAGTCGGTAGTGTTTCCGTATGCATTCGGATCTTCACCGGCTCCGTAATAGCTATCGCGTTTGATGTGTTGTATCGATGTGTATATCGAAAATTTATTATTCAGATTTTTGGTAAAATGATCTAAAACCAGTTCGCCACCATTGATGTCGTGTTGTGTTTGTTCGGTAATATCGGTTTCGTGCGGTTTCAAATCGAATTTATTTCCACCGCGACGAAATTCGTTCATGTAATGATAGGTTGCACTTAATTTTGTTTGTTGATTCATGCGATAAAAGGCACGAAACCCCATTGCATAACTATTTAACATTCCGATTTCCGAGTAACCGTCGCCATCAGCATCGTAATGGTCGCGATCGCGTTTCACGCTGAATACATGAATTCCGGCATCGTGATTTTTTGTTACAAAAGAGCTGTTGAATGTCAGATTTCTGTCGACAGCTTTGCCGCCGATGAGATTCAAGTTATAAGCTGCTTCGAACGAATTTTTTAATGGATCGCGTGTGATCACGTTGACGACTCCGGCAATTGCATTCGATCCGAAAAGTGCCGAACCGCCTCCGCGCACAATTTCGACACGTTCGATCATCGCTACAGGCAATTGTTCGATGCCGTAAACGCCTCCTAAAGCACTGAAAATAGGTCGACTGTCGATCAATATTTGCGAATAGCTTCCTTCCAATCCGTTGATGCGAACTTGTTGAAATCCACAATTCTGGCAATTGTTTTCGACACGAATACCCGGCTGAAAATTCAATCCGTCGGAAACAGAAATTGCGTTGACGGATTCTAATTGTTTCAAACCTAAGGTGTTGACAATTACGGCTGCTTCTTTGCGATTTGTTTCATTTTTTGACGACGAAACAACCACTTCATTTAAGCCGATAACATCTTCTTCGAGGTGAAAATGTAGATCGTCGATTTCTTTCGAATTAAACTTGCGTAAATCGACTTCGATCGATTTATATCCTATTGCTTTGATTACAAGAATATTGTCGTCTATTTTGTCGACCTTCAGTTTGAAATGTCCGCTGTCGTTTGTAACTGTTCCAATCGTTGTCCCTTTGAGATTGACCGTAGCATAAATAATCTGATGATCGTGCGACATAATTGACCCACTGATGGTTACAGGTGGATTTTCAGCTCTTAACAATGCGCTGTTAAGAATACAAAATAATACAATGAAAAATATAAATACTTTTTTCATGGATAATCGAAATAAATAAATTAAAGAGTTAAATAAATAGTAGATTGAATTTTATGGGAACTTCTAAAAATCCCAATCTCTGCGTTACGCTTCTTCAACAAAATGCTCATTTACGTTAGTAAACTCCGCTTTTGTTTCAGTCGCGATCCTTGATATTGAAATTTTTAGAAGTCCCCTTATGTAATTATATCTTACTATTTGGAGGACTTCGTGTGTTTTCGTTTGCTAGAATGTTGCAATGAAAATTTTCTGTGCAAGGTGTATGTATTGTAGCGATCAAAATGCTGTTGCAAACTTCGAAATGGTAATATATCGCTTGTTCGAAACAGAGTAAATCGGCAGCAAAGAACACATTATAGAAATTTGTATGTGGTGTTTCTTGTTGGTTTCCGGCAAACGTATTAACGTAAGGGTGTGCGTGATAAATAATATTGCCATCGCTACTAGAATGCACATGTCGATATTTAAGTATTCCAGTAGAAGAAAAGCAAACCAGAGCGACAAGTGAAAACGTAAAAATGTAATGCAATAAATTTTTCATTTCAATGTAAAAATCGCCACAAAAGTATGCGAATCTTCCTCAAGGATAGAAAAAGCACTGTTTAAATTAAATCTAAATAAGAAGCATTCGCAAAATATGTGTTTTTTTATTCTGAAAAATACATGTGTTTGTTTGCTTAGAGGGATTAATGGTTTTTATTGATGACTTAAAGTTTCAAATTAAAGAGAAAAGCTATGAAGAATGAAATTTTCTAATTAGATTTGTTGCCTCAAACCTTATGATAAATAACATAACAGAAACCTTAACTAGTTTAATTCATGAAACACTTTTTTAAACACTTTGGAGCATTGTTTTTGTGCTCTCTTTTCTTGAGCACATCATTACTTGCTCAAAACATGCATTATGAAGACCTTCGCGATGGATCCGGAATCAGGATAACGCTGTCGATCGATTCACTTCAATTCGAAGAAGTCGCATATAGAGGCGAGTCGATGAAAGAAATTCTGATGTCGGGAATTTTTATTCCGAACGAAGAAGGAATGCCGAATCTACCCCGTATTAGTAGGTACATTGCCATTCCGCAAGGTGCTACAGTAGCAGTAAACATGAATAATGCGACAACCGAATTGCTGAAAAACGTCAATATTGCACCGGCATTACGAATTCAGGCAGAAATCGAAGATCCGGTTTCTGAATACATAAAAAATCAAAAAGTGTATAGCGAAAACTCTAACTATCCGGCTTCGCCAATCGAAGTTTCGGAATATCTTTCGGTTAGAGGCGTTGATGCTGTAATTTTAGGAATCACACCATTTCAATACAATCCGGTAACACAAGAACTGCTCGTTTACAACAACATAGAAATAGACGTTCGTTATGAAGGCGGAAACAATTATTATGGTCAAGATAGGCTTCGTTCGCCTTGGTTCGACCCTATTTTACAGAATGTATTTTTGAATTACGATAAACTTCCAAAAATTAATTATTCAGCCAGAACTGTATCCACACGCGATGCAGAAGGTTGCGAATACTTAATCGTTACTCCTAATGATCCGGCATGGCTTCCTTATGCAGAACAAATAAGAGATTATAGAATCCAGCAAGGAATCAACACAAAAATCATGAGTCTTGCCGACATGGGCTGTACGACAACAAGTCAGATGAAATCGTTTTTCCATAATGCATACAATACATGGGAAATACCTCCTGTAGCTGTACTTCTGATGGCTGATCATGGAACAGATATGACAAAATATATTCCGGCAGAAGTAATTTCACATTCCTATAGTGGAACTTGTATAACAGACAATCAATATGCCGACGTAACGGGCGACTTTCTTCCCGAAATGGTATTTGCCCGGATGACAGCATCAACTACAGCTGAACTCAGTATCCTTGTCAGCAAAGTATTGGAATACGAAAACACAACCCCGTGTATGGATGCCAATTATTATAAAAAACCAATTACGGCTTTAGGTTGGCAAACAGTACGTTGGTTTCAGATTTGTTCAGAAGTTGTTGGCGGTTATTTGAGAGGAAAAGGAAAAGAACCTGTACGAATCAACGCCATTTATGACGGCATACCCGGATCACAATGGTCGACCGCACAAAATACGCCTCAAGTAGTAGATTATTTTGGACCAAATGGTTTAGGATATTTGCCGGCCGCACCAACAGAATTGGGTGGTTGGACCGGTGGAACAGCTCAAGATGTTATCAATGCGGTGAATAGTGGTGCGTATATTTTGCAACATCGCGATCATGGTTATGAACCAGGATGGGGTGAGCCTGATTTTACAACAGCAAATATTCCGTCGTTGAATAATGTCGGAAAAATGACTTATGTGTTTTCTATCAATTGTTCAACCGGTAAATTTAATCATGGATCTAAATGTTTTCAAGAAGTATTTCAATTGCATCAATGGCAAGGACAAAATGCGGGAGCGGTTGGTGTATTATGTCCTACTGAAGTTTCGTATTCTTTCGTAAACGATACATACACATGGGGCGTTTACGATTTGTTTGACCCCAATTTTATGCCGACTTATGGTCCTTATGCCGATCATTCGGGCAATTGGCTACCTGCTTTTGGCAATGTTGCCGGAAAATATTTTTTGGCGCAAAGTAGTTGGCCTTATAATGCAAGCGATAAGCGAATTACCTATCAGATGTTTACAGCACATTCGGATGCGTTTTTAAGACTCTATACTGAAGTTCCTGCTACACTAGATGTAAATCATGCAGGCGCATTGTTTGGCGGGTTAGAAACTTATGAAGTTACAACAGAAGAAGGAGCTTTTATAGCACTTACCGTAGACAACGAAATTATTGGTACTGCAATAGCAACAATAGGACAAACATCGGTTCCTATTATTCCTCAGTTGCCCGGCGCACAAGTTACATTGACAGTTACAAAACAAGATTATTTGCGTTATTCGGAAACAATCGAATGTATTCCTTTAGACGGATCTTATATTATATACGATACACATGTAATTCGAGATGAATCAGGAAATGAAAACGGATTACTTGATTTCGACGAAAACGTTACACTTGATGTTTCGATTCGCAATGTGGGAAATGACAACTCAGATGCCGTATCAGCTGTATTATCGACAGATTCGCCCTATATAACGATAACTGAAGCCACGGCAGATTTTGGTATTGTAGCGAACAACGCAACAACAACATTAGAACAAGCATTTGCTTTCAGTGTATCGGACGATGTGCCAAATAACACGAAAATTCTCTTCAATATTACATTTGATAATGGCGAAATATTCGAAAGTTCGTTTACAATTACAGCTTATGCTCCCGAATTTGAAATTTTAACTTGTACGATCGACGATTCGCAAGGTAATGGAAATGGTCGTCTTGATGCAGGTGAAACAGCTACATTTAAATTTAATGTAATTAATAAAGGTGGAGCTGCTTCGGCACCTGTAACAGTCGAAATGATTAATAACAGCCCTTTTGTTACGATGGTAAGCGGAAACACAACCGAAATTCAAACAATAACCGCAAACGAAACAAAAGAAATAACATTTGACATTACAACAAACCCTTCAACTCCGATCGCACATGTGATGAACTACACCTTAAATGTTGAATCGGGACATTATATGGTAGCAAAAGATTTTATGCAAAAAATAGGACTCATTGTCGAAACATTTGAATCAGGAGGATTTGAAGAATTCGAATGGAACAACACAAGCAGTTCGCCATGGACAGTAGTTCAAAACGAAAAATTTGAAGGAAGCTATAGCACCAAATCAGGTAATATAGGTAATAATGGAAATACAAATCTTGTACTGACTTATGAATCAGGCATAGCAGATACACTATCGTTCTATTACAAAGTCTCATCAGAGAGTGGATACGACAAATTGATATTTTACATTGATAACGTAGAAAAAGGATCGTGGTCAGGAAGCGTCAACTGGACGGAAGCTAAATACGCTGTAAGTGCTGGTACACACCAATTCAAATGGTCTTATACAAAAGATGTAAGTCAGACAGGGGGAAGCGATTGTGCTTGGATCGATTATATTGTTCTGCCTGCACCAAATGTAATGATAGCGACTGCCGGTCCTGATTTGAGTGTGTGTGGAATGAATCCGATCGAGATTTCAGGTTTTACTCAAAACTACAACACATTAGAGTGGTCGACTTCGGGCGATGGTACATTCGACAACACAACAATCATGAATCCTATTTATACACCGGGAGTTCAGGATATCGAAAACGAAACCGTAACGCTTCAACTTACTGCTACAAAAGGCGATGAGGTGATTGTCGACGAAATGATCCTAACAATTGGTAAAGAAATCGAAGTTTATTCAGATGTTTTAACGCCGTTATTTGAAGTATGCGAAGGAGAAACATTTTTCAATCAAGAATTTGATTTTGTAAATCATACTGCAATTCAATGGACAACAGAAGGTGATGGTAGCTTTACAAACGCATCGGATATTTCGGGAGGTTATATTCCGGGCGTATCTGATATTCAAAGAGGATTTGCAAGGATTGCCGCAACGGCTTCTAATGAAGGTGCTTGTGAAACAACATACGCATTCGAGCTGCTAATTCATTCGATCATGAATTTATCTATGGAAACAGAATTGACGTTGTGTTCGAATAATGATTTCGAACCGGTTAACTTGCAATACGATCAAGAAGCATATTTTGTTTGGTCAACAACCGGCGATGGCACCTTTGAAGATGTTAACAATCCTGAATCGAAATATATATTTGGAAATCAAGATAAAGTAAATGGTCAAGTAAGTTTGACATTACAAGCAGAAACTTCAAATAACTGCAATCCACAACCTGTACATGTTGCTATAACATTGCTTGATGCCCCTGAAGCAACATTTGTCGAAAACTCGTTACTAGTTTGCCGTGGCGAAGAAGCACATTTTGAAATTTTGCTTTCGGGAACACCGCCTTTCACATTGAATTTTGATAATTTAGATCCTATAACTACAGATGAAAACAACTTCACTTATACATTTGTTCCCGAAACGACGACGACCATCAAACTCCTTTCGGTATTTGATGCGAGCGGATGTGAGGTAATTTATTCAGATGAAAATCAGTCCATTTATATTGAAGTTCAATCTGTTCCTGAAAAACCGGAAAAACCAGATGGACCAACAGAATTAGACAGTTATTATACACCCACAACAACATTTACAAAAACAGTACAATTTGCAGATGTTTATAATTGGATTTTAGAACCTGAAGAATCCGGAACAATAAGTTGGATTGATGGCGAAGCTATCGTTACATGGACTCCTGCATACAGAGGCGATGCTTTTGTTTCGTTTAGCATTGAAAATAAATGCGGCGAAAGTCAGGTTTCAGACGCTTTGGCTATAAACGTAAAATCGAGCGTGGGACTGAACGATGAGCTTGCAAAAATGTTTACAATCTATCCTAACCCGACAAGCGATGTACTGAATATTCAATTTAACGAATTGGACGAAACAGTCGTTACATGTCGCATCTACAACATGCTTGGTGAACTTGTTTTCGAACAACGTTTGGAACGAACATCAACGACTGATGCTATCGAACAACTACATGTTGGAGGTCTCGAAAACGGCGTTTACATATTTTCGCTCAGCACTTCTGAAATGCAATCGAACAAACGAGTCGTCATTCGTAAATAAAATAAATTGTATGAACAAAAACGAGATTCCCTAAAAAGGAGTCTCGTTTTTGCTTTTATTTGCACATATTATGATAGCACAAAAGCACATTGATCATTTTATCAAAACGGCACATTATGCAGGAAATCTGGGACTTGTGCAATGCAGTAGCGGAAATTTATCGTATCGGGTAGGGGATAAAATGCTCGTTTCGGCAACAGGATCATGGTTGTCCAAGATTCGCGAAAATCAAATCGCAATTATTGATTTGCAGAACCAGACGTTTCTCAACAATGTAAAACCTTCGATGGAATGGGGCTTTCATATTGGTGTAATGAAACAACGACACGATGTAAATGTGGTATTGCATTTTCAATCACCTTATGCAACGAGTCTGGCATGCGCTACAACAATTCCCGAAAATTTTAACTTGACAGCCGAAATACCTTGTCATATTGGCGATAAGGTTGCTGTTGTTCTGTTTTTGATGCCAGGTTCTCCCGAATTAGCACAAGCTGTAACAAAAGCACTTGCGCAACACGATGCCTGTTTGTTGCGTCAACACGGACAAGTTGTTTGCGCTGCAACATTAGAACAAGCAATCGAAAAAGCAGTTTTTTTCGAAATGGCATGCCGTATCATGCTTCAAACAAACCTGAATTACAATACATTAACTGAAAAAGAAGTCGGAGAAATAAAAACGCATCTACTACGTAGAGAAGCTGTCGAAAGTTAGGACTTCGATAAACACACCCTATAAGTGAATACAGAGCTTGACGGAAGCGTGCTGAAACCATAAAAAGATGGAAACGATGATTTTCTAAACGAGTCGATGCTTTCTTGCGATTGAGAATAATCGTGTTTTAAAAATCTTTTCGAAACTTTGATTGTTTATAGTCGTAAAATCATTTTACCTTTACACGAATAAAAAAAGCAATGAAAGAGTTTTTTAAATTTTTGAAGCCACTCACAGGGCTTATTGTCATCATCATACTGGCATGGTGTTTTTCGAGTTTGTTTCTGTATTTTCTTTTTGCGGCGGTGCTTTCGCTATTAGGAACACCCTTGAAAAAACGGCTCAAAAAGATTCACGTCAAAAAATATTATGTTGGAAATACGCTTGCTACAATCGTTACGATTTGTTTGATGTTGCTTTTTGTTTGTGGTTTTATTTTGTTTATCGTTCCGCTAGTCAGAAATCAGGCTTTGATGTTATCAAGCATCGATGCCGACAGAATTACGCTTTATTTGAATGTATATCTTGCTCCTGTACACGATTTTTTAATCGAAAATGGCATTTTAAATATCGAACAAAGCTTGTTGTCGATGTTTGAGCAATCGCTTTCAGAGATATTGAATTTGACTTATTTTTCCGCGTTTTTCGGGCAAGTCATTTCGGCAACAAGTTCTGTTTTTATGGCATTTTTTGTTATTATTTTTCTGACGTTTTTCTTTTTGAAAGATCCATCTATTCTTCGCAATATCATTATGGCTTTGACACCCGAAAATTATGTCAAACAAATGGAAGTTGTGCTTTACGATACGCGTTATTTGTTGACACGTTATTTTATCGGAATCTCGTTCGAGTTGATTTGTATGATGACAATCATCAGCATCATACTGACGATTTTTGGTGTTAAAAATCCTATTATCATTGGTTTTTTAGGTGGTTTGATGAATATTATTCCATATCTCGGTCCGATTATAGGCACTGTAATTGGCTTGTTGCTGAGTGTGATTTCGGTTCTTAGTGAGGCAGCTTACGATTCAGTTCTTTCTACAATATTGATTGTTATCAGTACATTTATTTTTGCTAATCTGATAGATAATTTCTTATTGCAACCTCTTATTTATTCGAAAAGTGTAAAGGCACATCCGGTCGAAATTTTCCTTGTGATTATCATGGCGGGGCAATTGACCGGTATTGTCGGAATGATTCTGGCAATTCCTGTTTACACGGTATTTCGCGTAGCGGCAAAGCAATTTCTTACAAAATTTAAATTCATCAACGAGCTGACAAAAAACATCGAATTAGATGAAATAGTCCACGAAAACGACGAGTTGTCGGAATAATTTTTCTGCTTTTAAAAACATTTGAAACAACTAATTGTTATCTGCGTATAATTAACTTATAAAATAATACAATCATGAGAAATCCATTTTTAACTTTTGTTGCCGGATTGCTTGCAGGAGCGGCTACCGGAATTATTATAGGCACTTTGTACGCCCCTCAAAAAGGATCGAAAACGAGAAGACAAATCCGACAAAAAGTCAATGAACTTCAAGAAAAAGTAGTTGAATCGGTAGATGATTTGCAAGACCAAATTTCGGATAAAATTAACGATGTACACCACAAAGTAACCCAAAAAGTGAACGATTTGAAACAGTGTGTCGAAGCGATAGAAGAAGACGATGTGAATGCAAAAGCAAAAATGAAACAAAAAAGTCATAAAAACTACAACAAATGAAACGAAACGATTGCAATCAGCTCAAAAACCAATTCAAACGTTATGTTAGCCTCAGAACATATCATGCAGGTCTTATTTTTAATAAATATGTTTCTGAAGTGGTTTCGACCGTTATCAAAAATATCGTTTTTGGTACGGTAGCGGCGATGTTTCTTTTGATGCTGTCGCTGGCTTTTGTTTTTTGGTACGGCGAAGCAGTTGGAAAACTATACCACGGTTTTTTGATTCTTTCAGCTATATATATACTTATTGGCTTGATAATCTATTTGTTCAGAAATCAATTGTTCAGGAATCCGCTAATAAAAAAGATTCACAAAAAAGATGTGTTAGAGAAAGAAAGTTTTTTAAGCAGACTTCCCGCTCCTAACAACATAAATGATTTGAATCAACAAATCCAACTCGTTAAGTTTCAGATAGAAGAAAATGAACAAGCCTTACAAAATCAATTCGATGATCTGATTGATACGATCGAACCGCTAATCGATTTCGGAAAACGTGTTGGCAATATGTTTTCGATGGCAACAGTTATTTACAAAATAACAGTAGAAGCAGTTCAGAATTTTTTGGACAAAATAGGGCACAAAAAATCCGCCGAAGCGGATTATGATGATGAATGATGACTCGAAGCATCTGTAGGGGATTTTTAGAAGTTCCCTGTATACTTACACAGTCAAAATATCGCTTTCTTTAATCTCTGTGAGTTTATCGATTTTCTGAATGTATTTATTGGTTAATTCTTGAATTTTTTCGATCAAGAGTTTTACTTCGTCTTCAGGTATTCCTGATTTTTCAAGTTTTTTTGCGTCATCGTTGGCGTTACGCCTGATGTTGCGTACACCTACTTTGGCATCTTCTGCAGTGGTTTTGGCGCGTTTTACTAAGTCGCGACGACGTTCTTCGGTCAAAGCAGGTACATTGATACGAAGAATCTCTCCTTCATTCATCGGATTGAATCCTAAATTGGCAGCCATGATGGCTTTTTCTATGGCATGAATCGAGCTTTTGTCAAATGGCTGCACAACAATTTGACGCGGGTCGGGCGTGTTGATGTTTGCAGTTTGTTCGATCGGAACGACTGCGCCGTAATATTCGACCATAACGCCGTTTAACATCGAAGGACTTGCTTTGCTTGCCCTAATCTTCTGAAATTCACGCTCCAAATGGGTAATTGTATTATCCATATTTTCCGAAGATTCATCTAAAATGAATTGAGATTCGTCTGTCATATTGATGATTTTTTAATAAACTTAGGGACAAATATAGGGAAATTCTATTGTCGAAAACCATTTTTTACTTAAAGAGGTCTGAGCAATCCAAATTGAATTTGAGGAAAACTTGTTTCGTATTTTGTAATGTTTTCCAATAAGTACGGTTTTTCTTCTCGATTCCAGATATAAAACCGGATTTTTAAATCTTGAGAGTCAATTTTTTGATCCGAAAAACGCAATCCATTTACAAGTGTATGGCTTTTGTTGGGTGCAAATACATAATCTTTGTTGAACGACGATAGCCAAAGCAATAACGAATCGCTTTCTTTGTCGCGTATTTCAACAATTAAATGAATGTTCGAAATACTGTCTTTTGACCGAAAACTTGCTGCTAAAGCAAAACAGTCTGGTACTGAATCGAAATTTATAAGAGAAGCAGGCGAATAAAGATTGTTTGTGTAGATCGAAATATCTTTCGAAGAAATGGTGTCGATCAAAAAAGTAGCGTTGCAAACAGGGTGTTTCGAAAGTAACATGAAGTTTGAGTTTGGAAAAGCCTGTTGTTTCAATAGATAAGGATAGGCTGATAAAGTAGCCATTTCCCACTTGAAGTCGCAATAATCCGTCCAACCAAATCCGATATAAGGCGTTGTTGCCTGATGTACTTTTTCAGCGAAATCTTGCACATTGCTTTTCCCTGAGAAATAACTGACATCGGCTATTTTTTCTTTGTCGATATAAAAAGCAGCCATTTTTGGAGTAGAACCGTAAATAAAAAACGAAACCGAATCGGCATATTGATTTTGTGCTTGTTTCATCTCGAGCGCAATTTGATCAAATCCTTGTTTGTACATCAGTTCGTAATGTTGACGGTTGTAAATGAGTGAACTGGTACCAAAAAACAGAAAAAAACCGATGACAAAGGTATTCTGTTTCACAGAAAACGTTTTTTCTTCATAAAAAGAAAATAATACAATAATCAAAAATGGAAAACAAAAATATAATGTGCTGAATTGAATGACAGGAATTCGAATGATAGAATAAAGATAAGCGATTGTGGCAGGTATGATAAACCAAAGTAGCCCGATCAATCTAATGATATTATCTTTTTTGCGGAGTACTACGCTGTCTAAAATAAAAGGTAATCCGATCAATAGGACGAAAAAAATGAAATAGAAAAAATAATAATGAAACGCATAACTAAAAAATTGAAAAAAGAAATCGTTTTCAGGTTTTCCAAGCCAACCTCCAATGCCGCCGTCTTTCATCTGCATGATAAAAATTGGAGAAGTTGGGGCATATAAAACCAAACTTATCAGTCCGGCAAAAAAATAAGTTTTGAAATGCGATTTGTGAATAAAAAATAATCCCGTCAGATAAATTAGCCCGACTTGTGCGAGCGAGAAAATATGCATTTGAGTAGCCAAAAAAAGCGACACAATGAAACCGATAGATGTTGTGATTTTGATCTTTTCTTTACCAAAAACAAATTGATTCCAATAAACAACAAAAAGCAATGTAAAAAATAAGCCCGCCGAATAAGGACGTGCGATTTGGCTCTGAAAAATAGCGAATTGTGCTGTTGCAAAAAATGCGGAAGCCAATAAGCCGACTTCTTTATTAAACCATTGTTTGGCGATTTTATAAATGAGATATACCGATGCAATACCTGCAATAGTAAAAGGCAACTTGATCCAAAATTCGTTGAGTCCGAATAGTTTAACCCAATAATATAGGAAAACTTGTACGCCTGCAGGATGTGAGTCAATCATCACACCTTTACGAATCAATTCCATGAACGAATCATATTGTGTGCGAAATAGCGCACTGAATTCGTCGTGCATAAAAGGAAGCGCATCGAATCTCCAAAGCCGAAGTACAGTAGCGACAATTAAAATAATGTAAAGGAGGTAATTGTCGCGAAACGATTGTTGTATTTTATCTTTCAGCAATGCAAATAAAAATTACTTTACGATGGTTCCTATGTTTTCGCCTTTCAGCAGTTTTAATAGGTTTCCTTTTGTGTTCATATCAAAAACTAATAGCGGCATTTCGTTTTCTTTGCAAAGTGTGAAAGCGGTCATATCCATTACTTTAAGATTTTTTTCGTAAGCTTCTTCAAATGATAATTGTTCATATTTCAAAGCTTTCGGATCTTTTTCGGGGTCGGAAGTATAGATGCCGTCGACACGTGTTCCTTTGAGAAGCACATCTGCTTTTATTTCGATAGCGCGTAAAGCAGCGGCAGAATCTGTCGTGAAAAACGGGTTTCCGGTACCGCCCGCTATAATGACAATAGTGCCATCGTTGAGCAATTGTATGGCTTTCGAAGCACTCATCGAATCGGCAATGCGGTCGATAAAAATGCCTGAGAGCAAGGTTGCTTTTAAACCTTTGTTTTGCAGTGCTGATTGTATTGCCAAACTGTTGATTACAGTAGCAAGCATGCCCATGTTGTCGCCTTGCACACGATCAAACCCTTGTGCCAATCCTTGTAAACCTCTGAAAATGTTGCCGCCGCCAATCACAATGGCAATTTGAACACCCATTTCGTGAGCCGATTTTATTTCTTCGACATAATCGTTAAGACGCGCTGCGTCAATTCCGTATTGTTGGTTTCCCATAAGGGCTTCACCACTGAGCTTGAGTAAAATTCGTTTGTATTTCATCATAAAAATATTTTTTTAAAACCAATAGCCAAGATTGATAAATCCGAGCATTTTTTTGTTTGAATTAGATCCCATTAACGTTAATTGCAAAGGTCCAATAAAACTATCATACCCGAGTGTTAAGCCTGTGCCTATATAAACTTTTGGGTCTTTGAGCACTTTGCTGAAGGAGTTTTCGATGTATCCGACATCAATTTTGAGTGTAACATAGAGATTTCTCGAAGCCCGATATTGCCAGGCTAAGTTGCCGACAGTCATCTGATTTCCTGTTTTTTCGATAAAACGCATGCCGACAAAAGGAACAAAACTGTCGAAATAATTAAGCGTTGATTGTCCGCCAAGCATAAATTGATGGTGATAAGGTGGAATACCATTACCAATTGTAATTCCCATATTAAAGCCGATTTTCAAGGTGTTTCTTCTTGTGATGGGTATATTTTGCATGAAATTCGCACGAACAACAATTGCATTTTCGTAGTTTGCACCTTCTTTATTTTTTTTACGAATAATTGGAACGATAAAGCGACCGGTAACTTCAAATGTAGAGCCTTGTGTCGAAAAACAAGTATGATTCAGGCGATCGGAAAAGTAATTGACGAAAAAGTTGACATAAGGTTTGTATTTGTCGTTTTCGACCGGCGTGATAAGGCTTGTAAAATCGATAAATTCGAATTGCGATCCAATGCGCAACCGTCGCGTGTCTTTATTTGTTGCCTGAAAAAAGGCATCTAATTTATATTGATTCGCCTTGAATGAGTTATCGATGATTTTTTTATCATATTGATTGAATTTTAAACCAAATCCTGTGAATTTAACCCCAAATCCTAATTTTTTCCCTTTATCGCTGATAAAACTTGCCGAAACTAGAGGGTTTTCGCCCAGTGAGAGGTCGATAAACAAACGTGAACCTTTTGAAAGCAGGTTTTTAAAAGTTCCGTTGAGGAGCAAAGCTACATGATAGTCGGTGTCGTAATGAATGCCGGCACCAAGTATAGCAACAGCTTGTTCGACGAGGTTAATCGCTAAAATAGCACCATTGTAATCAGGAATAAAATGGTAATCAACATCAGAGAAAAAACCGCAACCATAAAGACGCATAAGACCTTCTTCTAATTCGTTGATTGTTACATACGAGCGCGGCATGATTTGTAATGTGCCTTCAACAAACGACCGCGACACTCTTTTGAGTCCAGAATACTGAATGACAGAAATATAGATGGAGTCTAAAGGTGTTGTTCTTTTTCGAACATTGTCGTAAGGTTCAATAGCATTGAGCGAATCAGCAAGTTTTTTGAGTTCAGGATATATTGCTCGAGCCGCTCTTTCGCCAATCGCAAAGAGGCTGTCGTAATCGTTGAAACTCATCATGTTGTAATCTCTTAGTTCGGGCTGAATGTAAATGTCGCACGGTTTTGTTTCGGCTTCATCTTTTATCGTTAACGAAAGTATTTGGTCTAAAATAGGCATAGCCGAAGTTAATTGTTCACCTTTGTAAAGATCTGATTTTAAAGTAATTCCGACTATAATATCGGCTCCTTTCTGGCGTATTTCATCAACAGGAAAATTATTGGCTAAACCGCCATCGACAAGTACTTTATCATCAATTTTCATTGGCTCAAAATAGCCCGGAATGGACATGCTAGCTTTGATTCTTTGGTGCAAAATTCCGTTTTCTTGAACAATTGCCTCGCCGGTTTCCAAATCTGTTGTAACACAAAGAAAAGGTATCGGAAGGTTGTTAAAATCATTAACGTGATATACTTGATTGGTCAGTCGAGCTAATAAAAGATTGATGAGATGTCCTTTATAAAAAGCCGATCGCAGCTGTATTTTTTTTTGTGCAACCGGAAAAGTAGCGATAAAACGTTCCGAATTGTAACGTTCTTCGATTGGAATATAACGGCGTGGAATGCGGTCGGTAAGCATTTGTTCCCAGTTTTGACTCCGAATCATGTTATTCATCATTTCGGGCGAATAGCCAACTGCGTATAAACCACCAATGATGCTTCCGATACTGGTGCCTCCAATATAGTCGAAATGAAGTCCGGCTTCTTCAAATACTTTTAGGGCACCAACGTGTGCAAAACCTTTCGCACCACCTCCGCTAAGTACTAATCCGAGTTTGGGGCGTGTGCCAACTTGTGTCGAATCTTGTTGTTGTGAAAAAACGATTTGCGGAAACGACAAGGTTTCTAAAAACAAAAAAAGCATGAAACAAAATAAGTTGTGTTTCATCGATTTATCATTTTAAAAAGTCGGTGTAAATCCTACGAATCCAAGATCTGTTTTTGTGAATCCTAAGAAATAGTTGTTCGATTCGTCGGCATCGTTTACTTTTATTTCGATTCGGTATTTATAATTTCCTTTAAGAGCGAGCGTGTCGACTGTGAGTAGCGAAAGCGACTCTTCTTCGTTACGAATGAATACGTCAATGCGTCCACTTCCTAATTTTTCGATGTACCAAACGGCATCGCTGCTAAAAGTAATCGAAGTTTCGCGGCTGCCAATCGTCGTGTTGAATACAATCATGAATTCGTCGGGCGGATTGATAATTGCTTCGGTGTATGAAAAAACAGGAATTTCGGGTTCGTTATTTTCTTTATCGATGCAAGAACTAAATGTGAATAATAGCAATGTGAATAAGAAAACGATAGATGAAGTTCTTTTCATGGCATGTTGTATTTTTTAGTTTGATACTTGTCAAAAAGGCAGCTGGACTTTTTGTTGTTTATGTCAGTTCGATATACTTGTAAAGTCAAAAATCAAGTGTTTTAGTGTTCCTATTCCTACGTGGTTAGATTCGTAAATTGTCTTTAAAAATTCATCGGATTTTAGATTTAAAACTTCAACATCTCTTTTGTCTTTTACCAATAACGAATTAATTCCTTTTACGGTTTCATCTGTTTTGCCTTCAAGTAAATAACCTATCAAACTTCCATTTTCGTACTTTCCGGAAACAAAATTATTTATTCCGGTATCAATATATCTGCGTTTTAATGCGGAATCATTTTGCTTCAAGTTTTTCGCTTCAAAGAAATACTCGTATTCATAAATTGAAATAAATGATGTTAGTCTGAAATCTATTCTCGGAAATTTGTCAGCAAAGCCTTTTTCTTTGGGAATGTCTTTGGGAATGTCAGCTTCTACATTTGTTGATACTTTCCATTTCCGTCTTAACGGATTTTTGTTCATACACTTGTGTATTTCGGAAGAAATATCATTTTCATTCCAATCTAATTGTATCACTCTCTCGGTTAAAGAAGTTTGATACGCTTCGATGATTAATCGAAAACATTTTTGCTCAAAAGCCTTTTTATAACTGATTTTGTATGCCATTTCGTTAATCCTCATTTAGAATTTCAAGAATTAACTCTTGGGCATCTTCTACTGCCATTGATTTTGACCAAAATCTACGTTGGTTCGGACGAATGATATAAATATCATCGCCTGTTTTATAATTCAGTTTCTTTCTGAAATAGATACTGCTTGATTTTTCTTCCCATAAATGTTGATCTATCTTTTTCAGCTCTTTATCAATATGTTCATTGGAAGTAGAAACATCTTTTTTTACCTTTTCGTGAGAAAGTTTTATCATCATTAAAGGGGTAAACCGATTGACATTATAGATTGTGGCATTTACAAATAAATCTTGCCCGTCAAGAAAGTCGTTCATTTCTTCTGAAATGAATTTGGCATATTCTGAAATGTTTTTAATATTGGGAGGGAGATTAATTTCTTCTACATTTTTCTTTAATAGAGGGAGTGTGTACGAAACAAAATCTTCTACAACGAAACTTTCTATTTGTTTGAGCGATGATAATTTTCTATAAATATATTCGTCTATTTTTAGCTCCAACGTTTCAATGTTTTGTTCTCTGATTAAAATATTATCTACAATGTGCTTGTCATATAATTGAGATAATTTGTAGAAATCGTCTAACTCTAAGAACAATGGTAAATTGTACAATTCATTTGGCTTTATTTCTTCTCGCTCTATTCCTATAGATGCAGAGGTGAGAAAGATGTAATAAAGAGCAAATTTTGAATTTAATAAACAAGTTATCCCTTTCAGTAATTTAGTATCAGTGTGATGTATTCCTAATACTTTACTGTTGAAAGAACAATCTTCGTTAAGATAAGATGCACAAATTTGCCAATTCGCTAATCCTTCTTTTACCAATATGTGAGGTGCTTTATACGCTCCCTTTGTTCCTGTTCGCCTAAACACATTGATTTGTGGTAAATTACCCGTAGAGGTTTTATAGTACTTGGCATAAATCTTTTTTGAATCTTCTGTTAATCCACCATTTAATTCAGAGAAAGATGATGATGAAAATCGCTCTATTGATTGTGGTTTTATATATATTTTGGGAATAGTATTGTCCGTTATAGGCTTCTTTGTTGATTTATCTAGAAATTGAAGACCAAGCCCTTTTACAAAACTCTTTTGAGAAAGCAAACTGTCCATTTGTTCTTCTGTAAGGGATTTTATCAACTCCCAATCATTCATTCCACCCCACATTGCGACTTTCCAAATTTTTGTGTCGGGTTTCCGACATTCTTCTCTTGGTAGATATTTTAGGTCGGTGAAGTCAATACACAATCCCTCTATCACATTGGATTTTATGTATGTTTTCGGAGCGTAATAAGCGATTTTATCATTTATTTTTTTCGGTTGCTCTTTTTGGTAAAATACAATGCTTATCGGTCCGGTTGCATCTCCAAATAATTGCCCTCCGAAATTTTTCTTTGCGTTGCGAAGAATAGAAAAGTTGAAAACCTTTTCCACATAGCAATCATTGAACAACCATTTTCTGAAATTTTGATAAGTTCCGCCTGTGTTTGTTAATACTTTGGTGTTAAAAATCAAAGCAATTTCACCATTTGGAGCAAATGTTGTGGCTTTATGCAAAAATGGCAAAACCATTTCTTTTGCAAAACCATATTCATCACAATAATTGCGGATAGATTCTAACAAATCGGTTGTGCCGAATGGTGGATTTCCAACTACCAAATCAAATTCAATAGCTTCAATATCTTTGTTTTGCTTTATTGTATCTCTACAAAATAAATTTCCGCCTTGAGCTTTTAATGATTTATCATTAGGATTATTGATCAGATTGGGTAAACGATGTTTTTCCGTTTGCCATAACGTTTTTGGGTCTAAACTATCGACCAATGCCAAATATAAACTAAATGCAGCTACTTTTATGGCTTGAGCGTGTAACTCGATTCCAAAAATGTTGTCAGTCAATAATTTTTTCAACTTGTCAAAATCAGTCAATTTTTCTTTGTGTTGGTTTTCATAACGTTTTACCAAACGCTTGAAACTTTGTACCAAGAAAATTCCCGAACCACAACTTGGGTCTAATATTTTGACATTGTATTTTTTATCTGTTTTATTGACTGGTAATTTTTCATTCAGGATAAACTCAACCAACGCCGGAGGGGTATAGTATGTTCCCGTTTTTTTCTTTAATTCGGGGTCGGTTTTGAATAAGAAATTTTCATAAATTTCACTTAATAATTCAATCTGAATGATACTAAAATCAAACAAACGCCAATTTTCAAATAGTTGGGTTTGCGTTGTATTATCGTTACCGCTTATGAAACATTTTTTTATGAGTTGAAGCTGGTCAGCAGATATTTTTTCTGTAACGGTATTATTCGCATTTCTTTCTAATGTAAAAACATTCCCGTTAAAGTCGTCTTCCAATCGCTTATACAATTTGTAAGTAGCTTCTACATCATTTAAAATATCAAAATAAGATTTTGTTCCTTTTTTGATTTGATCGTATAATTTTTCGTCCGTAGCACCTCTGTCTTCTAAATATAAGAGGAATAGTGAACGAAGAATAATCTTATGAATAAACTCTATTTCAAGACCTTGCTGTTCGAGTTGGTTGGCAGTATTTACTAAACTTTCCACCAGATATTTATCAACTCTGCGTTGCAGTTTTATTTTATCTCTGATAAATTGGGCTTCTTGCAAAGTCCAAACAATACCCGAGTCAATTGCGATTCGAGAAAAAAGATTATTAAGTTCTTCAAGTTGTTCTTTGTCCGAAAACTGATACACTTTTATTTCAACGTTTTGAAGTTCCTTTTCGTAATTACAATTTTCTTTGGTTTTAATAAGAGGTTTTTCGGAACAATTGTAAATGCGAATTTCCGTGTCGGAATAAACGTATAAGAACAAGACTTTTTTATAGTTCCAAACTTTTTTGTGAATATCCGCTATGTTCTGTAAAGTCTTATCATCAAAAGATTTTACCTCTTTCAAAAATACGGCAGGAAAACTGTTTCCGCTTTCGTCTGTATTGAAGTAAACGGCATCAACTCCAAATTCACGAACTTGGTCAAACACAAAAGATTCACTTTCTAAGGGTTCTTCACCCTCAAAATTTACTGATTTAGCTCTGTCTAAGCCAATTAATTCTATTACTTCTTGACCTGTCATAACCTGCTTTGTGACACAGTATAAAATTTTCGACCAAATTACAAATTTTCAGCTTTAAAGTAAACAAGTTGAGTGGAATTATTTCCCCGATTTTCTTCTGTTGTCCGTTCTTAGCATAACATTTGGTAGTTGTCATCCGAAGTTTTTCCCCCTAAATACCAAGGTGTGATCGCTTTACATTGCTGAAATGTCAAACTCTTTTTTACAAACGATACATTTTTTTGTCGTTCGTAAACTTTTTATTTCATTGTGTCGGTAAATGCACGAATGGAAAGATGTCGTTCATCGCTTGTCAAAATGCTCGTTTTTTTCTGTACGTTGGTGTTAGTACGGTTGTTTGTTAGCCTTGCTGCTAAAAATTCGTTTACAATAATACAAAAAAAACGTTTTCGGTTTGATGAGTTCTTTTAAGAGGCGAAAACGTTTTTTTGAAATTTATTTCGAATGATTATTCGTGCTGCATTTTGCCGTGACAGCTTTTGTATTTTTTGCCGCTGCCACATGGACAAGGTTCGTTGCGTCCAATTTTCTTTTCGACAACAATCGGTTGTGTAACTTCGTGCGATTGTGTGTTGCTATGCGCTTGCGAAAGCAAATCGTTGCGTTCTTCTTTCAGTCGCGAACGGTCTAAACCACGTGTGCGTTTCGCTTCTTTTACATTTTGTGGATCCTGAACCGGAATATCAGCACGCATCAAAAAAGAGATAACTTCTTTGTTGATTTTCTGAATCATGGTTTTGAACAATTCAAACGATTCGAATTTGTAAATCAAAAGTGGGTCTTTTTGTTCGTAAGAAGCGTTTTGAACCGATTGTTTCAGTTCGTCGAGTTCGCGCAAATGTTCTTTCCACGAATCGTCAATAAGTCCCAATGAGATGCTTTTTTCGATCGAAAGAATGACTTCGCGGGCACCGTTTTCGACTGCTTTTTTTAGGTTTACGATGACTTGCATGCCGCGTCTGCCATCGGTAATAGGAATAGCAATATTTTCGAATTGCGTTTGACGTTCGTAAACATCTTTAATGATCGGCATCGTTTTTTCGCCTATACGTTTCGATTTATCGCGATAAGCTGTAATAGCACGTTCAAAAACTTTTTCGCTTAATGTGTCAATATTTTCTTTTTCAAAAGTTTGTGGGTCAAACGGCACGTCGATTCCCATCGAACTGATGAGTGCTAAGCGGAATCCATCGAAATCGCGCATGTCGTGATATTGTTCAACGATATTTTCGCCCATGTCGTACATCATGTTATTGATGTCGATCGATAGGCGTTCGCCAAATAGTGCGTGTTTACGTTTTTTATAAATGACCTCGCGTTGTGCGTTCATCACGTCGTCATATTCGAGCAAACGTTTACGCACGCCAAAATTATTTTCTTCGACTTTCTTTTGAGCTCTTTCGATCGATTTGGTAATCATCGAGTGCTGAATCATTTCACCGTCTTTCAAGCCCATTCGATCCATCAGTCCGGCGATACGCGCCGATCCGAACATGCGCATGAGATCGTCTTCGAGCGAAACAAAAAACTGCGAACTACCAGGGTCGCCTTGCCGTCCCGAACGTCCGCGTAACTGACGGTCGACGCGACGCGATTCGTGGCGTTCTGTTCCGATGATAGCCAAACCTCCGGCTTCTTTCACGCCTTCGCCAAGTTTGATATCGGTACCGCGACCGGCCATATTGGTTGCTATGGTTACTGTTCCGGCTTGTCCGGCTTCGCGAACAATTTGTGCTTCTTTAAAGTGTAATTTGGCATTCAATACGTTATGCGTAATGCCGCGAACTTTGAGCATACGACTCAAAAGTTCAGATGTTTCGACAGAAGTTGTCCCCACCAAAACAGGGCGTTTTTGGTCGACTAACACACCGATTTCGTTGATAACGGCGTTGAATTTTTCGCGTTTTGTTTTGTAAACCATGTCTTCGCGATCATCGCGTTTGATTGGTCTGTTTGTCGGAATGACAACTACATCGAGTTTGTAAATATTCCAAAATTCGCCGGCTTCCGTTTCAGCTGTTCCGGTCATACCCGCCAATTTGCTGTACATTCGGAAATAGTTTTGCAGTGTAATTGTAGCATAGGTTTGTGTGGCAGCTTCAACTTTGACGTTTTCTTTAGCTTCGATGGCTTGGTGTAAGCCGTCGGAATAACGGCGACCTTCCATGATACGTCCCGTTTGTTCGTCGACAATTTTTATTTTGTTTTCGATGATTACATATTCAACGTCTTTTTCGAAAAGTGTATAGGCTTTCAGAAGTTGATGCACGGTGTGTAAACGCGTTGATTTGATAGATAAATCTTGAATCAGTTCGTCGCGACGTTGTTGCATAGCTTCTTCCGAAAGTTGTTGTTTTTCTAATTCGGCTATTTCCGAACCGATATCGGGAAGAATAAAAAACGATGGGTCTTTATAAGATTCTGTTAATAAGTCGATTCCTTTTTCTGTTAAGTCAACTGAGTTGTTTTTTTCGTCGATAACGAAATAAAGTTCGTCGTCGATAAAAGGCATGTTTTTTTGTTGTTCTTGCAGGTAGAAGCTTTCGGTTTTTTGTAACAAGGAGCGCATGCCTTCTTCGCTCAAAAACTTGATTAAAGCGGAGTTTTTAGGCAAACCTCTGAAAGCACGGAAAAGTTGATCGCCACCGTTTCGTGTTTCTTCCGATGTGCGATTTTCTTTTTGAAGTATTTTTTTTGCTTCGGCTAAGAGTTTGCTTACAAGTGTTTTTTGTGCGTTGTAAAGTTTTACAACGTCAGGCTTCAGTTCGTCGAAATCTTGGTGATCGCCACGTGGCGTAGGTCCGCTGATGATGAGAGGGGTACGTGCGTCGTCAATCAAAACGGAGTCAACTTCATCGACAATAGCATAGTGATGTTTACGCTGTACTAATTCTTCGGGATTTCCGGTCATGTTGTCGCGCAAATAATCGAAACCAAATTCGTTGTTTGTTCCGAAAGTAATATCGGCTAAGTAGGCGTTTCGACGTGCTGCTGAATTGGGTTCGTGTTTATCAATACAATCGACTGTAAGTCCTAAAAATTCATAAATAGGTCCCATCCATTCCGAGTCGCGTTTTGCCAAATAATCGTTCACGGTTACAATGTGAACACCTTTTCCGGCTAAGGCATTCAGATAAACAGGAAGTGTGGCGACAAGTGTTTTTCCTTCGCCGGTTGCCATTTCGGCAATTTTTCCTTCGTGTAAAACTGTTCCGCCGATAAGCTGTACGTCGTAATGCACCATATCCCACGTGATGACGTTTCCGCCGGCAGTCCAACTGTGGTTGAAAATGGCTTTGTCGTGGTTGATGTTGACGTAATCGCGCGTAGCAGCCAAATCGCGGTCGAGTTTAGATGCCGTTACTTCAACGGTTTCGTTTTCTTTGAAGCGTCGTGCTGTTTCTTTAATTACCGAAAAAGCTTCGGGGAGTATTTCGTTGAGGACTTTTTCTGTTTTTTCGTATTGTTCTTTCTCGAGTTTGTCGATTTGCTGATAGATTTTTTCTTTTTCCGAAGCATCCATGTCAGGGTTGGCTTCGACTTCTTCTTTCAGTTTGGCGATTTCTTCTGTTTCGAAAGCTATTTTTTCGGCAATACGCTGTTTAAATTCGTTTGTCTTGTTTCGAAGTGTGTCGTTATCGAGTTTTTTGATTTCTTCGTATGTAGTAAGTGTTTTTTTGAGGATAGGCTCAATGGCTTTCATGTCGCGCGAGGCTTTGTCGCCAAATAATTTCTTAAAAAGTCCGAACATATATGATGCGAATTAAATTTCGTTTATTTCCACAATGGAAAACAAGATGCTATTAGTGGATTTAGTCGTGCAAATTTAATGCAAATAAGGTCGTGAATGACAAATTGACTTAGTTTATTCATTGACAAAAAATACTATTTTTTGAAAATGCTATTTTTCACGAACCCTTGATAAGATAAAAGGTTTAACCAAAGAAACGTTTGTTAAGTAAAAATTAACTACTAAAAAACGGGTAACTTTAAAACCGAAACCATTCCGATTCTAATGTGTTTTTGCGTTTTGGACAAGGATCTTTTATCACTTTAAATTCGATGTTAGTATCCGAAAAGTCAACCAAATAAGAGCCTTTTGTAAGACCGCAGACGGCATCTGTATCATCG
This sequence comes from Lentimicrobiaceae bacterium, assembly GCA_031262365.1. GTDB lineage: Bacteria > Bacteroidota > Bacteroidia > Bacteroidales > F082 > JAISHW01. The sequence continues at coordinate 25,032 of JAISHW010000117.1, forward strand.
CTCGAAAAAATGATTTTGAAATCGGAAAGCGTAAAGGTGCCTCTTATCGGGTTGGAGGTTTCGACTGATGAAAAATCAATGCTGTAACTATTGCCGCTAATCGTTAGCATGGATCCCGAATGAATGCTTACCCAAGTGCCTTCGAGCGTTGTTTTGTCAGAAAAAATATTCACATTTTCTTCAACGATTTCGGACTCTTTGGTTGCGTTATTGTTTTTGTTTTCAGACTTGTCAACTGTGTTTTGGGCAATAGGAGTTTGTGTTGTTGTAGTTATGGATTTTTCTTTATTATGATAATTGATATAAAAATACGCAATAAATAAGCTGACAATCAGTAAGATAAATAATCCGATAATCAGATTTAAAGCACCGTTTCCTTTACTTTTTTGGGAAGATGTCCTTTCCTTTTTTGTAGTCTTTTTTTGTTTTGCCATTACAAATGGTATTTTGATTTGTAAATAGTTTTAAAATTGTTCTTTAAAATCAAAGCAAAGGTTGTAAAAACAATTGGAATCCGGCAAACTTTTTTTTGGAAATTATCGTTGCATAGATAATGTTAACAAAGATTTGCTTTTGTTGGCAGATGGATCGTTAAAGTTTTTATTTTTAAGTTAAATTTGCAATCTTGTTACACATAGCAAACAAGGTCGTTTATGCAGGAAACAATTTTAATTCTTGATTTTGGTTCGCAATATACGCAGTTGATAGCCAGACGTGTTCGCGAACTTCACGTGTATTGTGAAATCCATCCGTTTAATCATTTTCCAGAAATAACGCCTAACATAAAAGGTGTAATTCTTTCCGGAAGTCCCTTTTCGGTTCGCGATGCTGGATCGCCGGTACCCGATCTGAGCGCAATAAAAGGAAAATTGCCGCTTTTAGGTGTTTGTTATGGAGCTCAGTTTCTGGCTGTTTCGCAAGGTGGAACGGTAGAAGCAAGTAAAATTCGTGAATATGGTCGCGCAAATTTGAATTTTGTCGATAGCGAATCGCCGCTTTTAAATGGAATTAATGAAGGTTCGCAAGTTTGGATGTCGCATGGCGACACGATTTTATCGATTCCAAAAAGTTTCAAAAAGATAGCCTCAACACACGATGTTGCTTTTGCCGGATACCAAATCGAAAACGAAGATACTTATGCCATACAGTTTCACCCGGAAGTCTACCATTCGACAGACGGATTAACCTTGTTGCGCAATTTTGTTGTCGGAGTTTGCCGATGCAAACAAACATGGACACCGAACTCGTTTATCGAAACAAGTGTTGCCGCATTGCGCGAAAAATTAGGCACCGACAAAGTAGTGTTAGGATTGAGTGGGGGAGTCGATTCGTCGGTAGCAGCAATGTTGTTGCACAAAACAATCGGGAAAAATCTGTATTGTATTTTTGTTGATAACGGCTTGCTTCGAAAAAATGAATTCGAAAAAGTAATAGATTCGTACCTGAGTTTAGGATTAAATGTCAAAGGTGTCGATGCAAAAAATCAGTTTTTGACAAAATTGGCTGGAATTACCGATCCCGAAACAAAACGCAAAATAATCGGCAACACATTTATCGATATTTTTGACGAAGAAGCGCGATTGATCGAAAATGTAAAATGGTTGGCTCAAGGAACAATTTATCCTGATGTAATCGAATCGATCTCGGTCAAAGGTCCATCGGCAACCATCAAATCGCATCATAACGTAGGTGGCTTGCCCGATTTTATGAAATTGAAAGTTGTAGAACCGCTGAACACCTTATTTAAAGATGAAGTGCGTGTTATCGGAAGAGAATTAGGAATTCCATCGTTCATTATCGATCGGCATCCTTTTCCCGGTCCCGGATTAGGAATCCGTATTTTAGGTGATATCACATCCGAAAAAGTGCGCATCTTGCAAGAAGTCGATGAAATTTATATCGAAGGATTACAGGCTCACGGACTTTATGACAAAGTATGGCAAGCAGGAGCAATATTACTTCCGGTACAATCGGTAGGTGTGATGGGAGACGAACGTACTTATGAAAATGTTGTAGCTTTGAGAGCCGTTAACTCAACCGACGGAATGACAGCTGATTGGTCGCATCTTCCGTATGCGTTTTTGGCAAAAATTTCGAACGAAATCATAAACAAAGTAAAAGGAGTTAACAGAGTGGTTTACGATATCAGTTCAAAACCGCCGGCAACCATCGAATGGGAATAATTTTTTAAATTACACAAAATAAAGCGTATGCGTATCAAACATTTTTTTCTTCTTACGCTATTGATGCTGGTACTGTCGGAATTGGTGCCGATAAAAGCACAAGCTCCGATAGCAAAGTCTACATTAATAGAAAATTATGGAGGAAAACAATTCTATTTGCACACCGTAGAAGTCAAACAAACCGTTTATGGCATCGCAAAGGCTTATGATGTTACGGTAAACGAAATAGAAACCTATAATCCTGAAACAAAAGGAGTTATCCGCGTAGGACATGTGTTGAAAATTCCTGTAAAAGGAAATTCTCAAGTTGTTCAAAATCAACAACCCACGCAACATAGAAATACAAAAATACCTTCTAGGGAAGAAGAACTGAACCGTGTACTCAATTTTGAAGAAGAATACGATGTTATTTATCACGTATCTACTCGAAACGAAACATTCAAGCACATTGCCGACATTTATATTGTTTCGGAATCATCGGTCAGAGAAGCCAATCCCGACCTTTCTGAACCGTTAAAAGAAGGACAATATGTTATTGTTCCGATTGCTCCAAAATCGAAACTGGGACCGATTACCGACAGACCCGATTTTCAGCGAAGCAGTTACGATCCTTATTCATCGACTTCGCAACAACGAAATCAGCCGCTTACGCCACTCGAGAGAGAAGAACTTATTGAAACACCAAGAGTAAGACCGCACCCAAACGAGGTTTACGAAGAAAAGGAGATTGAAACAATCATGCCTTTTAGTTTTTCGGAAAGTTCTGAAAATCAGCAGAACCAAGAAACAGCCTCAACGTTTAATACTTCCGAAATACCGTCTTCTCATTTGGTGAAACCGGGCGAAACAGCAGCAACAATAGCAAAAGATTATGGCATCGACGAAGAAATGCTTATTGCGTTCAATCCGGGAATTTCTTCAGGCGTGCGTTCAGGAATGGTTTTACGTTTACCAACACAAAATAATGAGTTTGAATACGGACAAGAAACAGGATATGAAATCATTCATGTTGTCAAAAAAGGCGAAACACTTTACAGTATTTTACGACAATATGGTGTAACAATCAACGAATTGAAACAACACAATCCCCATCTTACTGAAACACTTTCGACTGGACAAGAACTGAATATTCCTAAAAAAAAAATAACCAAACCCTATATTGAATACCGTGTCGATTCGCGACAAACAGTTAAAAAGTTTGTAAAACAATGGGGCATTTCGAAATCAGAATTTGAAGCGGAAAATCCATCAATTGGTCGCCAAATAGAACCCGGACAAGTTGTTCGAATTCCGTTAGACAAAAAACTTGTAACAATTGAACCGATAACGCCAACCAAACCGACCGATTCGGAAATAACACAACAGCAAAAGCAAGATACAATTGAAACACCTTTAGTTGTTGAAACTACTTGTAAATCAGCGAAAAAGAAAAATACTTATAAAGTAGCTTTGATGCTCCCATTTTACCTCGATGAAATGAATCAATCGTATTTTTCGAAAACAAACAGTAAAGTTGCGCTCTTGAACGAAAATCCATTTTCATTCATTCATTATTATGAAGGATTTATGATGGCGGTCGATTCTATTATTAAAACGCGAGGTATCAACATTGATTTATACGTTTACGACATCAACCAATCAGTCGAAAGCACACAAAAAGCATTGAACGATCCGAAACTTAAAGATGTCGATTTGATTGTCGGTCCATTTTTCGGTAAAAGTTTCGATCAAATAGCCGATTTTGCACGTCGTCATCAAATTATGATCGTCAATCCGCTTTCGCAACGATCGACAATCGTAGATAACAATCCGATGGTTGTTAAATTAAAACCTAATACGAACGCTCAATTCGAACAATTGGTTGCACTTTTGAATAGCCGTTACGCCAATGCAAAAGTTTTTATCGTGCGACCAAATTCATACACAGATGATTACGAAATTTCGCAGTTGGAAGATGCGGTCTATCGTTCGGTTTCGCCTACGGTAAACATTCCGAACGATGCTATTTTGTCGTATGTTGACTCGAAAAGCAAACGAAACATACTTCCATCGATTTCAATTGAAGGTAGAACGTTTTATACAAAAGACTTACAGAATGACTTATATGGTTATACAACTTTCGACAATACAATCACTTCATTTGTGTTTTCGCCTGCCGAAATAGCTAAAATAGCAGAAAATGTATCGGAACTTAGAGAAAATGTTGTAATTGTTTACGGCGACGATCGCGTATTTGCCACACAATTTGTCAACGAAATGAACAAAATCAATGGCAATTTCCCTATTACCGTGATTGCGTTGCCTGAGTGGGAAAAATTCGATAAACTTTTTATTGAAAATCTAATCAAAATGAAAGCTATTTATTTTGCTGATTCTCACATTTATTACGACGATTATTTGGTTGAAGATTTTGTGCGTCGTTTCAGAGATGAATACCACTGTGAACCTGAAAAATATGCGTTCGAAGGTTTTGATGCAGCATGGTATTTTTTGAATGCGTTGGCTGAATTTGGCTCCAATCCGATCGAATGTTTATACAACTACCATATTCCTTTGTTGCAAACGAATTTCTTCTTCGAAAAAAGAACGATAAATAGCGGTTTGGAAAATAACTATTGGAATATCTATCAATATTATGATTACCAACGTATTCCATTGATTAATACAATATTTTTCTATGATAAATAATGGTTATAAAATCTTATTTTTTGCATTTTTTGTCTTGTCGTTTGTGGCATGTAAGCAAAATAATGAAGATCCGAATCTAAGAAAGAGTTATTGGGATAATGGTAACTTAAAATCGGAGCTACGTTACGAAGATGGTCAACTAAATGGTTTGTGTACTTGGTTTTATGAAAGTGGAAAACCGCAAATGTCGATTCGTTACAAAAACAATAAAATGATGGGTGAATCGATCCGTTGGTTCGATAATGGAGAAATCGAGTCTCGTTATTATTATGTTGATAATAAGCTGGATAGTGTATATCAGCTATTCAATTATAATGGAATAATGACCGAAGAATCGTATTATGTCAACGACACACTCGATGGACCTTATCGCAAATGGTATGCAGATGGTGCTTTACTTGTTGATGGCGGGTATAAAAAAGGAATGATGGATGGGAGTTGGTTGACTTTTTATCCGGATGGCGAAATTTCTTCGCGCACGATGTTCAATATGGGAAGCGGTTTTCAAGTTGGCTACCATCAAAATAACTATAAAGTACTCGAATTATCGTATAAAGACAACTTGAAACATGGCACCGAAACGCATTTCGATGGTGAAGGAAATATTACGAAAATATTGAAATACGAAGAAGGTATTCTAGTTGAATAAAGGGGACTTCTAAAAATTTATATCAAGGCTTGCGACTGAAACAAAAGCGGAGTTTACTTGGCGTAAATGAGCATTTTGTTGAAGAAGCGTAACGCAGAGATTAGGATTTTTAGAAGTCCCCTAAAAATTATAGGCTATTTCAACAGCTTAATCTTCTGCGCAATTGGTTTGCAAATCGATAAAAACAGGCAGGTGATCGCTGAATCCACCGAAATATTTTGGACCTACATACGTTCTGAATAATTTTTCACCCAAATGCCGATCGTCTTCTTCAAAAAGAAATGGAGCTGTAAAAATTTTTGCGCTATTCTCTTCATAAACAACACCGGCTGAGTCGTTGCATAAAGAGGTGCTAATGATTATCTGATCGAAAATTTGCCATTGATGCTGGAATTTCAATGAGCCTTTAAAACCAACTTTCTGGGCATTAGAGAATAAATTCACTAAATTACAAGTGTTATCTTGTGAGTCAATTTTTTCAAATGCGCGTAAATACGTTGTAAGACTTTCATCTTGAGGCGTATCGTTGAAATCGCCCATAATAATTATTTTAGGTGTTTTTGTTTGCAAAGCGCAAAGCGAATCGACATGAGAACGCAACAAATTTGCTGCTAATCTTCTTCTGTATTGCGACTCTAATTCGCCTCCATACCTTGAAGGCCAGTGATTTACAAATACATGAATAGTGTCGCAAACGATTTCGAAACTTGCATAAACAATGTCACGTGATACAAATGTCGAATCTTGCGGATCTATTAAAGGAATTATGCGACTATTTATCAGGCGCATTTGGTCTTTTCGATAAATAATCGCTATGTCAATACCGCGTCTGTCGGGCGAGTCGTAATGAACGAATTGATACATTGTTTTTTTTAGCGGCGTGTTATACAACAAATCTTTTAATACATAATCGTTTTCAATTTCACAAACACCTAAAATACTGATACTTTCTTTTTCACCAATAGCGTGAATTGTTTTAAAGATATTGTTCTTTTTTTTAGTATAACGTGTATAGTTCCAATGCTGTGTGCCGTCTTTCGTAAATTCGTTATACACACGTGTAGAGTCAACAAAGGGATCGAAGAAATTTTCTAAATTGTAGAATCCAACACGCAAGCGATCTTGTGCTAAACTTACATAAGTACAAAATAATAATATTGTACAAGTAAGAAAGCGTAAAAAGATAATACGTTTGATCATTTTAATGTTAATGATAAATTTTGTTTAAATTCTAAAATGTTGAAGTATGAACAACAAAAAAATTTCCGACACATTTTTGCATCGGAAATTTTGATTTGAGTTTTAAGATTAGAAATCTAACGTTTTCTATTCTTCACGTGGAACTTTGTCTACAACAGATTCTAAATCGATAAGAGCTTCTTCAAGTTGTTTCGAAAGTTTCAAGATTTCTTGATTTCTTTCTTGTAATTTTTTTAAGTACTCTTTTTCGATTCTTTCACCATACATGGTTCCTTTACCAGTAATGATCCAATTTGGGCTGAAGTGATACTTTTCGCAAAAAGTAGCAACCAAATCCGAACTTACATTCATTCTTTGATTTAAAATCTCTGAAAGTTTGCTTTTACTGATGTTAACAGAATCAGCTATTGTTCCTTTTCTAATCTTTTGAGTAGAAATAACAATTTTAATCGCTTCTACAAAGCGTTTGTTAATCATTGATTTGTGTTCTCTCATAGTTTTTTAATTTCTCCTTTAAAAATACTTTAAATAAAACAAATATTTGTAATCCCTGAATACAAAAGTACAACATTTTATAAACCAATGCAAATAAAAAATAAGTTTATTATGTATAAAAATTATTTTAAGTCGCATTTTTTTGTTTTGTATAGGGGTAAATTATTTTATAATAACTTTAAATACAGGTGTTTAGCGAGAATTTTTTAATAAAAAATAATGTTAAAAAAAATAACAGCTAAGGAAGTTTGTGAAATAATTGTAGTGCAATTTTTTAGTGAAAAAGCGAAAAATGATAGTTTGAAATACTAGGTAGATCTTTTTTTTTGTAAATTTTTTTCTTTTACGTCGATGGTTTTATACTTCTTGTATCATTACAAGCATCAGGTTTTCTTTCGAGCCTAATTCCGAAAATGGCTTCGAGAAAAAGTTCCCTTTCAATGTTGCAATTTTTTTGTTGGTAATGAACAGCGACAATTAATTATACAACCAAACGCGTAGGATTGAAATGAGTTTTGCTATTTCGACCGGTTTCGACAAGTATTCGTTTGCGCCTGCAGCAATACATTTTGCGCGATCATCTTTCATCGCTTTCGCTGTCAATGCAATGATTGGTAAGTTTTTGTATTTAAGATTTTTTCTGATTTCTCGTATGGCTTCATAACCGTCCATTTCGGGCATCATGATATCCATCAAAACCAAATCGACATTGTTGTTTGCTTTTAACTTGTCAATGCCGTCACGACCGTTTTTAGCAAAAATCGTATTAACATCATAGCTTTCTAAAATACTGGTCAAAGAAAATACGTTTCGCATGTCGTCGTCGATAATCAGCACGGTTTTTCCGGTAAAAATATCTTCATCTTTTGTTACTTTTTCGCCGATTTTATGCAAGGATAAAGTTGTTTCCGACAATAAACGTTCAAACAAATGCACGCCTTTTAGGAAAATGCTATTTGTGTGTTTTTTGAGTGTAAACTCTTCTTCTTCAGTTAATTCTCTATCTGTATAAATGATTATTGGAAGGTCTTTCAGTTTTGTGTTTTTCTTGATGTTTTCCAATAATTCAAAACCGTTTATTGTTTTAAGACCTAAGTCAAGAATCAAGCAGTCGTATTGTTCGGTGTCTAATTTTTTTAAAGCTTCTTTTTCCGAATTTACACCAACAATTTTGTTTTTATCGTTTTCAAACAAATTTGCAATGCTTTTTTGCATTGTTTCGTTATCTTCTACAACAAGCACTTGTTTGATAGGAGCGTGGATTGTATTGTTAAATTGCTCGAATACAGCTTCGAGTTCGGCTTTGTTTACAGGTTTTTTTAGGTATCCTAAAGCAGGGTAACGAGCTGTTTGTTTGTTTTTATCAGATGCAGAAATATAATATACGGGAATGTGTCGTGTGCGTTTGTTTTGTTTCAAACGACGCATTACTTCATAACCATCCATTCCTGGAAGTCCAATATCGAGAATAATTGCGTCAGGAAGGTAATAATCAGCTAAATACAATCCCGAACTGCCATCGTAAGTTGCTAAACATTTGAATCCGTGTTTATGAGCCAAATCGGATAAAATATCGGTAAACATTTTGTCATCGTCGATGACGAGGACGACAAGATCATTTTCTGTCAACGATTGTCGGTCGTCTGTTATAATATCGTCTTGTGGATCCGTTTGTGTATTTTCTTGTTTTTTTTCCGATTCGAGATTTTCGTGTTCCGAAATCGTTGCCACTGGTTCAACTTCTTGAATGGCATTCGAATGTTGATTCGATTCTTTTTTTTCGTATGTTACAGGAAGGTATATCGTAAAGGTAGATCCTTTGCCTTCGGTGCTTTCGACTTGTATTTTGCCTCCAAGCAATTCGACAAAACTTTTCGAAATACTTAATCCTAAACCAGTTCCACCGTATTTGCGACTTGTGGTGCCATCGGCTTGACTGAAAGCATCGAAAATGAGTTGTAGTTTGTCGGTAGCAATACCAATTCCGCTGTCTTTCACGGCAATGGCAACAATATTTTCTTTCGAAAACGTTTCCGAAAGAAGTTCACTTGGTTTTGGTTGGTAAATTCGGAGTTCAACTTTTCCTTTCGAAGTGAATTTTAACGCATTAGAATAGAGATTTTTAATTACTTGATGAACACGCTGAATATCTGTAAAGATGTGATCGATAGGAGTATCAATCTTGAACGAAAGTTCGAGTCCTTTGGTTTTTGCGATGGGACCAAAACTCATTTTAATAAAGTTTACTAAGTCGTTGAAAAACAGGTTTTCGAGGTATAATTCTATTTTTCCTGCTTCGACTTTACTCAAGTCGAGTATATCATTGATGAGATCTAGCAAATCTTTTCCCGAGCTATTGATGGTATTTGCATATTCGAGTTCTTTTTCTTTTAGATTGCCGCGTTTGTTTTCGGAAAGTAGTTGCGAAAGTACTAAGATACTATTTAAAGGTGTGCGTAGTTCGTGCGACATATTTGCCATAAATTCCGATTTGTATTGCGAAGCTATTTCAAGGTCTTTGGCTTTTTGTTCGATTTCTTTTTGAGCCGCTTCTAAACGTTCGTTTTGCCAAGTAATCGCATCGCGTTGAATTTCAAGTGCTCGAGTGCGTTCTTCGAGTTCTTCGTTCGTAACTTTTAGTTCTTCTTGTTGTGTTTGAAGATTTTCTTCCGAAATACGGAGCGCATTCGTTTGTTCCTGAAGTTCTTCGTTCGCTTGTCGCAATTCTTCTTGTTGAATGGCTAATTCTTGTGCTTGTTCTTGTGTTTGTTGTAATAATAAATTTACCTTTTCGGACGCTTTAATCGTTTTCAATGCGATGGCAATATTGATTGATGTGGTGTCAATAAATTGCAGTTTAAGTTCGTCAAAAGGTTCGATTGTAGCGTATTGAATAATTCCGTAAGTGGTGTTTTCGTATACAAGCGGACAAATAACATATTGAGAAGGTGCGATTTTTTCGTTACCAAGTTCGATCGTTTCTTTTAGATTTTCTTTTTTATTGATGATTAAAATTTGTTGATCTTTAGCTACTTGTCCAAGTAATCCTTCACCTAAGTCAAATTGTTTTCTTAATTTTTTTTCGGAATCGGTATCGGCAAAACTTCCTTTGAGTTGGAATGTCGAATCGTTGTCGTTTAAGACGTAAAAAAGTCCGAGTTGTGCATTCAAATAACGTGAGAGGAAGGTTATGATTGCCTGAACAAGCCCTTCGATGTCGGGTTTTCCGCTGATGTTTAAATCGAGTTTGTTAATACCGGTTTTCAACCAGTCGTTGTTTTTTGTATCGATAGCATTTCGTTGCAATGTTTTGGTCATTTCGAACAAAGCAACGTTAAGTGTGTCTTTGTTGCTTCGAGGTACAACCGTAATGCTATAATCGCCTTTGGCAATGTTGTTTGCCTGATCGACTACATCACGAAAGCTTTCGATCATTTTGTTCATCGATTTTCCAAGCACGTCTTTGTTTGATCGTATTTCTGCTTTTTCGGAATAATCGCCTTTTGCCATCATTTTTGCAATGTTGGCGTATGATTGCATTGTGGTAACGAGTTGGTTGAATGTGGTTACCATTTCGCCAATTTCGTTGCTTGGTGCTTTGATAGTATGGAACCCAAGTGTGCCTTCGGCAACTTCTTTAGCCCATGCCGAAAGTTGTTTAATAGGGCTTACAAACCAACGTGTTACAAGTATAGAAATAAAAAATACACTAAGAATCGTGATGAGAAACGTGAGCTTGACAACATCGGAAAGTCGGCGTGCATAGGCAAAGGCTTCAGAATGTTCAATTTCTTCAAACAAAACCCATGAAACGCCATATTCTTCTAAAAAATCCAAGTTACGGAAAATTCCAAGAACGTATTTTCCTTCTTCGTTAGCATCATAATTTGAAACTTTGTCTGGAGCAAGTTTGTGTTTATCTAAAAGAGCTTGATTATCACGGTATTCAAGATAGCGAAACCATTCGTTCACTTTTGTGTTGTTGATGCGTTTTTTAAGAATGTCGTCATCAGTTCCAAATCGGGTGGAAGAGCGTAATAATTGGTCATTACCTATTATATATGCTTGTCCGGTTTCGCCATAATCGGAGTTTTGCTGGATTATCTGATTGATTCTGTCCATCGTTATTTGCAATGCAACATATCCGATAATGGTGTTGTTTTCGTCTAACATCGGCTGAACAAAATGTCCGGAAAGTATTGTTAAAATAGCATTATAGGGTTCAAGATCAGAAAATTGTGGGTTGAGCGTTTCTGTGCTTTTCAGAACAGCATGAGCAAATTTTGAGGTCTGATAGGGTCCTGAAAAAATATTAGTTCCTAGATCTTTTCCTTGTTTCAATGTGTAAAGAATAGTACCGTCTTTGTCTATGAAAATGACATCGTAAAATCCTTTGTTTTGTAATGTTCCAATGTATTCGTCGTAATGAGGTCTGGTAATTTTATCCCAAGTATCTGTTTTTCTAAATTCATTAAACGATTTTCCGCTCTTTTTCCATTCATTTGAAAGCGTTTCAATAAAGTTGATGTCTGATTTCTGTTTTGCGTTAACATTTAGAAAATCAGTTACTTCTTTGAAAAAAGATTTGATGTGTTCTATGCGAAGTTGAGAAGTGGTTATTAATGACTTTTCGGCAACGATTGTTAAGCTGCTATAAGCATTTAAGTAGTTGATGTAGCTGACGGCTGCCAATGGAATAATTGAAATGGCTAAAAACCACATTAATAATAATTTACCGACTCCTATGTAGCTCCACGAACGAATGGAATTTTTAAATTTTTCCCATGATGAAGCTTTGTTGTAATTAAAATATTCTTCCATAATTATGGGATAGAGCGAACTACCAAGTGTTTAGTTTGGGATTATAGTGAATTTTTCAACTGTTTCGTATAGTTCGGTTGGGTTTACAGGTTTAGTAATGTAGAAATCCATGCCGGCGGCAAGGCATCTTTCGCGGTCGCCTTTCATGGCATGGGCTGTCATGGCAATGATAGGCGTGTAATAATCTTTGCTGTCTTCGGCTTCCCTGATTTTTTGTGTTGCCACAAAACCATCCATTTCAGGCATTTGAACGTCCATAAAGATTAAATCATAGTGCGAATTCATATAGGCATCGACTGCAAGTTTTCCGTTTTCGACAGCTGTAATTTCCCATCCTTTTTTTTCGAGAAGTTGGATAATGATTTTTCTGTTAATGAGTTGATCTTCAGCAATAAGTATATGCAATGTTTTTTTGTTTTCAACTTGTTGTGCTATATTGTTTTCGACCAGTTGTCCTTCTCTAATCGCTTCTTTTGAAGCAAAATTTTTCTCGAGTAAAGTTTTTAATTCGTTTTGCAATACCGGTTTTGTAAGGAATTCATATTTTCGCGATTTTTTGATTTTCAATACCTCTACTGTTGCTTTTGAAGGCGAGAGCAACACGATTTTTGGTATGTGTTTACCGATTAAATCTTGCTTGATTTTGTTGGCAAGATCGTTGCCGTTCATTTCAGGAAAGAAATAATCAATGAGAATCATGTCAAAATCATTATTGACAATCAGTTTTTTACATTCGTTTAAGTTTTTAGCACGTTTGTTTTTTATTCCCCAAGTATTTAATAAGGTGCCGATAATCCGTGATGTTTCATCGTGCGAGTCAATTATGAGGAAGTTATAATTTGCATTTGTTTTTTCAAGTTTTATTTCCCATGGCTTTGTTTCTTGTGTGCCGGTTATCATATTCAGACGGAAGTAGAAACGACTACCTTTACCGTATTCGCTTTCTACTTTTATTTGCCCGCCCATCAGTCTGACTAATTTTTGTGAAATATTCAATCCCAAACCGGTTCCTCCGTAATTGCGCGCAGTCGAGGCGTCGACTTGTGAGTACGATTGGAATAATTTGTCGATATTTTCTTCAGCGATGCCGATTCCGGAATCTTGAACGGAAAATTCGAGACTGATTTGTTCTTCAATATGGTCGAGCATTTTGATGCTGATAACGATTTTTCCTTCTTTGGTAAATTTTGCGGCGTTACTCAAAAGGTTAATCAAAATTTGACGGATACGAAGCGGATCGCCAATTAAAATATCGGGAAGTTTTGGATCGATATCGCAAACAAATTCTAATTTTTCTTGGAAAATTTTGATTGATAATAAGTTGACGATTTTGCTGATCACTTCGCGAATACTGAATTCGATTTCTTCGAGTTCGAGTTTGTCGGCTTCAATTTTCGAAATGTCAAGAATTTCGTTAATGATGTCGAGTAATGATTCTCCCGATGTCTTGATGTCTGTAAGTCGCTCGCGTTCAGTCGTATTCATTTCTTCATCCATCAAACCGAGATCAGCCATTCCGATGATTCCGTTCAGAGGCGTGCGTATCTCGTGGCTCATTGTGGCTAAAAAAGCACTTTTTGCAAGAGTAGCTTCTTCGGCAATTTTTTTTGCAGCATTGAGTTCAGCAACCGTTTTTTCGAGCATTTTAGTAGTTTCTTCCAATGCGTTTTTGTGTTGAAAAAACTCAATAAAAGCTTTTATTTTACTTTGAAGTATCTCTAAATCAAGTGGTTTGTATAGGTAATCAACAGCTCCGGTTTCGTATCCTTTGAAAATATGTTGGCGTTGTTTGCTGATGGCTGTGATAAAAATGATTGGGATATATTTTGTGCGTTCGCTGCTACGCATGATTTTGGCTACTTCGAAACCATCAATTCCGGGCATTTGAACGTCTAAAAGTACGAGTGAAATGTCTTGCTCCAACATGATTCCGAGTGCTTCGTTGCCCGAATTTGCTTTGATGATGTTGAGGTCTTCATTTTCTAAAATTCCTTCTAACGACAATAAATTTTCAGGACGGTCGTCGACTATCAAGACATTGAAAACATATTTTGATTTCATGGCGTTGGTTTAATTTTTTTACGTAAATTCTTTGCCAAAGCAAAGTTAGAAAAATATAAAAGATGGCAATCTATTTTTATCAGAAAAAGGGGGTAATTTGCAAGTATTAGCAGAAATGAGTGCTTCGAAAGTACCAACGGAAATGTTTAGGGAGCCTCTAAAAATCCAAAATACTGCGTTACGCTCCCTCGCCAAAATGCTCATTTACGCCAAGTAAACTCCGCTTTTGTCTCGGTCGCAAGCCTTGTCTTTTGAATTTTTAGAAGCT
>JAISHW010000119.1 GCA_031262365.1 Lentimicrobiaceae bacterium
GGGACTTTTCTTCGTCTGTTAATTTTACAATTCTCATAACTGTTTTATTATGAGGCAAATATACAAAAACAAAACGAATAAACCAAAAATAAGACAATAAATATTTTTAATTACTTATAACCTAAATTTCTAAAACAAAAACGGCATATAGCATTATATAATGCTCATATATCATTTATAATGCTTATTTTTAAGCTGTTATAACCAAAAACAAGTGCTTGATAGATGCACTTCAAAAGCATAAAAAAATTTATTTCTAAAAATTTGGTCCGTTTTATTCCAGTCCTAATTTTTCAATTTTGTTTCCTATCGTCATTTGTTTCAATTCTGTTTCCAGAGCTGTGAAGTCTGTCTTGTGAACAGTTTTGACAAAACTTCCGTTGCTTAGTAAATGTATTTCATCACAAGTGTTGCTCAATGTTGAGAAAATATTAACCCGACGTTCATTAAAACGTATTTTATTTACATATAATACGTTTATATTAAGCGAATTATGTTTCTTGATATTATCGATTAATTAACGTCTGGTTAATATGCGATGAAATAATAACGGTCCTATCAAGTGCTTTTAGTTTATGTATTATTTCTGTTAGGATGATGTTGCTTTGTATGTCCACTCCGTTAAATGGTTCGTCAAGTATAAAAAAGTCGTTGGCTTGTAGTAAAATTGCTGTCAGTGCTAATTTCTTTTTCATTCCTGTTGAATATGTGGAAGCATATTGATTTAAAGGCAGGTCAAAAATGTTTCGATCTTCAATGTCGGAAAGTTTTATTTTTCTCGCGTTGCATAGCAACTGAATATATTCTTTGCCTGTAATTTTTTGAAAGAAGAAAGGTTCTGTCAGCAACAAACCAAGATGATTTTTAATTGGTGTTGGGCTTGAACCTATTTTGCCTTCGTATGCTTCCAAGTCGGCAATGCACCTGAATAAAGTTGTTTTTCCTGCACCGTTTTCGCCTACAATTCCATATACTTTTCCCTTATCAAACTCCATGTTGATATTTTTCAAAACTTCATTTGTTCCATATTTCTTTGATAAATTTCGGATTGTTATCATTTTAATAAACTACTAAGACGGTTTTCTGATTGTTTGAAAAGATAAGGAATTAAAACAATTAGGATTGGCGGAAACCATAAGCAAAGAGCTAAAAGAACACCTTGCATCATGTTTATTTCGTCAGGATAAGCGGAATATTTGGCAACAATCATACAAATTAAAAACACCCAACCAACCAAAAAGAAAAGCAAGAGCAAGCCCATGTTTTGATAATACAAAATTGAAAGGGCTATTGCTATTGGCAAAGCAAGCAGAGAAGAAAAAAGCATTGCTGTTTTTATTTTACTAAACAAAAAATCTTTTGGTTTTAGGTTGTATATCCAAACATAATATTCGTTTTCTGGCTTTGAGTAATAACTCAATGTCGTTGCAAACACAAGCAACATGGCGAATACGCCAAGATTGAAGTTATTAACGGAAACAGCAATAATTGTCAATGCGTATGCTGCAAAAAACAAATAAAAGGTGTTTCGGAAGCCTATCGTAAATTCAAAGGGTCTTTTTGAAAATGGTGTCCAAATTGTAAAATTGAAAGTTGTCCGAAAATTTACAAGTGCTAATATTGTTGTCAATATCAACATCAAACCTGAGGAAATAAAACATTGTTTATAAAGTAGAAAAGCATGAAATGGAACAAATTAGATTTTCCACAATTCTAATTTTTTTCAGTTGTCTGTCGCCAAAACAGATTTTCAAAAATTCGGTTCTTTTGGTTTCCGAAAGTTTTCCGACAAAAGTAAAAGCGACGAATAAATAAATGTATTCTGCAAACTCTGTTTTACGGAAAAGCAAAACCGAAAGTCCAACGAACAAAGCTGTTAACAAGATATATGCAAGTAGCGGTTCAAGTCCGGAGTCCTTAAACTTACGGTTTATCATTTTGCATTGTAGTCCAAAATATTCTTTCACTTTGTCGTTTTGTTGGGTCGTTCCGATATTGCAGGTAACGTTTTGGCTACTTGCCACAGGCGGTTTTCACAAAGGTTCGGGTGGACAATAAACTTCCGAATTTCCACCAACGTTTGAGCGAGGCATGCCCCCGCTTGTGGCAAACAGCGTGTCATCTGTCATTTTTTTACCGTTTCTATATTTTTTCAATCAATTTACTTTTTACAATTTCGTATGCTTCTCGCGGGTTAAAAGTTAATGACGGTCGAAGCAATGCCTGTGTGTCGCTCAAAAATATTTCTTCTTTCATTTTTTCGTCCATATTTGCCAAATAAACGGATTTCGAGGGCGATTCGCCGTCAGAAAATTCAATATAGGCACAATAACATTTTACAACATTGTCTGGGTTTAAGTTCGGATTTTCCAATGCTTTTTGCAAGTCGAACAAATCTCGCCCTTTCTTGCGTTGATATAAGGCGCGAAGTTTTGTGCCTACCAATTCATCTAATTGATAGGTTGTTATCTTGCAACTACCATTAAACCATTGATTTTTAACTTCAAAAGGAACTTTCGTTAAACCAAGTACCGTAAAATGCTCCTTGCAGTTGATTTCTATTTTCAAACGAATGGAAACAATCGGTGGAAAAGTCGAATCTACTTTGAAAACCAGTGTGTTATTGTTTCGTTTCTGTTTGATAATCGGTTTTCCAAGAAACGATAACACTTCTCTCAACTTGTCGAGTATAGCACCGACACTATCTGATTGAATTTGCACTAAATCAATATCTTCCGAATATCGTGATTGTGGCGAAAGAAAAAGTTTGTGCAATGCCGTTCCGCCACGAAATGCCAAGTGTGAAGATAAAAATTCATCGCTATAAATGGCAACCAACGCACGACAAATGATTAAATCCTGCTCCACCATTAGCATTTCAGTCCAAGGTGCAGTTGATTTCCATTCGATTATGTGTTCCTTTGGTATCATAGATCGTCAATATCTATTTCTTCGTTTATAATAATTTTCCACTTATCATTTATTTGAAAATCAGTATAATTCCTTTTTTCTGAAAGAATGGAAAGCGGATATTTTCTAAATTTTATATCCGCTTCTTTTGATTTTTGAAACAAAACATTTGCCAATTCTTCAAATTCTAATACGTCGAATAAATATCCCAATCGTTGAATAATTGCACCATTAAGAGATTTCAGAAATTCAATGCTGATAGTTGAAAAATCTAATGTTTCTGCCAATTCGCTCAAAACAGTTGCCACACGATTAATTCCACCAACATTTTTTTCGTAAATCACTAAGTCAAGTGCCGTTAATTCGGGACGAGAAATATTTACATAACCACTATTTGCCATTATTTGTGTAATGTACGGTGCAGGAATATTCTTTTTCGTTACAAAGTTTATCTTAACATCGCCTTTTTGTTTATCTCGCAACATTCGCGAATTGGTAATGACAAAAAATTCCATTGGTGCTTGGTGTGCAGCACCTTGCAAAGCCGCAGCACTCAACAACGCAATGTAATAATCATTACCCAAAAACCTCATTAGTTTATCTATGTATTCTATTGGCGGCGCAACTCCTTTCAGTCCATATTCGGGCAAGATAACAGCGTAAAAATCACGCCAAACAGATTGTATTTTTTTCTTTTTTACAAGTCGATATAATGAGTTTCTAATGCTATAATACGACAATGCAGGAAATTGGTTTTCAACTTCCTGTTTTGAAAAAACCGATTTACCTCGTTTAGGCAAATCCTCAATCCATTGTCCTATTTTACTGTATTCTTCCATTCAAATCACATTTTGCAATGCGTCTGCAAAAATACATTTTTTTTATGTATTATTGCAGATGAAATATTCTTTATTTATGCAATCAATTTTCTCGCGTTGTTAATCTTTTATCAAATTATATTTTTTACTGAAATTTTATGTGTTCTGCTTTGAGTAATCTTTTAAAAAATTTCGAATAACCAATCTTTTGTTGCTATTGTTTTCCTATCCGAATATTTCTTTGAGTTCTTTGTTGCTTAGTTTTCCTATCCAATTTTCGCCGGTGGCTACGGTCATTTCGGCGAGGTGTTTTTTCTTCTGAATCATTTCGTCTATACGCTCTTCAAAAGTATTTTTACAAATCATGCGGTGTACCATCACATTCTTGGTTTGCCCAATGCGGTAAGCCCTGTCGGTAGCTTGCGCCTCTACGGCAGGATTCCACCAAAGGTCGTAATGAATTACATGCGAGGCGGCGGTTAGGTTCAAGCCCGTACCGGCAGCTTTGAGCGAAAGGATGAAAATTTTGTCGGCTCGGTTGTGCTGAAACCGTTGTACCATCTCCTCACGCTGCTTCATTGTACAGCCGCCGTGATAAAACATCGGTTGTTCGCCCAACCGTTCGGAAATAAAACGTGTGAGCAAATCGCCCATTTCTTTAAATTGCGTAAAAACAAGCACTTTCTCGCCGCTTTGCGTGATGCTTTCCAACAGTTCAAGTAGTAATTCTGTTTTACCAGAAAGCGAAGCGTCGAATTTTCCGTTCTTCAAAAATTGTGTTGGGTGATTGCAAATTTGTTTCAACGCCAAAATCATCTGCAACACAAGTCCTTGCCGTTTGAAAAGTGTTTGGCTGTTTGCTCCGTCTTCGGTAATACCTTCAATTTCTTCCATTGCGGCACGCATTGTTTTTTCGTACAAAGCCGCCTGTTGTTTAGTGAGTTGCGCCAACTGATTTTGTTCGATTTTGTCCGGCAAGTCGGATATAATTGTTTTGTCGGACTTCATACGGCGCATCATAAACGGTGCGGTTATCTTTTTAAATTTTTCCGCAATTTGCTCATCATTAAATACTTGTATTGGGCTTGCGTAGTCGTCTTTGAATGTTTTCAGATTGCCGAGATAGCCTTTGTTGGCGTAATCCATAATCGACCAAAATTCCGAAAGGCGGTTTTCCACAGGCGTTCCGCTCATGGCTATGCGGATATTTGCAGGTACGCTTTTTACAGCTTTTGACTGGGCAGCATCTTGATTTTTAATATTTTGTGCTTCGTCTATAATCATCACTTGCCATTTGTTTTTCTTGAGCAAATTGGCATCGCTGCGCAAAATACCGTAGGTAGTAAGCATCACATCGGCATCAAACTGTTTCAGATCACGGGCGTTTCCGTGAAAGATGTGGGACGTGAGCGAAGGGGCAAATTTTTCGATTTCCGCCTGCCAGTTTGTCAACAAACCAGTGGGTGCTACGACGAGTGCTTTTTGTTTGTCATTCAACGAACCTTCTTCCTTGAATTTCAGCAACATAGAAATAACCTGAATGGTTTTCCCAAGCCCCATATCGTCGGCGATAATGCTGCCGAAACCGATACGGCTGTTGCGATACATCCACGAGAATCCGCGCTGTTGGTAAGGGCGTAGTTTCGCTTGAAGTGTTTTCGGAAGCGGAATATCTTCGGTGGAGGTTAATTCTTGTATCAGGTCGCGTACTTCATCTGTAAGCAATACCGGAGCCCCTTCATACTCTTCCGAGAGTGCGGTTTGCAACAACTGAAAACCGTCGAGCGGCTTGTTGGAAGTAAACGCCTTATTTAATTTTTCAATATCGTCGTCGCTTACATAGATGTAATTTTCTTTAAATTTGAAAAGCCGTGAGGCGTTTTTAAACAACTGCTTAAATTCTTCGTGAGAAATAAGCGAATCGCCCATAGCCACACGCCAATCAAAAGAGAGCAAGTCGTCTAATTTTACATAGCCTTGTCCATCTTGATTTTTTTTCAAACGAACGGAAACTTTCGGACGAAGTAGTTCTTGTAATGATTTGGGTAATAATATTTTAACATCCAGCAAACGAACCGCAGGCAATACGTCCATCAAAAACGGGGCAAACTCGCTGTTGTTGAAACGAATGGGTGCATCTCCACCCAAATTGATATGTGTATCCAAGCCACGCACAAAAGGCATCAACAGCGACACGCTTTGCAAAATTCGGAAACGTTGTTTTTCATATTGCTTCTGTTTTAAGATATTAGCAAGCGGAATGGGCAACTGTTCGGGCATTTCGGTGTTTTCAACCGAGAGCTGCACGTCAAATTCTTCAAAAAGCAATTCGTTTACAGTAATTACCGGTTTCCACGTTTCGGCGGTGAGATAATAGCGGTCGAGCCAAACTTTTATACCGCCGCTCAGAGCGTTTTCAGCAATGCCGGAAAATGCGTATTGCATACCTTTGAAAAATAGGTCTTCGATTAAATCGCCGGTAGATACTTTGGTGAGATGAGTTACTAAACTACTGATAAACAACGATAAAAGTTCGATCGCCTGATTTTGTAGCGGCTGAATTTGTTCTTTTTTTCTAACAAGTTTTTTTGCTTGAAGCAAATCTGGTAGAAGCGTTTCATTTAGTTTTTCTACTATTGCTCGCGTACGACTGTCGATCATTGCGGGCAACCAGCGTATCATAAATTGTTTGTTTTCCAACTGAACGATTTGCGGAATAATCAAGCCGTTTGCCATAAAATTTAGCGAAGCGAATAGTATTTTATGCAACTGTTCCACAGACGGTTCGTAGTCTGGCAAAAAGTCGGGATTAAGGGCAAATAGTGCCGGAATAAGTTGATCGAATGTCTTGCAGGCATGATTTTCTCCGTTTATTGTCAATGAATTATTAGCATCTACAACAAGAGACAAAACACTGCGATTAGTCAAGACGTTTTTGTCGGAAAAAGGAAAAATCGCATTAAAATTGAGACGTTTAGTCAATATGCGACCAACTTCTTTTGTCAATCGAAGAAATTGAGCGGTATATTTTTCGCGGAAATTACCTGCCGAATAGAAAGGCGGAGCATCCGGTAGGAGTTGTACCAATGCTTCGGATAGATTTTGCAAGGAGGAGAAAGTCCCTTCAGTTTTTGAAACAGCAATTGCTTGTTTTTCAAGCTCTTTTAGACGTTTCTGCGGTTTTAGAATGTTGTTTAATTGCGGAATTTCATTTTTTTTCGGGTCGGCAATTACAATGTTTCGTTTCGCAAGTTCGGCAATCAAGTCTACGTTATGAATGCTGAAAACAAGAAAAGGATTATTGTCTATTTCCCTTGAAATCATATAGATAACAGCTGCTAAATGTTTGCAGGGAACCGCCCAATCGGGACAAGAACATTGCATTTTGAAATCCGTCCATTGGTGAGGAAAGACTTTCAGCCCGAGGTCTTCGGCAATGGTAAGGATGGCAGGATCTAATTCGCGATTCAACAGTTTGGAAATCAGTGCCGGACGTTCGATAATTTTGGTCATCAACGCTTCTATCTGCTCGTCAAAAAACGGCGGCACAATAACCGTAACTTTATAAGGCGAAGGGCGTGTTCCTTGCACTTTTGCAACAATCTGATTGTCTTTTATTTTAATGTCTTTCACATGACCGCTTCGAGCGTAAGAGGCACCGCGCGGCAAGCGATTGTCGTAATCGACATTAGACAATGAGCGCAACCAATGCTCGCCCCACCATGTTTTACCAAACTGCATTAATCCCATTTTCTTCTATTCTTTATATAGTTATTTCTTTTTTTATATTCAAAATATTGAAAGGCTATTTTTATCCGTTTTTTTAAGATACATCTCCTTATCTGTGAATGTGTTATCTTTTCAAACGGCAATATCTTATTTTACTTTCAAAAGTAATGATTTTATAGAATAGCGTACTCGTTCATCTGAAAGATACCGGTGGTAAAATTCATTTTAGAAATTTAGGTGTTACAGCCTTCCATCCACCCATTGTCTATCCACAACCGCTTTTACATCAAAAATCACCGCGTTATTTTTGTAATATTTTTCGAAATCAAAGGATTTAAATTGATTGTGAGCAACGGCAAGAATAATAGCAGCGTATTCTTTTTGAGAATCAATTTCATTTATAAGATCAACGCCGTATTCTTCTTTAACTTCTTCCTTAATTGCCCAAGGATCATAGATATCAACATTTATATCAAACTCACAAAGTTCCTTATATATATCAACAACTTTCGTATTTCTTATGTCGGGGCAATTCTCTTTAAAGGTTACGCCCAACATCAAAACATTCGCTCCTTTTATCTTATGGTCTTTTTTAATCATAAGTTTCATGACTTTATTTGCGATAAAGGGAGCAATACTATTATTTACATGACGACCGGAAAGAATTACTTGTGGAATATATCCTAAAGACTCGGCTTTGCTTGCAAGATAATAAGGATCGACACTGATGCAATGTCCTCCAACCAAGCCCGGACTATATTTTAGAAAATTCCACTTAGTACCTGCCGCTTCGATAACATCTCTTGTGTCTATTCCGATCTTATCAAAAATGAGAGCCAATTCATTTACAAATGAAATATTGACATCTCGCTGTGCATTTTCTATAATTTTAGACGCTTCCGCAACTTTTATAGAAGGTGCCTTATGAGTGCCTGCTTCTATAATGGAAGAATAAAGCATATTAATTTTATCTGCAATTTCAGGAGTTGAACCGGAAGTTACTTTTTTTATTTTAGTCAACGTATTTACTTTATCTCCCGGATTAATACGCTCAGGACTGTAGCCAACAAAGAAATCCTGATTAAATTTTAATCCGGAAATCTTCTCTATTTCAGGCACACAATCTTCTTCTGTACACCCGGGATAAGTAGTCGATTCATAGATCACAATAGCGCCTTTTTTTATTACGCTTCCCAACATTTGTGAAGCCTTGATCAAAGGAATTAAATCGGGCGAATTGTTTTTATCAATAGGAGTAGGAACTGTTACAATATAAACATTACAAATTTTGAGATCTTCTTTCCTTGAAGAAAAAGTTAATCCCCGATCGGAATGGCTGCCGTAAAGACACATCGCATATTTCATTGCCTCTAAATCTGCCTCCTGTGTATGATCTACTCCCGACTGTAATTCGTTGACCCGCTTTTCATTTGTATCATATCCTAAAGTCTTATATTTTTTCCCAAACTCAATAGCCAAAGGCAATCCTACATAACCTAATCCTATTATTGCAATTTTTATATCTTTCATAATTTATTTAGCATTTACAAAATGAACACAAAAGTAATCATTTACAGCCAACTTTCCGCTGTTTATTTATTGCCCGATTCTAATAAGATTTCACAAAGATTAGAGCCGATAAATCCTGCCCCTGCCGATTACAAGTATTCTGGGAGCCTCTAAAAATCCAAAATACTGCGTTACGCTCCCTCGCCAAAATGCTCATTTACGCCAAGTAAACTCCGCTTTTGTCTCGGTCGCAAGCCTTGTCTTTTGAATTTTTAGAAGCT
>JAISHW010000035.1 GCA_031262365.1 Lentimicrobiaceae bacterium
GCTTTACAGCTGGCTTCATCGGGATAGCTGGATACAAAATTCAACAAATTCATTGGGATACGTTTTTTGTTATCTGCAAAGATACATTTTTTAGGCATAACGACGGATAATCATTAAAATTAAATACAGCTTCACTGTATCATGTAATGAAAAGGGACTGTCCAAAAAGTCGGACAAGTCCCTTTTTCTATTTTCTATACTTTTCCTTCGTTTCTTGTATACGAATCCGTTTTGCGAAAATAATAGTAATGTAGGGAAGCCTCCGGGCAACTGACACCACTGACAAGCGGTCTTTAATAGGTAAAAGATCGCATCAAAAATCTTTCTCAATGAACACTATGCTTGCGTTTGTCCAAAATTATACGTAAAATTGTTTCGTATTGGTTATCGGTCAAATTGCTCGGATATTGCTTTTTCATTCTTTATGTGACTGAGAACCATAAAGATACAAAAAAAAAACAAGCTGCTGATAATCAATTAATTATAACTAAAAATTTCAAAACAAGTTCTAAACAACTTCATTGTAAAATCAGGTAAATTGTTCTTATATTTGTAAAAATTAACTTATACATAATCCTGTTATGTCGGATACCAATTTGATACACAAAAAACTCAGCAAACTATTTTTTGATGTTTTTGGAAATTATCCTACTGGAATCGAATCACTTGTTGCACATGGTTCGTTACGAACGTATTTTAGAGTTTTCGGAAAAGAAACCTCTGTAATAGGCACTTACAATATCAACATTGAGGAAAACGAAGCTTTTTTTGCTTTTGCAAAGCATTTCGGAAAGTTAGGACTTCCTGTTCCGGAAATTTTAGCTGTTTCCGAAAAAAAAACTTGCTACTTGCAAACCGATTTAGGCGACACTACCTTGTTTCATCTCGTTCAGGAATCACTGAAAAAAGACACTTTCGATGAAGCTGTAATTGACCGCTACAAAGAATGTTTGTTGCGTCTTGTCGAATTTCAGGTTATCGGAAATCGAAAACTTGATTATTCCATCGCCTACCCTACTCCGAACTTCGGTAAAAAAGCCATTTTTGACGATTTGACCTACTTTAAATATTTTTTCTTGAAATTACATCCCGAAATCTCGTACAACGAATCAAAACTCTATGAAGATTTCGAAAAACTAACCGATTTTTTGTGCGAAGCACCGGCAAACTTTTTCATGTATCGCGATTTTCAATCGCGTAACATCATGATACACAACGATAAATGTTATTTTATCGATTTTCAAAGCGGAAGACAAGGTCCGCTACAATACGACCTTATTTCTATATTATACCAAGTAAAAGCACAAATGCCACAAGTCGTACGCGACGAACTTTATCATTATTACTTAAAGTGTTTATCGAAACATTTAGATGTTTCCGAATTGAAATTCGAAACCTATTTTTCTGCTTTTGTTTTTTTACGACTGATGCAAGTTTTAGGTGCTTATGGATTCAGAGGAATTGTGCAACGAAAAACACATTTTTTAACCAGTATTCCGTATGCCATTCAAGAGATCGACCGTCAGTTGACCTTATTAAACATTCCACTTTCGCTACCTGAATTAAAAGGAATTTTTCAACAATTATCTTTCCTAAAAACAAAATACACGCTTCCAAACGACAAAGAAACAGCAAAATTTCAAATTGAAATCAATAGTTTTTCGTATTTCAAAACAGGAATTCCTGAAGATAAAAGCGGACACGGAGGTGGATTTGTATTCGATTGTCGCGCTTTACCCAATCCGGGAAAATATCCGGAATATCGTTTATTGACAGGTTTAGATAAGAAAGTAATTCAATTCCTCGAAAAAGAAAAATCTGTACACGAATTCTCTATAAACACACAAAAATTAATTGCACAAAGTGTCGAAAATTACCTTGAACGTGGCTTCAAACACCTGATGGTTAATTTCGGATGCACGGGCGGACAACATCGATCGGTTTATTTTGCCGAAAAAACAACAGCTTGGATCAAAGCAACTTACCCCGATATTGAAGTCGTTTGCAAACATTTAGTCATCAACAGCGATGAACAAAAACATTGTACAACATGACACAACGTAAATCAGCAATGATTTTGGCGGCAGGACTTGGTACGCGTTTGGGAACACTTACGCAAAACAAGCCAAAAGCATTAGTAACAATTAACGGCATTACGTTGTTGCAACTAACGATTGAAAATCTCGTCAAATTCGGCTACAATCACTTCGTTGTCAACACACATCATTACGCCGAAATGATACACGATTTTTTACGCACGCCAACTTTTAATGGATTCGAAATCAGTATTTCCGACGAATCGGAGCAACTATTAAACACGGGCGGCGGCATTTTGAAAGCCTTATCGTTATTCGACAAAAACGAAGCTGTTTTGGTGCATAATGTCGATGTTTTGAGCGATATTGATTTCCGTGTGTTACACGAAAAATTTTTAAAATCAGGAGATGATGCGTGGTTATTTGTACAAAAAAGAACCAACGAACGCAAACTTCTTTGCAACGAAAACAAACAACTTGTCGGATGGACAAACCACTCCACAAAACAATATAAATGGGCAAATAAACCGCAACTACATTTTAACGAATTTGCTTTCAGTGGTTTGCATTTTTTTAAAACATCACTTTTTGCCAACAAAAAACCTTGCGTTTGCAAGATCATCGATTTGTATCTCGAAAAATCGCAACACCACCGTATTCAATTAAAAGAAATTAATCCTAATTATTGGTTCGATTTAGGGAAATCGGAAACATTAGAAAAAGCAGCAATATTTCTTTCAAAAAATACCGAATAAATTATGTATCAGAAATTTATCGATAAAATAGCCGATTTCATTTTAGAAAACTACGATTCTGTTTTAGAGCAAACAACGATTGTTTTTCCGAACAAACGTGCGGCACTGTTTTTACGATACGCATTAAGCATCCGAATTGAAAAAAACATTTGGCTTCCTGAAATTTTGTCGATAGAAGAAGCTATTTGTAAATGGACTGGATTACAAATTGCCGACAACATCCAGATGCTTTTCGAACTGATTGAAATTGAACACGAACGAAAAGGAAACGACAAAAACGATTTGACAACATTTTCGGGACTTGCAATTCAAATGGCAAACGATTTTGACGAAATTGACCATTATTTGTGCGATTCCGAAAAACTTTTTGCTTACTTACACGAAGCAAAAGCTGTTGAATTGTGGCATGCCGATGGTTCGGAACTGACCGTCAGCGAACGTGCTTTTATTCAATTTTACCAATCGTTAATTCATTATTACAATGATTTGCGCAAACGACTTCTCGACAAAAATCTCGCTTACAGAGGATTGATAACTCGTACTTTAGCCGAAATGGACGACGAACAACTTTTACAAAAAACCAAAAGTCGGAAAATCGTTTTTGCAGGCTTCAACGCTTTGACTTTAGCCGAAGAAAAACTGTTCGAAAAATTGCACCGAATAGGAACAGCTGTCGTTTTGTGGGATTTTGACACCTATTATCTCAACAAAAACGAATTTCCCGAACACGAAGCCGGCTTATTTGCACGAAAAATTATCAAAAAAAACACGCTTAAAGAAACTTTTTTTATTGATAATCAACTCGAAACGAGTAAAAAGAAAATTCACATCACAGCTGTTCCGGGTAATGCCATTCAGGCAAAAGCAATGGCGGCAAATCTTGTCAAAGAAAAAAATAGCACGATCGAAACAGCCATTGTTTTAGCTGATGAAAATTTACTCATTCCAACATTGAACAGCATTCCCGAATCGGTTGAAGCGTTCAACGTTACGATGGGTTATCCATTCGATAAAAGTTCGATTTTTTTGTTTTTAAACATGCTTTTCGAAACACAATTGAGCCAAAACAAACAACTCGAAAGTAATTCCTTTTATTTGTGGGAAATTTTAAAAATAATTTCGCACGAAATCTGTAATACAATTTTTGAATCAACTGATATTCAGATATTAAACAAATGGAAAACGCAACTTATTTTTGACAAAAAACGATTTGTAAAAAAAGAAGATTTCGCCTATCTGAATGATAAATCAAAGCACCTCAATGATTTCATTCAACTAACTTTAAAACGTTGGAAATCAACTTCAGAAGCTTTAGAAACTATTGAAAAACTCATTGCGCAAATTGCAAAAATGTTAGCCGAGAAAGAAGGAAAAACATACATTTTTCTACTCAATCAACTCAGTATTGCCGACCGTATCATCAATCGCTTGAAACTGTTGTTCGAAGAAAGTAACATCGCGCTCGACATCAAAAATTTGAAAAACATCTTCGAACAAATCGCCCGTCAAAGTAGCATCAAATTATACGGTGAACCCATTTTAGGATTACAAATCATGGGATTGCTCGAATCGCGCAACCTCGATTTTGAAACCATTCACATGATGAGTGTCAACGAAAAAATCATTCCGAAAGAAAAATCGTACCAATCGCTTATTCCTTACGACATTCGCATCACACATCAAATGCCGACTTACAAACAAAAACAAGCCGTTTACGCCTATCACTTTTTTCGTTTACTTCAAAGTGCAAAACAAATTTTCTTGTATTACAATACCGAAACAGCCAATTCGGGAAGCGGCGAACCAAGCCGATTTATCCTCGAAATAAAGCACGAGCTCACGAAAATCAATCCGAACATCGAAATCGAAGAAACGCTTTTCGCAACGCCAATGTCTGAAAAAGACATCCAAAAACCTATTGTAATCGAAAAAACGGAAACCATTCTGATGCAAATCATTCAGAAAGCTAAAAGAGGCTTCTCCCCCAGCCTGCTGAGTACCTACAACACTTGTCCGCTGAAATTTTATCTGCAATTTGTTTTAAATATCAAAGACGATTCATTAACCGAAAAAATTCAACAAAATGTCTTAGGAACAATTGTACACGAATCAATATCTCATCTTTATAAAGAATATAAAACACTTGATTTTGAAATAATTGCAAAATGTCGCACACAGTTAGCAAAGGTTCTTGAAGAAGTTTTCATTGCCGTATCAGGATCCGAAAAAACAACATCAGGTTATAATTTTCTGATTTACGAAGTTGCTCGAAAAACGATTGAACAAATTCTCGATCTCGACGAAAAACTACTGAAAGAAGGTAACACAATCGAAATTATTTCGTTGGAAGAAGGTATACAAACCAACTATACCTACAACAACGAATCGTTTGTAATAAAAGGTTTTATCGACCGTATCGACAAACTCAACGGCGTTTACCGTATTATCGATTACAAAACAGGAAAAGTTAATAAAAAAGACTTAGAACTAAAGGAAGAAGGCAATCTGTACGATCCGAAATACGAAAAAGCACTTCAGTTGCTTTGTTACGAATACCTATTTAAAAAAGAAAAAATCAACGGCACCGCCATTCAAATCGAATCGGGAATCATCAATACAAGACAGATTAGCAGTGGTTTAATAAAACTAAACACCGAAAAACTCAACGCTGAATCGAATGAAATACTTTTTGAAGACTTTCTTAAAAAGACATTCCATGAAATTTTTGAAACCATGCAGCCTTTCGTACAAACAGACGACGAAACCCGATGCAAACATTGCGATTTTGCCGTGATCTGCGATCGAAAAAGCGACTGAATCGTTGCAACAAAACGGATAAAGGGAGCTTCTAAAAATTCAAAAGACAAGGCTTGCGACCGAGACAAAAGCGGAGTTTACTTGGCGTAAATGAGCATTTTGGCGAGGGAGCGTAACGCAGTATTTTGGATTTTTAGA
>JAISHW010000003.1 GCA_031262365.1 Lentimicrobiaceae bacterium
AGCCAAAAGACTAGCCAAAAGAAGATACTTGCTGCAATAAAGAAAAATCCCTCCATATCAAGAGAGGAATTGAGTAAAATGCTTCATCTTACTGTCTATGCCGTAAAATACCATCTTCAACTCATGAGAAAGGATGGTATTATCCAGTATGAAGGCACAAAGCGCGGTGGCAAATGGATAATTTTGAAATAACCACAGCCGCATTGACGCTAACGCACCGATTCACCGTTCACTCGTTATTACTCTAATCTGCTGGAAAGTAGGGGATTTTTTGTACCTTTGTCATGCAATTCCTAAAAAGATGATACACGAACGTTTAGCGAATTTAAAAAAAACACTTCCGCCTCAGGTCAAGCTGATTGCCGTGTCAAAAACGAAGCCTGCTACGCTTATTCAAGAGGCTTACGATGCCGGTCAACGTGTTTTTGGCGAAAACAAAGCGCAGGAAATGCAACAAAAACATGCTTTGTTGCCTCACGATATCGAATGGCATTTTATCGGACATTTGCAAACGAACAAAGTAAAATACATCGCCCCTTTTGTGCATTTGATTCATTCGGTCGATAGCCTGAAGTTGCTGAACGAAATAAATCGTGAAGCGCAAAAAAACAACCGAATGATTGACTGTTTGCTGCAATTTCACATTGCTACCGAAGAAACAAAATTCGGGCTCGACATGGAAGAAGTCAAACAACTATTGCAATCGGACGAATTTCAGTCATTTGAAAACATTCGGATTTGCGGCGTAATGGGAATGGCAACTTTCACGGATAATGAAGAAACAATTCGCAAGGAATTTCGCACATTGAAACATGTTTTCGATTTGTTAAAACAAACATTTTTTTCAGGAACACCGAGTTTTAAAGAAATTTCAATGGGAATGTCAAGCGATTTTCCGATAGCAATCGAAGAAGGTGCAACGATGATACGTGTTGGAAGTTTGATTTTCGGCGCACGTAATGATTCGAAACATTAAAGGGGACTTCTAAAAATTTCAATATCAAGGCTTGCGACTGAAATAAAAGCGGAGTTTACTTGACGTAAATGAGCATTTTGTTGAAGAAACGTAACGCAGAGATTGGGATTTTTAGAAGTCCTCTTAAAAACAAATGACACGAACCATTTGATAGCTTGCTCTTGCTACGTTTCACTTGCTCTGACACAATTTCTCACTCATAGGAGTTGAGTTACCCGCCAAAATCGTCATAAAGAATCATTTCGTCGGGTACGCCAAGGTTGTCTAACATTTTGAGTACGGCATCGTTCATCATGGGTGGTCCGCAGATGTAATATTCTATTTCTTCGGGTTCGGGATGGTTTTTCAGGTAGTTTTCTAAAATTACTTGATGGATAAATCCTTTCGAGCCATTCCAGTGGTCTTCTTCTTTCGGTTCGGATAGCGCAATATGGAACGAGAAATTCGGAAATGCTTCTTCTATTTGTTTGAAATCTTCGATATAAAACAATTCGCGCAACGAGCGACCTCCGTACCAAAAGCTGACTTTACGATCGGTTTTCTCTGTTTTGAAAAGATGGAAAATATGCGAGCGCATTGGTGCCATGCCGGCTCCGCCACCGATAAACATCATTTCGCGTTTGGTGTCGCGGATATGAAATTCGCCGTAAGGACCGCTTACCATCACTTTGTCGCCTGCTTTGAGCGAAAACAAGTACGATGAACAAACGCCCGGATTGACATTCATGAAACCACCTGTTTTTCGGTCGAAAGGTGGTGTGGCAATGCGGATATTGAGCATCACGATATTGCCTTCGGCAGGATGGTTTGCCATTGAATAGGCTCTGAATTCGGGTTCCGGATTTTTCATTTTCAAATCCCACATCTTGTATCGATCCCATTCGTCGCGGTAGGTTTCTTCAATATTAAAGTCTTTGTAATCGACTTCGACTTTCGGAACATCAATCTGAATGTAGCCGCCCGATTTGAAGTCTAAAGATTCGCCTTCGGGAAGTTTTACAACAAATTCTTTGATAAATGTAGCCAAGTTGTGATTCGACAACACTTCACATTCCCATTTTTTAACGCCGAATACTTCGGGTGGGATTTCGATTTTGATGGCTTCACGAATTTTTACCTGACAACCCAAACGCCACTTGTTAAGTTGTTCTTTGCGTGTAAAAAATCCTTGTTCGGTAGGTAGCATACTGCCGCCTCCTTCAACAACACGACAACGGCACATGCCGCAAGTGCCGCCACCACCGCAAGCCGAAGGCAAGAAAATTTTGTTTGTCGCAAGTGTCGACAAAATCGAAGAGCCCGGGTCGACTGTCAGTTCGCGTTCGTCGTTGATTGTGAGTTCAACCGCGCCTTGAGGTACCAGTTTTTTTCGAGCAAAGAGTAATAAACCAACCAATGTGAGTATAACAGCGAGAAAAACCGTTACAGCTACACCTATAATCATTCCTGTTGAAACCATTAATATCAAGTTCATCGTAATCTTTTTTACAATTTAATGCCTAAGAAACTCATAAATGCAATTCCCATCAATCCTGTGATGATGAATGTTATTCCAAGTCCGCGTAAAGGAGCCGGAATGTTTGAATAACGAATTTTTTCGCGAATGGCGGCAATTCCTACAATCGCCAAAAGCCAGCCCAATCCCGATCCTAATCCGAAAGCCGTAGCCTCTGCAACTGATTGATAATCTCGTTCTTGCATAAACAACGACGCACCCATAATGGCGCAGTTTACGGCAATCAGCGGAAGAAAGATTCCCAAACTATTGTATAAGGGCGGCGAAAATTTTTCGACAACCATTTCTACTAATTGTGTAAAAGCCGCAATTACAGCAATAAACGTGATGAAACTCAGAAAACTTAAATCGACATCGGCTAAGTTTGCGCTGATCCAAGTAAGTGCGCCTTCTTGAAGCAGGTATTTATTGATGATGTAATTGATAGGAACGGTAACAAATAAAACAAAGATAACGGCGATTCCTAATCCCATCGATGTTTTGACCGTTTTCGAAACAGCCAAATACGAACACATGCCTAAGAAATAGGCAAAAATCATATTGTCGATAAATATTGATTTTACGAATATATTGAAAAGCTCTTGCATGGCTAAACGATTGATTTAATGATTATTTCTCTTGAAGTTCTTTGTTTCTCGAACGTTGTACCCAAATGATGATTCCGACAAGAATTAGTGCCATAGGAGGCAAAATAAAGAAGCCGTTGTTGACGTATCCCCATTCGTAAAATTTTTCAGGAATTACCTGATGACCAAATAATGTTCCCGATCCGAAAAGTTCTCTAAAAAAAGCAACGATAACTAAAATGAGCCCATATCCGATTCCGTTTCCGATTCCGTCGAGAAACGATTCCCAAGGGCGGTTTGCCATTGCAAAGGCTTCTAAACGTCCCATTACGATGCAGTTAGTGATAATCAAACCGATGAAAACGGATAACTGTTTGCTTACATCGTACACAAATGCTTTCAGTACCTGATCGACCAAGATAACCATCAACGAAACAATTACTAATTGCACGATGATACGAATACGCGGTGGAATCGTGTTGCGCAACAACGAAACAATAACATTTGATAAGGCTACAACTACGATTACCGACAACGCCATTACGATTGCCGGTTGTAGTTTTGCCGTTACAGCTAATGCCGAACAAATTCCAAGAACCTGTACGGTAATAGGATTGTCTTTTCCCAGCGGATTTTTTATCAACTTCAAATTCTTTGCAGAAAATAAAGGTTCTTTTGTTTTAAGTTCACTCATAGATTTTTTTAGTTACGGATTCCGAGTTACAGGTTTCTAATTCTTAACGTCTAATTTTTTCTTAAATCCTTGATAAAACGATAAATCATCTTTTAACATATTCGACACGCCTTCGGAGGTGATTGTTCCTCCCGATAAGGCATCGACTTCGTGTACCGATTCTTTATTAGCGGCTTTTTTTACGGTTACCGAAACAAATGCTTCGCCATCGAAAAGTTGTTTATTTAAAAATCTGTTTCTGAATCTTTCGGTAACAATTTCAGCACCCAAACCGGGTGTTTCGCCGACGTGGTCAAAGGTTATCCCGATAATCGTGTTGAAATCTTCGGCTAATGCTACATTTCCCGAAATCGAACCCCAAAGTCCGTTGCCCAACATCGGAACGATGTATGCTGTTTTTCCGTCTTTTCTAAACACATAGATGGGAGCAATCGCTTTTCTGCCTTTTTTTCGTAAATTTTGTTGTTCTTTCAGGTTGATGTTGAACGGACGCATATTCCCTTCCGATTTGCCATCGACAAAGCGCGAAACAATACTCCCTTCGGCATCTACAGCGAGTTCTTCTTTTACATAAGTTGCGTAAAGTTCCTCTGCATTTTCGGTTGTAGATTCTATGTTAGCAGCTTTCAACAGATTTTGAATCTTTTCGATTCGCACATTCTGATCTTGAAAAGGCTTTAACGAAGTAGCAGCAAATGCCAGTATAACAGCAACTACAACGACCAAAACAGTTGCGTAAATAAATATATATCGGTTACTAAACATCGTGTTATGGTATTAAATTTTCGTTTCGTTAATTTGTATAGCTATCGCTTTTTTCGCCCGTTTTTCTCTACGGTTGATATTGGCACCTACAACATAATAATCGATCAATGGAGCAAACACATTCATCAAAAGAATAGCCAACATCATTCCTTCAGGGTAAGCGGGATTCAATACACGAATCAAAATGGCAAACATGCCGATCAGGAATCCGTAAATCAATTTTCCTTTTGGTGTTTGTGCCGCCGTTACCGGATCGGTTGCCATGAAAACGGCTCCAAACATAAATCCGCCCATCAAGAAATGGTAATAAAATGGTAGTTGCATGTATTCGTTGGCTCCAATCAAATTAAATAATAATCCCATTACGGTTCCGCCGACAAATACCGAAATCATGATGCGAGCACTGGCGATGCCTGTAATAAGCAATATGACGGCACCAAGCAAAATGGCTATTTTAGATGTTTCGCCAATACTTCCGGGAATGATTCCGATAAACATATCCCATAAATTGGGTAAATCGCCACTATTGTTGTTCAACAAATTGCCGAGCGGCGTTGCGCCCGAATAAGCATCAGCTTTTTCGGCAATCCAAACGTTGTCGCCCGACATCGACGACGGATAAGCAAAAAATAAGAAAGCACGTGCTGTCAGGGCAGGGTTCATGATATTCATTCCTGTTCCGCCAAAAACTTCCTTTCCGATGATGACGGCAAAAGCTGTAGCTACGGCAACCATCCAAAGTGGAATGTCGGGAGGCAAAACCAGTGGAATAAGTATTCCTGAAACCAAAAAACCTTCGTTGACTTCGTGATGCCGAATTTGAGCAAAAGCAAACTCGATTCCCAAACCAACAACGTACGACACGATGAGTATCGGAAGCACTTTTAATGCGCCGAATCCGACCATTTGCCAAAATCCGACACTTTCGCCCAACGAAAGAAAATGTTGGTAGCCGGTGTTCCAAACGCCGAAAAGCAATGCTGGAACCAATGCCGCAACGACAACAATCATCGTGCGTTTCATGTCGACAGCATCGCGAATATGTGCGCCGCTACTCGTAACGGTGTTCGGAACGAAAAAGAATGTTTCAAAAGCTTCGAAAGTCGATTGGAACATCGAAAAACGTCCGCCTTTGCTAAAAAGAGGCTTTTGCTTGTCAAGAATATCTCGAATAAATTTCATTTCGTTTACTTTGTGTGGTTAGAAAATCAATTTTGAATTTTTATGAATTTTTCTGAGCAGTCGTGCTAACGTTTCGAAGGCTTGGCGTAGTGGAGGGATCATTGAGGATTGTGCAGGCGAAAAACCTCCAAAATCGCACGGACGTTTGTGCGGGCGTACGCTCGCCATTACTTTTGCCTTCATGGTACCTTAGTGGAGATTTAATCATGGCTATACCTTGTTTTTCCGTAAGTAGCACTATTTTTGTTTCCGCAGGCAACGCTTCGCTCGCTTGCGGTTATGAAAATCTGGCTTTTCAAGCCACCCGCTTTTAGCGTTGCACCGGTAGCCCGAAGGGCTTTAGTTTCATAACCGTAGGTCAACGACCTGCGGTAGTAATGCAAACGCTCCACACTACTGCCTGAAAGGCAGAACTTATTGTTAGCGATAATATCATTCAAGCGACTTTTATCGTAGACAACAACTTGCGATTTTCTTCCTTTTCCGTAGGCAACGCTACGCTCGCCTACGGTTATGAAAATATGACCTTTCAGGTCGGTTGTATTAATCTTTAAGAAAATATTTTTCATCTATCTCTATTCCGTTATCTATTAAAAATTGTCGGTATTCGTCTTCAAAACTTACTGTTTTGTGGTGTTCTTTCTGGTTTTGTATGTAATTGATAATCGTTTGTTTGTCGTTCAGATTGTATGTAAAACTTGCAAAACTTACCGCCCATCCTTCAAAATCGGGAAAATTCGGATTTTGCCCCAACCATTTGCTCGAATGTTCTTTTATTTCACGCATAAAATCCGACAAAGCAATGGTCGAGTGCATGTCAAAAAGTAAATGCAAGTGATTTTCTGTGCCGCCAATTCGGTAGAGTTTTGATTTTTTATTGTTTATAATGCCCATAATGTAGGCGTACAATTCTTTTTCGTGCGTTTCGGGGATAGTGTTTTTTCTGTGTTTTGTGCAGAAAACCGAGTGATATAATAACTTTGTATAACTCATCGTGTTTGTATTTTAGTTCTGCCTTTCAGGCAGGAGTGGATACTTGTGTTTACTCCGCAGGTAACGCTATGCTCGCCTGCGGTTATGAATGTTTTGGCTTTCAGCCAAGTTGTATGTGGTGTTGTCTTTGCTTTTCCGTAGGTAACACTTCGTTCACCTACGGTTATGAAGATATGACCTTTCAGGTCGGTTGTCTGCCGTGCTTTTGCGGTAGCCCAAAGGGCTTGACTTTCATAACCGCAGGTCGCTGACCTGCGGTATAGCTCACGACACATACGGCTGCCTGAAAGGCAGAACTCGTCGGTTGCGATTGTTTCAACAGCGCGGCTTTTCCCTCCGGGGTATCGAAGCGGGGATTTTATCATTTTTATATTTCAATTTTATTCAAATTTCTTTTTCAATTTTTTTTTGAGTTTCGTGCCGTTAGGCACATCATATTGGTAGAAAATTGATCCGTTCTTGTGTCTCATGCCGTTAGGTACGAAACAAATTGCTGTTTCTGTTGCCTACCTACAACGCACGCATATTACCGTCAACTCATTTCTTTACGAAGAAAATCCAACCCTTGCCGTACGATTTTCTGGATTTCGGTTTTCGATGTGTCGACGACTTCGCATAGCGCAAAATCTTCTTCGTCAACTTCGTAAATGCCAAGCTTTTCCATCAAATCAATGTCTTCTATCATGATGGCTTTGATAAGTTGCAACGGATAAATATCAAGTGGAAACACTTTTTCGAATTCGCCCGTAACCACAAAAGCGCGGTGTCCGCCATGCAGGTTGGTGTCGACTAAGTATTTTTTCTTTTTACAATTGAACAATCCGGACGGAAAGGTCTTCGAAAGGCTGAATTTTCCAAATCCGGGCATCGCCCAACCGAACATTTCGTAATAATCGCCTTCGGGAATAACCGTCAACATGTTGTGATAGAAACTGATAAATCCGTCTTCGGCAATCTTTTTGCCGGTCAACACATTGCCGCTGATAAAACGTTTTTTGTTGTCGGAAATATTTTTTTCGACAAAAGGTGTAATAGCGGCACCGATATGATTTTTGAAATAATGTGGCTTGCTCACTTCCGATCCGGCAACGGCAAACAAGCGTGTTGAATCGTAAAATCCGGTTTCGAACAAACGCCCGATTGTAATGACTTCTTGCGGATACAAATACCAAACAAGATCACCTTTATTGATGGGGTCTATCTTATTGATTTGCGTGCTGATATTTCCGGCAGGATGGGGTCCGTCGAAACGGTTTATTTGCACGTTTGGTGCTTCGAGAAATATATCCGATTTGGTTTTCTTTGCGTGTACATTCAAATGTACTTTTCCGTTTGTGAGTTTCGAAACAATTTTTAATCCTAATCGGAAAGCCTTTGCGTTTTGCTTGTCGTTTACCAAAAAATCAAAATCAGGAGCTAAAGGAGCCGAATCGAAAGCACTAATATGAATTGCTTTTGGTGTGTCTTTCGGGTCGGCAATAATGGCGTAGGGACGTTGACGCAACATTGTCCATAAGCCACTTTTTACGAGTTTTTCGATGATGGCTTTTCGGTCTAATTTTTCAGGATCGCTTGCGCCGAAATCTTCGGATTCGAATTGATTGTCCGATTCGATTACAACTTCGAGCAAAAGTCGTTTTTCGCCGCGACGAATTTCTTTTACCGTGCCGCTTACAGGCGATGTAAAAAGAATTGCTTCACGATTTTTGTCGTGAAAAAGCACGCTTCCGGCTTTTACCAAATCGCCTTCTTTCACGTGAAGTTTTGGCAGCACGCCAACAAAATCGGTAGGTTTCAGCGCGTAATATTGTGATGTTGTCGAAATAATATGCTTTTCAGCTTCGCCTATTAGGTTGATATCGAGCCCTTTTTTGATTTTTGTAATGGTTGACATAGTATTACGCAATCGTTAATAATAATTCAGGCAAAGAAACGAAATTATTGCGTTCCGTGCATGGTGATAACAATAGAGTTTTTAGTGAAGTTATCAAGAATAAGATGCTTCGCAACGCCGCGATTGTATTGTATGCAATTATTTTCATCACTGAATTTTTTTCTTGCGGCTTAAAAATATTTCCTATATTTGTATTTATAATCACCAAAAATAACTTGCCTATGACAACAGGACTTTTTAACAGTTAAAATTTGGTGCAGAAAGGGTATGAACGAAATCATTCTATACAAAAGCATCGATGGCAATGTAAAGGTCGATGTGCTGTTCGAAGACGAGACAGTTTGGCTGACACAGGCACAATTGGGGCAACTGTTCAACAAAAGCAAAGCTACGATTAGCGAGCATATCAGTCATGTGTTCGAGGAAGGCGAGTTGGATGAAAGTTCAGTTGTTCGGAAATTCCGAACAACTGCCGCCGACAGGAAATCATACGAAACGAGTTACTACAACCTCGATGTAATTATATCGGTTGGCTATCGCGTTAAATCACAGCAGGGTACGCAATTCCGCCAGTGGGCTACTCAGCGGCTCAGGGAGTACATCATCAAAGGGTTTACACTCAATGACGAGCGATTTAAGAGCGGCTCGTCGATGAACTATTTCCGCGAACTGTTGGATCGTATCCGCGAGATACGCCTCTCGGAGCGGGTGTTCTATCAGCAAATCAAGGATATTTATACTACCAGCAAGGATTACGACCCGTCGAGCGAAATGACTCAGTTGTTTTTTAAAGAGGTGCAGAACAAACTTCTGTGGGCGATAAGTGGGCAAACGGCGGCAGAACTAATCTATTACCGCTCCAATGCTTCTTTGCCACAAATGGGGCTTACCTCGACAGGTAAGCCCGACAAGGTGCGCAAAACGGATACCGAAATAGCCAAAAACTACCTGAAAGAAGATGAAATTGCCGCCCTGAAACTCATCGTAGAGCAATTTCTTGCCTATGCCGAATCGCAAGCGTTGGCAGGCAAGGTAATGTATCAAAAAGACTGGATTGCCAAACTCTCGATGGTGTTGCAGATGAACGAAAAGAATATTCTGACCCATGCCGGTAAAATATCCCACGAGTTGGCGATGAAAAAAGCAGGTGAGGAGTACGACAAATACAAGCAGGTGCAAAAGCAGATAGAAAAAGCGGCGAGCATCAAGGAGTTGGAGGAGGATATAAAGCGGTTGAAGAAGCAATGAAGTTAAAGTTCAAAAAGCAAAAAACTAATTTTTAGAGGTGCTCTTTTATTATTGGTATTTTTTCTTGCCACTTAAAAATAGTTACTATATTTGTATTTATAATCACCAAAAATAACTTGCCTATGACAATAGGACTTTTTAACAGTTAAACACACTAAATGCCGCTAATTAGATACGGCACAACAACATAAAAAGCGTTAGCTTACATCTTGCTGTTGAAACTACCATAATAGCAGATAAAGGTACTGTCCCACGTTTTTTATGGTTAAATCTCAACAAAAATAAACCGCTCAGGGGCAGGGCAAAGAAACACATATATCATGAAAAGAATTTTCTTACTTGGAATGCTTGCCGCTTTTTTAGTTTGCGGCTGCAAAAAAAATGACGACCCAGTCAATCCGAGCAACCCCGACACACCGGTTGCCGACCCCGAAGGCACCATTACGGCAAACATTTCGGAAACTACACACATCAACGTTCCCGAATTTGGCACAATCGCTTGGGTAAATCCTAACAATTTTAGCTTAAGCTCTAGTAATGACAATATTCTTGTATCTATTTGCGACAAGGGAGCCATGAAAGGTTTGGGAAATATTGTCAAGATACCGGAAACGGGTTATACCGTTCCGACAAGTGATATCATCACAGGTGTAGCCTGCCAAATAGGGCACGGATACGTGATAAAATTTGAAAGGCAACAATCGACAAATCCTCCCGTATTTGTCAGGCTTTATGTCGAAGAAACGATTACGAACGCTTTCGACGAAATTCTTGGCACCAAAGTAAAATACCAGTATCCGTTTGAAGCCACCATGCTTACTGTTTCGGCAGATAGCCTTTCTTTTCCGGTAAACGGCGGAACAAAAACATTGGATATTACAACAGATGCAGCTGATTGGACTTACAGTTCCAACTCATGGATAGAAGCTTCCCGCGAAGGAAATGTGCTGTTAGTGTCTGTAGCACCAGACGTGAATAACAGAACAGGAAATATCATTATTACCGCAAACGAAAAGCAGCATATTGTAACCGTAGAGGTATCTTCTACCATGCTTACCGTTTCGAAAGAGGCTTTGAATTTTCCGGCAAACGGAGTAACCGAAACCGTGATTGTTACTACAGATGCAACGGAATGGTCTTATACTTGTTCTGACACATGGATACAGGCTGACCAACAAGGCAACAGGCTTTCAGTAACGCTTGCTGCAAGCAATTTTATTCTTGAACAAATAGGAAGCATAACCGTTAGGGCAAACGAACAAACGAAAACGATTACCGTAAAACAGCCTCAGGGCATTACGACAGAACCTCCTTATAACATAGGCGATATTTACGCTCAAGATGGTGTTGTGGGTGTTGTGTATCAGGTTTCGAACGGTGGCTATTCGGGCATGATCGTATCCTTAAACGAAATGGAAGGCTATTTTTTTCAAGCTCAGGAATGGTGTTTAGGCTTTGCCTCCTCCGGTTGGTATATGCCTTCCATAGGCGATTTAGAGGCTTTGTATGCCGGTTTTTGCGGACTTTCGGAATATCCGGGTGAACAACAAAATGCTTCCGTTATTTACAAAGCAGCCCGCGACAGGTTTAACGCAACATTAAGCGGCAACGGCGGCACGCCAATTACCGAAGACTGGTATTGGAGTTCTACGGAGTACAGCAACTACAGCCACTGGGGACAGAGTTTCAGCAGTGGCGAACAGGACAGCTACTACGACGACTACGACAATCGTTGTCGGTGTGTCAGGAATTTTTAACAATTTAGCCATTTAACAATTAAAAATACCGCCGGAGGCGGTCGAAATTTTTTTTAAGTTTGTACAAAAGGCAGAAAACGCTCTGCCTTTTGTTTTTTTTTTGTGTCATTCCGACGGAGGTCGGAATCCATTGTACGAATAA
>JAISHW010000061.1 GCA_031262365.1 Lentimicrobiaceae bacterium
CAGGTAATTGTCAATACTAAAGCAGTAGCAATAAGGCGGGTTACATTAAATTTAATTTTTTTCATTGATGAATAAATTTTTAAGTTTATAAAAGGTTAATTTCATCGCAAATGTAAATAAAAAACTACAACAATAACGAATTTTTACAGAAAAATGCGTTGTGGTAG
Organism: Lentimicrobiaceae bacterium; assembly: GCA_031262365.1. Classification (GTDB taxonomy): domain Bacteria; phylum Bacteroidota; class Bacteroidia; order Bacteroidales; family F082; genus JAISHW01. Next base: position 168 of record JAISHW010000061.1, read on the forward strand.
TATCCCGAAAAGTGTGTAAAATGTTCCATTTGTACAATGGATTCCGACCTTCGTCGGAATGACTTTTCCGTCCTTGTCATGCCGTTACCATCATCCGGTCATGCCGTTGCAGAACGGCATCCACTGTGAAGAAAAGGAAAGGGTATGCTTGTTTGTACAATGGATTCCGACCTTCGTCGGAATGACTTTCCCATTGTAATAAACACAAATTCCTTACACAACAATTACGTCAGGTTGCATCACTAATGCGATGCGTTTGTCTTGTATGTTTCTGATTTCCACCAATATAACATGCCTGACGACATGTATTTGATAGGATCTTATCCAAAACTCGGGTTTATAAATTTTCCAACATTATTTTGCCTTAAAGCAACTGACAGTTTGACATATTTTTGTAGTTTTGCTTTTTGAAAAGAATAGGTTTTATCCGACTGATAAAAATTAATTACGAACAGATGAAAATATCTTATAACTGGCTGAAACAATACATCAATTGCAATTTACCTGCCGAAGAAGTGGCAAAAGCCTTAACCGATACCGGACTTGAAGTTGAAGACATGCACGTTTACGAATCGATTAAAGGTTCGCTCAATGGCATCGTTGTCGGCAAAGTAATTCATTGCACCGAGCATCCGAATTCCGACCATTTGCACATCACACGTGTCGATATAGGAGCAGGCGCGCCTTTAGCTATTGTTTGCGGAGCACCGAATATTGCCGAAGGACAAACAGTTTTGGTTGCAACAGTCGGGACAACTTTATATGCGGACGACGAAAGTTTTCAGATAAAAAAAAGTAAAATTAGAGGCGAGCTTTCTGAAGGTATGATTTGTTCCGAAAAAGAACTTGGCTTAGGTAATTCGCATGCCGGAATTATGGTTTTGCCCGATCATTACGAAGCCGGAAAACCGGCAAGAGCTTACTTCGAAATCGAAGAAGATGTCGTTTTCGAAATTGGTCTCACGCCAAACCGTTCCGATGCCACTTCGCACATTGGCATTGCTCGCGATTTGCTTGCAGCACTGAATCAACGCTCGCAAGGCAACACCTATGTTTTAACCTATCCCGATGTAAACGATTTCAAAGCCGACAATCATACTATTCCGGCTGCTATCGAAATCGACAACACCGAAGCCTGTCCGCGTTATTCGGGAGTTACCATGTCGGGAATCGTAGTTGAACCCTCGCCGAAATGGCTCCAAGATCGCCTGCAATCGGTTGGTATTCGCTCGATCAACAATATTGTTGATATTTCTAATTACGTTTTGATGGAAACCGGACAGCCCCTCCATGTTTTCGATATGAAAACCATCAAAGGGAATAAAATTATTGTAAAAACCGTAGACGAGGGCACTCCTTTTGTTACGCTCGACGATGTTGAACGTAAATTAAGCGCACATGATTTGATGATTTGCGATGCCGAAAAACCACTGTGTATTGCCGGTGTATTTGGAGGAAAAGACTCGGGTGTAACCGAAAAAACAACCGATATATTTATCGAAAGTGCTTATTTCGACTCGCGATGGATACGCAAAACAGCTCGCCGTCACGGATTACAAACCGATGCTTCTTTTCGCTTTGAACGCGGAGCCGACCCGAATATCACTGTTTATGCCTTGAAACGTGCGGCAATGCTCATAAAAGGAATTGCCGGAGGACAAATTTCTTCTGAGATAAAAGACGTTTGTGCGTGTGAATTTACACCTGTTCAAATAACACTGCATTTCCAGTATCTCAATAAAGTTGCCGGACAACCGATTCCGAAAGATACGGCAATAGCTATTTTGGTCAATTTGGGATGCAAAATCACCGCAATGCAAACCGATGCCATCATGGTCGAGGTGCCTACATTTAAAGTAGATGTGTATCGTCCGGCTGATTTGGTAGAAGAAATTTTGCGCATTTACGGATACGACAACATCAACATTCCATCGAAAATTAACTTGTCGTTAAATGCCAATTACAACCTCGATTTCGACAAACAACAACATCGAATCGCCGACATGCTTTCGGCAAACGGATTTTACGAAATCATGAACAATTCGCTTACGAAATCGGCGTACGGAAAGCTATTGAACGAAATAGATGAAAACAAATATGTACGACTACTCAATCCGCTGAGCAGCGACTTAGATGTGTTGCGACAGACACTGATTTTTGGAGGCTTAGAGACGATTGCTTACAATCAAAACCGAAAAAATACCGATCTTAAACTATACGAATTCGGAAACACCTACACATTCGATTCGAAAGCAGAACAAACGGAAACAAAACCACTGAATCCGTACACCGAGCAATACATGCTTGCTATTTTTATGACCGGAAACAAAGAAGCCGAAGCATGGAATCAGCCTGCACAAGCAATCGGATTTTTCGATATAAAACATTTTACAGAAGCCGTATTTCATAAATCAGGAATCGACACGTTGAAAATTGTAACAACCGAATACCAGTCGGAATTTTACGACTACGCACTTTCTTATACGATAAATGAAAAACAGATCGGAATTGTCGGAAAAGTAAGCAAAAAACTGCAAAAGGCATTCGATATTAAAAAAGAGGTATACCACGCAAGTATTTACTGGGATATTTTGCTGAAATTGTTTGCAAAACAAAAAACATTGCGTTTCGAATCGATTTCGAAATTCCCATCGGTACGTCGCGATTTAGCGTTGGTAATTGACAAAAATGTTTCGTTTGATGCCCTTCAAAAAGTGGCTTATAAAGCCGAATCGAACCTATTGCAAGCGGTTAATATATTCGATGTTTACGAAGGCGACAAAATTCCGGAAGGTAAAAAATCCTATGCTTTAAGTTTTATTTTGGAAGACAAAGATAAAACGCTTACGGATAAAGTAATCGAAAAAACGATGGCTAAAATTCAAAAAGCAATCGAAGAACAATTGGGAGCTGTATTGCGTTAAAGTATTTTAAACAAAAACGAATAAGCAATGGAAGTACAAGCCATAAAACAACGGTTCGGAATCATCGGCAACGATTCGTATCTTGAACGCGCTATTCAGGTAGCTGTTCAGGTAGCAACGACCGATCTCACCGTTTTGATAACAGGAGAAAGCGGCACCGGAAAAGAAGTTTTTCCGAAAATTATTCACCAGTTCAGCGCACGAAAACACGGACCTTACATTGCCGTCAACTGCGGAGCAATTCCCGAAGGAACAATCGATTCGGAACTGTTTGGTCACGAAAAAGGATCATTTACCGGAGCGCACGATGCGCGTAAAGGTTATTTCGAAGTAGCCGATGGCGGCACTATTTTCCTTGACGAAGTAGCCGATTTGCCACTTTCGACACAAGTACGCTTGTTGCGCGTACTCGAATCGGGCGAATTTTTTAGAGTTGGATCATCGAAAGTAATAAAAACCGATGTACGTGTTGTTGCAGCAACAAATGTTGATATTACAACGGCAATTCAAAAAGGAAAATTTCGCGAAGACCTGTTCTATCGTCTCAATACCGTTCCGATAAGAATACCGTCTTTGCGCGAACGAAAAGACGACATCTTATTGCTTTTCAAAAAATTTGCATCTGATTTTGCTGAAAAATACAGAATGCCAACCATTCATCTGGAAAATAGCAGCGTGTCGATACTCGAAAATTATCGCTGGCCGGGAAACATTCGTCAGTTGAAAAACATTACCGAACAAATTTCGATCATCGAAGAAAACCGCCAGATTAAAGCCGAAACCTTGCAATCATACTTGCCGCAATCGACCGAGAAACCGCTTCCTGTAATTTATCGTGAAGAAGAAGAAAGTGATAAAATGTCGGATCGTGATATACTGTACAAAGTATTGTTTGATATGAGAAAAGACCTTCTCGAATTGCGTCAAACGGTCGATATTTTGAAAGAAAAAGAATCATCCAGCGAAAAATTCATCTCGCAGGCACATTTAAGAACAGCAATTACACCGATAAAACATCCGGAAATTGTTTCGTTAGATGCGAATCCGATTTGTTATGACGAACACGAGACGGAAGATGTCAACATCATCGAAACCGAAAATTTGTCGCTCGAAAAAACAGAAATCGATTTGATCAAAAAAGCACTCGAAAAATACAAAGGAAGACGTAAAAATGCTGCTAAAGAACTTGGAATCAGCGAACGAACATTATACCGAAAGATTAACGAATACGGGATAGACCTTTAAAAAAAATCGAATGAAAAAATACAGTGTCATCATCGCGTGTTTGTTTGTTATGCTTTTTGGAATTCAGAGCTGTGGTGTTTATTCCTTTACAGGAGCATCAATTCCTGCCGAAGCAAAAACAGTATCGATCCAATATTTTCCAAACAATACACTGATAGTCAATCCGCTATTGAGTTCTGAACTGACAAACGCGCTACGTGATCGTTTTATGAGCCAAACAAGCCTCGATTTGGTTGACCGAAACGGCGATTTGGCTTTCGAAGGCGAAATTACCGATTACAACACATCGCCGGTAGCTATTCAGAGCGACCAAACAGCCGCTTTAAACCGTTTGTCGATAAGTGTCAATGTCCGATTTTTTAATAAATTTGACGAATCGAAAAACTTTGAAGCGAGGTTTTCGGCTTACGAAGATTATCCGAGTGAACAAGATTTGAATGCCGTTCAGAGTGCGCTGATAGCAACAATAATCGAGTTGTTGGTCGATGACATTTTTAACCGATCGGTCGTAAACTGGTAAATCAATCATGACGTTATGAATAAAAATCTTTTTATCGATTTCATCAAAAAACCGGAACTGATGGACAAAAATTCTGTCAACGACCTGATGGAGTTGGCTATGCAGTTTCCTTATTCAAACATCGTGCAAACACTGTTGGCAATGAATCTTTACAAAGAGAATCATGTGCTTTACGATAGTCAACTCAAATTGGCTGCCAGTACAATGCCTAAACGGAATATTTTGCGGCTCCACATGGCACGAATTGGAAAACTCAAAGAAGCAATCGATTTGCCCGATGAATACACCAAGAAAAAATCGGCTCCGGCACCGCAACCAACACAAGAAATTGCTTCGGAAAAAGAAGAAACAATAAAACAGTCGCCAAAAACAACGGATACAGCACCGAAAGAGACAAAAAAACGCAAAATAAAAGAATTGAAATTCGAAGTACCGGAATCGTCTGTAAAAACAGAAACATTCGAATACGAAACGCCTTTTATTGAAAAAATAAGCAAACAATCAGCACGCGAAATATCACAAGAACTTTCGGAACTACTCGCCGAACACGCACGTATCGAAGAAAAACGCCGCTCGTTGGAAGAATTGAAACAAATGGTTGCGGCGCGAATCAAAGAATTGGAAACCGAAAAACAACTCAAAGAAAGTGGGCAGACAGTCGAAAAACCCAAATCAAAAGGAGCACTTATCGATAAATTTATCGAAACAAACCCGAGCATTCCACGCCCGACCGAAACATTCCAAAATATCACAACAGCACACAACAGCATTGTCGATCAAGAAAACATTGTAAGCGAAACCTTAGCTAAAATTTACCTCGATCAGGGGCATATAGAAAAAGCCATCTCAATTTTTGAAAAATTAATCTTGAAATATCCCGAAAAAAGTAGTTACTTTGCAACCCTTATTGAGCAAGCAAAAAATAATTAACAATAAACTGAAAAAAATGTATTTAGTAGTATCAATTTTAATTCTGATTGTCAGCGTATTATTAGGACTTATTGTTTTAGTCCAAAACTCAAAAGGCGGTGGTTTAGCATCGAATTTTGCCTCTTCAAATCAAATTATGGGAGTTCGCCAAACGGCTGATTTTCTCGAAAAAGCTACTTGGACGCTTGCCATAGCATTACTCGTTCTTAGTTTGGTAGCAAGCATGTCGATACCTCGAAACTTAACAGTAGACGGTGGTGCCGATACACAATTGCGTCAACAAATCGATAACATTGCACCAACGACTATGCCGACCATTCCAATAGATGGCGTACAACAAGGTGAGGCACAACAAACAGAAGAATAAAATTTAGTTATACCTAAACTTCTAAAATAAAAATTGCATATATCAATTATAATGCTTATTTTTAGGGTGTTAAAACAAAACAAGAGCACCTGATATATGCACCTTAAAAGTACAAAAAAATTAGCGTTCAAAGCTGTAAAAATAGCAAACGATTTCACTTCGGAAACTTTGACAAGTTATTCGGGATTAACAGTCGTCAATGATTATGTAGAGCATTTAGGACTATTCGACTTGTTAGAAAAGCACTTTTTCACACCCATAAAAAACGCCACGAAGCTACTTAACGTCCAATTATTCAGTGCGATAGTATTTGCCAATCTCTGTGGCGTACACCGCTTGAGTAACATCGCACTCTTCATGAAAGATACTTTGGTTAG
>JAISHW010000068.1 GCA_031262365.1 Lentimicrobiaceae bacterium
GGTAATTGCTAATAACTCACGCATTTTGCACGTCAAAAGCCGATTTATCTTTTCGATAAACAAACTAAAAATAAGACTTCGTTTTGCACAAAAATCCATGACGAGCGGCTTTAATGCGGTATAAAAAAACTATTTTTTTTGTTTATACCGCATCAAAGGTAAAAAAAGATTATCAAAAACAAGTTTTACGCACGAAAAAAATGATAAAATTTGATGTTATTTGACATTTTGGTATTGGGAAATAAAAAGAAAAAACTGTCCAAACGATGGGTTGTAGGTAAAGATATACCCCTCGTTTCAAACGATGGGTAGTGTGATTATTTTAATGCTCTTCGGTACATTTGAATGGTATTTTCCAAACCGTAATAAAGCGTGTCGGCGATGAGTGCGTGTCCAATCGAAACTTCGAGTAAGTTCGGAATATTTTGTGCGAAAAATTGCAAATTATCCAAGTTTAAATCGTGTCCGGCATTGATGCCTAAACCGACTTTGTTTGCCGTTTCGGCTGCCAAAACGAAAGGGGAGAGGGCTTGTTGGCGATTGTTTGTGTATTGTGAGGCATAACTTTCGGTATAAAGTTCGATGCGATCGGTGTAGGTATCAGCAGCATGACAAATCATTTCCGCATCAGGATCGACAAAAATCGATGTGCGGATTCCAGATTCATGAAAACGTTTGATAAGATTCTTCAAAAGTGTTTTGTTTGTTTTTGTGTCCCAACCGTGGTCGGAAGTTAATTGTCCGGGTTTGTCGGGCACTAATGTAACTTGATCGGCTTTGTTCGTGATGACTAATCGAATGAATTTTTCGTCGGGATACCCTTCAATGTTGAATTCGGTTTTGACTAACGGGCGCAATAGCTCGACATCGTGGTATGTGATGTGGCGTTCGTCGGGGCGCGGATGTACGGTAATTCCTTCGGCTCCGAAACGTTCGCAGTCGACCGCCATTTGTTGCACATTGGGGACATTGCTGCCGCGAGCGTTTCGTAATGTCGCTATTTTATTGATATTTACGCTTAAACGTGTCATTTTCTTTGAAGATAAATTTGCTGTAAAAATACTACATTTGCCGTGTTTATTACATAAGTATTTATGCGAATTGTTGTACAGCGTGTTTCGAAAGCTTCGGTTTGTATTGATGGTGTTTCGAAAGCCGCGATCGGAAAAGGAATGTTGATTCTGTTGGGAATCGAAACTTCCGATGAACAAAGTGATGTCGATTGGCTTTGTGAAAAATTGGTGCGTTTGCGTATTTTCGAAGACGAAAATGGCTTGATGAACAATGATATCAGCCAAATTGAAGGTGATTTTTTGGTTGTCAGTCAGTTTACGTTGCATGCGAGTACGAAAAAAGGTAATCGTCCGAGTTTCATTCGCGCAGCACGACCTGAAACGGCGATTCCGTTGTACGAAAGTTTTTTGGAAACGTTGAAACGTGTTTCGGGAAGAAATGTGTTGAATGGCGAATTTGGTGCCGACATGAAAGTAACACTGACCAACGATGGTCCTGTAACGATTCTTATCGACTCAAAGAATCGGGAGTAGCATCGTTGTTGTGATAGAAATCGTATACGATTTTCGCCTTTGCTTTTCCTATTACGGAAGCAATTTCTTCGAACGTAGCTTCTTTTATTTTTTTGACCGATTTGAGTTCTAACAGCAGTTTCTGACTTGTTTGTTTTCCGATACCTTTAATATCAGAAAGTTCTGTTCGTATCAATCCTTTTTCAAATTTTTTTCGGTGATGCGTAATGCCGAAACGGTGTGCTTCGTCGCGCAGTTGTTGAATAATTTTCAAAGTTTCCGAGCGTTTGTCGATATACAGTGGTATCGAATCGTCCGGAAAATAAATTTCTTCCAAACGTTTGGCAATGCCGATGATGGTAATTTTTCCTCTTAATTGAAGTTTTTCGAGCGATTTGAGTGCGGCACCCAGTTGTCCTTTCCCGCCATCGATGACAATCAGTTGCGGAAGTGGTTTGTTTTCGTTCAAAAGTCGTTGATAGCGTCTGAAAATAATTTCTTCCATCGAAGCAAAATCATCGGGACCTGAAACGGTTTTGATATTAAAATGACGGTAACCGTTTTTATTGGGCTTGGCGTTTACAAATTGAACCATTGCTGCTACGGCATAATCGCCCTGAAAATTCGAATTATCGAAACATTCGATTACTTCGGGCAAAACAGGCATGCGCAAATCGTCTTTCATCTGATTTAAGATGCGTTTTTGATGTCTTTCGGGATCGACAAGATTGCGGCGTTTTTCGATTTCAATGCGAAAATGTTTGGCATTGCGTATCGATAAATCTAAAAGTGTACGCTTATCGCCTTTTCTAGGAATAGTAAAACAGACGTTTTCCAATTTGAACTCCGGTTCGAAAGGCACGATAATTTCAGTTGCGTTGCTCAAAAAACGTTGGCGAATTTCGACAATCGCCGTCGCGAACAGCTCAGTTTCTGATTCTTCGAGTTTGCGTTTCATCTCTACTGTATGTGATTGTACAATAGCACCTTCGATGACTTTTAAGTAGTTGACGTAAACACAGGTTCCGGTATCTTCGGTCGAAAACACGTCTACGTTGTGTATTGATGAATGTACAACAGCTGACTTACTGCGGTAATGTTCGAGTATTTCGCGTTTTTCTTTGACGGCTTGTGCTTTTTCGAATTCCATTGTTTCGGCAAAACGCATCATGCGATCGCGAAGTTGACGCAATACGGTTTGAAGATTCCCTTTGACGATGTCTCTGATTTCCTGAATCATCTGGTCGTATTCTTCTTTTGATTGAAGTCCCTGACAGGGTCCTTTACAGTTACCGATATGGTATTCGAGGCATAATTTGTATTTTTTTGCTTTAATATTTTCCGGAGTCAAATTGTGCTTGCAGGTACGAATAGGATACAATTGCCGAATAAGTTCGAGCAAGGTGTTCATTGTGCGTATCGAAGCATAAGGTCCTAAGTATTCGGAACCGTCGCGAACGATTCTTCGTATCGGGAAAATACGCGGAAAATTTTCGTGTTTGATACAAATCCAAGGATAGGTTTTGTCGTCTTTTAACAAGATGTTGTAACGTGGCTGGTATTGTTTTATCAGATTGTTTTCGAGCAACAGCGCATCTTGTTCGGTTTCGACAACAATAAATTGAATGTTGTGAATGCGCCGTGTGAGCATCAGTAGTTTGCCCGACTGATTTTTGTTGAAATAGCTCGAAACACGTTTTTTGAGGTTTTTTGCTTTTCCGATGTAGATAATCGTTCCTTTTTCGTCGAAATATTGATACACGCCCGGATTGTGCGGTATGGCAGCAAGAAGCTGTTTTAAATGCTTTTCGCGTTCGCTCGGTTTATGCTGATTTTCGTTCAAAATGAGAATGTTTTATGCGCTGTTTGTTCGCAGAGCGTCCCAACCTTGGGCGCGGAGTGTGATGGCTTGTCCGTCGTTGCTTATCATTATGGCTTCGTCTTTTTCTGCAGTTATATGTCCGATAATATGGATACCGTCAATTGCTTGAATTTTCTCGAAATCACTTTGTTTAATCGTGAAGAGCAATTCGTAATCTTCGCCGCCATTCAATGCTGCTACACTTGGAATGATGTGGAACGCTTCAGCTGCTTGAACCGTCGCTATGTCGATCGGGATTTTTTCTTCGTAAATCCGACATCCAACGCTCGATTCTTTGCACAGATGCAATATTTCGGAAGCCAATCCGTCTGAAATATCAATCATTGATGTAGGTTTGACGTCGTTTTTTCGGAGTATTTCGATGATATCTATTCGCGCTTCGGGTTTTAGCTGGCGTTCAAGAATATAATCGTTTCCTTGCAAATCGGGTTGCATATTTGGATTTGCGATAAAAGCCGCTTTTTCGCGTTCGAGCAATAGAAGTCCCATGTATGCAGCACCCAAATCGCCACTGACACAGAGCAAATCGTGTTCCGATGCGCCGCTACGATACACAATATCAGTTGATTTGGCTTTTCCGATTGCTGTAATGGAAAGCATCAAGCCGCTTTTGCTACTTGTTGTGTCGCCGCCAACCAAATCGACATGATATTGTTGGCAAGCGAGTTTGATGCCGGCATAAAGTTCGTCGAGTGCTTCTATCGAGAAACGATTTGAAACAGCAATTCCGACAACAATTTGTGTAGGTGTGCCGTTCATGGCAACGATGTCCGAAAAGTTGACTACAGCTGCTTTGTAACCGAGATGTTTCAATGGCGTGTAAGTCAGGTCGAAATGAACACCTTCGACGAGCAAATCGACCGATACGAGTGTTTCTTCGTCTTTGTGATCAATCACAGCAGCATCATCGCCTGCTGCTTTGATGGTTGATGGGTTTGTTGCTGTAATATCTTTCAATAGGTGATCTATCAATCCGAATTCGCCAAGTTCGGACAAGTCGGTTCGGCTTATTTTTTCATCGTTCATTGCGGTCTTTTTAGAAAGTTCAAAGATACGATTTCTATAAAAACAAGAATCAACGCCATTTGTACTTATAACAAAAACGAAGTTTTTCTGTGTTTTAAAGAAATCTTATTTTTAATTATTTGATTTTCAAAAAAAACTCATGCCGACCTGAGTTCGATTCTTGTTTTTTTTAAAATCTTTTGATTAATAATTATTTATCAATTTTCTTTCTATACTGATTGCTTCAGGATTGTCTCTATATTGCTTCGGCACTCCGTGCCTCGCGATGACGCACAGAAAAGCGTCACTGCGAGTGATAGCGAAGCAATATAGAATAAGTAAAGTTTTTATAACATTAAAAATCAGCATGTTAATAATCTAACTCGGATTTATACCAAAGTGAATTATATTTTATTCCAAATAGTTTCAAAAAAGACATACTTGTAAGCGCAAGTAGCTATTGCGCTACTACTATTGATTTTCTTTTATCGGACAACAATAAAAAACTTTTTTTTTGCACAATTGCATATCAATTCTGATTTGAAATATTGGTTGTTATCAAATAAAACCCTACTTTTGCACCTCTTAAAATTAAAAGAACGTAGGAATAAATAAAAAATAATTAAATTTTATCTACAATGCAAAATAAAGGAGTCATTAAGGTCTTTGCCATAGCGTTAGCAATTGTATCGCTTTACCAACTTTCTTTCACTTTTGTGGGAAGTAATGTGGAAAAGAAAGCCAAGAAATACGCTACGAACGAACAAGCTGTGAATTTGGCAAAAGAACAGGCAAATGGGAATGAATTAAAAGAGGTGTATATTTTCGACTCAATCCAAAGAGTACGCGAAAATCGATATCTTGATTCGATGGAAAATCAGGTTGTGTACAACATCTTAATTGATAAATACACCTATCGCGAAGTAAAAGAACGCACGTTGAATTTGGGTCTTGACCTTAAAGGAGGTATGAATGTTGTGATCGAAGTATCCGTAAAAGACATCATCATCGCCTTGTCGCAAAACAGCAAAGATCCTGTATTTACGCAAGCTATCGAAATGGCTTCGCAAAGACAAAAAAACAGTCAAAGCGATTACTTGACACTTTTTGGACAAGCATTTGACGAAATTGACCCGAACGCACGTTTGGCTTCTATTTTTATTTACGAATTTAAAGACGATGGAATCGATGTAAATTCGACGAACATCCAAGTTCTTGATGTGTTACGGACAGAATGTGAAGGTGCTATCGACCGTTCGTTTCAAATTTTGAGAACACGTATCGACCGTTTTGGTGTTACACAACCAAATATTCAAAAATTAGCCACCTCAGGTCGTATCCTTGTCGAATTGCCCGGCATCAAAGACCCAAAACGTGTTCGCAAACTTCTTCAAGGAACAGCACAACTCGAGTTTTGGGAAACATACAATTTTAATGAAGAAGGCGTTTTGCAAGCTTTTATCGATGCTAATGATAAAATAGCCGAAGCAAACAAAGCAGCTAAACTTGAAAAAGAAAAAAACACGGTTGTTGAAGAAGCTCCCGTTACAGAAGAAATAATTACTGAAGAAGTAATCACTGAAGAAGTAATCACTGAAGAAACAACTACAGAAGAAGGAGAAAAAGAAAGCTCGTTAATTGACCAAATCACCGAAACCGATTTGTCGGCTTCAAAAGAAGACGATGTTGTTTCGTTATTTACCTACTTAATGCCTTCGGTCGATCAAAACGGACAACCAATACCTTCTGCACGTGTTGGTACAGCTGCTGTTAAAGACACGGCAACGATCAACAGTATGTTGAAACGCGTTTATGCTTCGCCCTTTTCGAGTAAAAATTTAAAACTTGCTTGGACAGTTAAACCACGTATTGTTGAAAACCAAGAATATGTCGACCTTATCGCATTGAAAGCTTCACGCGATGGCGGTGCTGTTTTGGGTGGTGATGTGATTGATGATGCCCGTCAAGATTACAACTATACCGGACAAGTTGAGGTAATGATCCAGATGAATAGTGTAGGCGCAAAAAATTGGAAACGCGTTACGGCTGATAACATCGGACGCCAAGTAGCCGTTGTTCTCGATGGTTATGTGTATTCATATCCTGTTGTAAACGACGAAATTCCGAACGGACGTTCTTCTATCTCAGGCGGTGAAATGAATATAGAAGAAGCAAAAGATTTAGCAAACATTTTGAAAACAGGTAAACTTCCGGCTCCTTCGCGTATTGTTGAAGAAAACGTTGTTGGTCCGTCGTTAGGACAAGAAGCTGTAAACTCCGGTATGTGGTCGTTCGTACTTGCTTTTATGTTGGTTATCGTTTACATGGTATTCTTTTATAATAAAGCCGGTATTGTAGCTAGTATAAGTTTAATTGTTAATGTGTTTTTCATGTTTGGTGTACTTGCTTCTTTTGGAGCTGTACTTACCTTGCCGGGTATTGCCGGTATTGTACTCACGCTCGGTATGGCTGTAGATGCCAACGTAATCATTTATGAACGTATTAAAGAAGAAGTTCGTGCCGGAAAAGGCTTAGGATTAGCAATTACAGATGGTTACAAAAACGCATATTCGGCAATCATCGACGGACAGGTAACAACCTTATTAACAGCTATTGTACTTTATGTTTTCGGAACGGGTCCTGTTCAGGGATTTGCTACAACATTGATCATCGGTATCTTAACATCGTTATTCACGGCGATCTTTATTTCTCGTTTGATTTTCGACTTCATGTTAAGTAAAAACAGAAAAATTACTTTCTCGAGAAATATTACGCGCAATTTTATGTCGAATGTAAAATTTGACTTCATTAAGAACGGTAAAAAAGCATATATCATTTCAGGAATTGTTATATTGCTTGGCGTTGGCTCATTGGTATTACGCGGATTAAACTACGGTATTGATTTCACGGGAGGTCGTACTTATCTCGTTCGTTTCGATCAAGATGTTGCAATTAGTGAAGTGCGTAAGAATTTAGCTGAATATTTTACCGATGCAACACCTGAAGTAAAAACTTTCGGACCAAACCGTCAAGTGAAAATTACGACGAAATATTTAATCGAAGACGATGGTCCTGCTGTTGACTCTACCATTCAAACAATGCTGTATCAAAGTTTGGAAAACTTGTATCAGGATAAATTATCGTATAACGAATTTACGGCAGATGATGAAAGCGGCAACAAAATGATTGGTATTTTAAGCTCACAAAAAGTAGGTCCGTCGATTGCTGTTGACATTCGCAACAAGGCTATATTAGCGGTCGTACTTTCGTTGGTTATCATGTTTATCTACATCCTTATTCGATTCAAAAAATGGCAATATGGTATGTCAAGTGTTATTGCGTTGGCTCACGATGCCCTTGTTGTTATTGGAGTATTCTCGCTGTTTTATAGCATTTTGCCTTTCAGCATGGAAGTCGACCAATCGTTTATTGCAGCAATTCTTACCGTTATCGGATATTCGATCAATAGTACAGTGGTTATTTTCGACCGTATTCGTGAAAACACAGTAACACATCCAAAAAGATCCATGTTAAACAACATCAATGACGGTGTCAATAGTACGCTTGTCCGTACCATAAACACATCTATTACAACACTCGTCGTATTGCTTGCTATTTTCTTGTTTGGTGGCGAAGTAATCAGAGGTTTCGTATTTGCCTTGCTCGTAGGTATCCTTGCCGGTATATTCTCGTCTTTATTTATAGCTTCTCCGTTGGCGTATGACACAATGAAAGGTGGCAAAAAAGAAGAAGGCGTTGATAAATCAAAGAAAAAATAAGTCAGACTGACTTCATACAACCTAAGTCCCGTTTGAAAAGTTATTCAGACGGGATTTTTTTGTAAAATGCGATTCTAAAGTCATGGAATCCGACTATATTTTTTAATTTTGACAAGCTCAATCAAATCAAAGAAAAACAACGACAAAGAAGCAAACACATTCAATAATTTTCACGCTTTGACGTTATAAAATGAATTAAGTACATACGAATGAAAACACGTTTTTCAATTATTCTAATCATCATTCTTTCGAGTATTCAACTGACGGCTTTCGGTCAACGGCGAAGTCCGGCACGAAACGCTGATAATGCTTTCGAAAGAAAACAATATACCATAGCAGCCGAACGCTATAAAAAAGCATACAAACGCGTTAAGAAAAACCCCGACGAACGCGATCGCATCAACTATCAAATTGCCGAATGCTATCGTTTGACAGGATTATACAAAAAAGCAGAACCGCTATACCGAAGAGTGGTCAAATCGGAATTTCCGAAAAATAAACCAATCTTCTATTTGCATTATGCCGATGTGTTAAAAGCTATTGGAAAATACAACGCTGCCATTGAAAATTATGCTAAGTACGCCGAACTTGCACCCGACGATCCTCGTGGTATACTTGGTGTCGAATCGACCAAATTAGTAGAACAGTGGATAGCCAATCCATCACGATACGAAATAACCTTATTAAAAAAAGTAAACTCAAAAGAGTCGAGTTATGCGGCTGCATGGTCGGCATCATCGTTCAACGAAATTATTTTCACATCGAATCGTGCCAAATCTTTTGGCAAAGAAAAAGACGGACTCACCGGTTATAAATTTACCGACTTGTTTATCTCAAAATACGATCGCAAAAACGGATGGAGCGAAGCCGAGCCGTTAGACGAAGATGAAGTCGTGAATACCAAAGCCAGCGAAGGAACACCTTTTATCAATAGTACGTTCAATACGATGTATTTTACACGGTGTAAAAATGACCCTAAACGTCGTTCGGGCTGTCAAATCATGACTTCGACACGTTCGGGACGTATGTGGGCAGAGCCTGTTCCGGTAGAAATTCAAGGAATCGACACGCTTGATGTGGTCGGTCAACCAACGTTAGACGAAGGCGAGCTTGTGATGTATTTTGCAACCGATAGAAAAGGCGGATTTGGGCAAAATGATATTTGGGTAACATCGCGTAAAAGCAGAAAAGAAAAATTTGGTCGCCCAATGAATATAGGACAGCAGATTAATACCAAAGGAAACGAACGCTTCCCTTTTTTACGCAACGATACCACACTCTATTTCGCTTCTGACGGACACGGCGGTATGGGCGGACTTGATATTTTTGTTTCGACACGTGATACTTCAGGAAACTGGGGAACACCACAAAACCTGAAATCGCCGGTCAACTCAACATCCGATGACTTCGGCATTGTATTTCATCCCGAAGATGAACGCGGTTTTTTTGCCAGCAACAGAAACAGCAACAAAGGAACCGATAACTTGTATTATTTTATCGAACCGCCGGTTATTTTCTGCATCAACGGAACCGTTATCAACACAAACACATTGCAGCATATTGCAGGTGTTCAAGTTAGCCTAATCGGTTCTGACGGGTCGTCAATCAATACACGTACAAACGAAAAAGGATTTTTCCAATTTGGAATCGAGCCCGACAAAGCGGACGACGAATCGAATCGCACATTAAGAAAACAAATAAAAAAGAATACAACCTATCAAATCGTAATCGAAAATCCTGCTTTTTTCACAACAGCCGATACCGTTTCGACAAAAGGAATGGAATTCAGTCGCGTATTCACGACAGATTTCCGTTTAGACCCAATGCCTGAAGAACCAATCGTTTTGCCTGATATTCTATACGATCTCGGTCGTTGGGAACTCAAACCACAATACGAAGATTCCTTACAAGGCTTGATCGAAACATTGCAACTGAATCCGAACATTACAATCGAATTGGCAGCACATACCGATAACCGCGACACAGAAGAGAAAAACGACATTTTATCGCAACGCCGTGCCCAATCGGTTGTCGATTACCTGATTATTCGTGGCATTGATGCCGAACGTTTGGTAGCAAAAGGTTATGGAGAACGTGCGCCGCGAACACTTTATAAAGATTATATAGTCGGCAGAACAAAACTTCCGACAGGAACAAAATTGACCGAAGAGTACATCGATAAATTACCAAGCGAAGCAAAAGAAACGGCTCATCAACTAAACCGACGCACCGAATTTCGCGTGTTGAGAAAAGATTACGTACCGAAAGCGACGGAAAGCGGCGACGGACAAGTAGCAATCAGCATCAATCCGGACGACAACAAAGTTGGTTTTGCGCAAAACCGCGAAGGTCTTTTTGTTATTCGAGCACTCGTCAACAGTTTCACGGAAGATGTTACATACGATCGCACGGGCGAAACAAGCGTATCACCAGATAAAGCAATACAAATGCTCAAAGACGGCATTATTACAAAAGACGATTTCTTAGGCGATGATGTCGACAAAATCTTGAGTGCCGGAAACGTTGCCAACAATGCCGAATTTATCATCAAAGAAATACGTATTGCCAACCGCACGATAAAAGATGTAAAAGTGGTCGTTTACCGCAATTTACGACACAGTTTTGTAATCGATCAGGCAACATTGAAAAAGTTTGGCGATTTTGAATTCGATACGAAAGCACACAAACTCATATTCAAATAAACGATGAGCGATCAACGATACCAAAAACGAGGCGTATCGGCCGGGAAAGAAGACATTCATAAAGCCATTAGTAAACTCGATAAAGGATTGTTTCCTAACGCATTTTGTAAAATCATTCCCGATATTCTCGGAAATGATCCGCACTATTGCAACGTCATGCACGCCGATGGTGCCGGAACAAAATCTTCTTTAGCCTATCTTTATTGGAAAGAAACAGGCGATATGAGTGTTTGGGAAGGCATCGCGCAAGATGCCGTGGTAATGAATACCGACGACCTGATTTGCGTTGGTGCCACCAATAATATGTTGCTTTCGTCGACAATCGGTCGCAACAAAAACCTGATTCAGGGAGAAGTCATTTCAGCACTGATCAACGGTACCGAAAACTTTTTGGAAAAAATGCGTTCGTATGGCGTTAACATCCATCTTACAGGCGGCGAAACAGCCGATGTTGGCGATTTAGTCAGAACGGTTATTGTCGATAGTACCGTAACAGCACGTATGAAACGTACCGATGTTATCGAAAACAACATCCAACCGAACAATTGTATTGTTGCTTTTGCATCGTACGGAAAAGCAACTTACGAAGATATTTACAATGGCGGCATGGGAAGCAATGGCTTGACTTCTGCAAGGCACGATATGTTTGGACATTATTTAGCCGAAAAATATCCCGAAAGTTTCGACCCAAACATTCCCAAACAATTTGTTTATTCAGGGACTTACAAACTGACCGATGCAACGCCCGTTGCAGGTGTCGATGCCGGAAAATTGGTTTTGTCGCCGACACGCACCTACGCACCTTTGATGCTCGTTTTGTTGAAAGAATTTCGCTCGAAAATCAGCGGAATCATTCATTGCAGCGGTGGCGCACAAACAAAAGTACTTCATTTTATCAAAAATCTGCACATTGTAAAAGACAACATGCTTACTGTTCCGCCTTTGTTTCAGATGATTCAACGAGCTTCGGGAACAAGTTGGGACGAAATGTATAAAGTATTCAACATGGGACATCGTCTCGAAATTTATACCGACCAACAGACCGCCAACGAAATGATTGCCATCGCGAAAACTTTCGAAATCGACACACAAATCATTGGTCATGTCGAAGCCTCCGAAACAAAAAAACTGACAATAAAAAGTCCGTATGGTATGTTTGAGTATTAGGACGATAAAAGAAAAGTGCGAACAATAAAAGTGAAAGTTTACAAAAACTTGTTGTCATTCTCACACACTTAAAGCGTGCCGCGCCACCAAAGAAATCGGAATTTGTGTTTATTAACCAGACGTTAATTAATCGATAATATCAAGAAACATAATTCGCTTAATATAAACGTATTATATGTAAATAAAATACGTTTTAATGAACGTCGGGTTAATATTACAATGGATGCCGTCCTTCGACGGCATGACAAGGACGAAAAAGTCATTCCGTCGAAGGACGGAATCCATTGTACAAGGAACACTTTACACACTTTTTGGGATAGTATCTAATCTTCCCTACTTTTGCAGTCTTAAAGTAAGTTCATGGTTTCGATACAAAATCTTTCGATGCATTTTACCGGTGACGACCTTTTCACCAACATCACTTTTCTGATTCGCGAAAAAGACCGCATTGGTCTCGTCGGGAAAAATGGTGCCGGAAAAACGACTTTGATTCGTCTGATTTGTGGTTTCGAACAGCCACACAAAGGCGACATCATCATTCCCGACGAAGTATCGATTGGCTATTTGCCGCAAGAAAAAGACATCAGTAGCACCAAAACAGTGCGCGAAGAAGCGTTGACGGCTTTCGAGGAGCTGCGGCAAATCGAAAAACAAGTCGAG
Organism: Lentimicrobiaceae bacterium; assembly: GCA_031262365.1. Lineage (GTDB taxonomy): Bacteria > Bacteroidota > Bacteroidia > Bacteroidales > F082 > JAISHW01. The sequence continues at coordinate 12,722 of JAISHW010000068.1, forward strand.
CAACTGCAAATCGAACTGACCGAACGCGATGATTATGAAAGCGATTCGTATAACAAACTGATCGAGAAACTGAGCTTCTTGAACGAACGTTTGGTTTTGCTCGGCGGTTCGTCGATCGAAGGTGAAACCGAACGTATATTGGTTGGTCTTGGATTCGACCACACAGATATGGAGCGTCCGATGTGCGAATTTAGCAACGGATGGCAGATGCGCGTTGAATTAGCGAAAATCTTATTGCAAAAACCATCGTTACTGTTACTCGACGAGCCGACAAATCACCTTGATATCGAGGCGATTCAGTGGTTTGAGTCGTTTTTACAATCGTACTATGGTGCGGTGTTGATGGTTTCGCACGACAGGGCTTTTCTCGACAATGTAACCAATCGTACCATCGAAATTTCGAAAGGAAAAATCTACGATTACAAAGGATCGTATTCCGATTATTTGGCGTTGCGCGAAGCGAGAATCGACACGCAAATGGCGGCTTACAGCAACCAGCAGCGCGAACAGAAACAAATCGAAGATTTTATCGAACGTTTTCGTTACAAAGCTTCGAAAGCCCGTCAGGTGCAATCGCGCGTGAAAATGCTCGAACGCATGGAAGAAATTGTTGTCGACGATTTGGAAAAAGCATCGATTCATTTTAAATTTCCTCCGGCTCCTCATTCGGGAAAAATAACGCTCAAAACGATTAATGTCTCAAAACATTACGGCGAAAAAGAAATTCTTCGGAATATCAATATTTTGATTCCGCGAGGCGAAAAAATCGCTTTTGTTGGTCGCAACGGCGAAGGGAAATCGACCTTAACAAAAATCATTAGCGGTGTTTTGAATCATGAAGGCGAACTGGAACTCGGACATCAAGTGAAAATTGGCTATTATGCGCAAAATCAGCACGAAATGCTCGACATGGAAAAAACAGTTTTCGAAACCTTAGACGAAGTGGCGACGGGCGAAATGCGCACAAAAGTAAAATCGCTGTTGGGTTCGTTTTTGTTTAGCGGCGAAGCAATCGACAAAAAAGTGAAAGTGCTTTCGGGAGGCGAAAAAGCGAGGCTTTCGTTGGCACGTATGTTGTTGTTTCCGACCAATTTATTGCTTCTTGACGAGCCGACAAACCATCTTGACATGCAGTCGAAAGATATTTTGAAAAACGCGCTTTTACAATTCGATGGAACCCTGATTATTGTATCGCACGACCGCGATTTCTTGCAAGGATTGACCAATAAAGTGTACGAATTTCGCAAACCTTCGATTAAAGAATACATCGGTGATATCTATAATTTCTTGGAAACAAAACAACTTACGCATCTTAAGGAGTTGGAAAGCACTCAGAAACAGCAGAAATCAATCGAATCAAATCAAGTTTCGCAAAACAAATCGCTTTGGGAAAAGAAAAAACAAGTAGAAAAAGAATTGCGAAAGATCGATCGTCAGATTCAAGATATTGAACAACAAATAGCGCAATTGGAAGCGCAAATAGCTACTTGTGATACAATTATGTCGAACCCCGAACAGCATCTCAATGTCGATTTAAACGCGCAATGGTATGCCGATTACGGAAACAAAAAAGAACAATTGCAACAATTGATGAAGCAATGGGAAATCAAGCATGATGAGCGTGAAACCGTTGAAAACGGCACGAATTAATGATCTCTCGAATACAAAATGTTGACGTATTTGAGTAAGGTTTCTTTTTTGTCTTCTGAAACCGAAATCCGGTTGAGTCTTTCGATGCCTTTATTGTAGTAATCGTTCATTACCTGTTCAACCAATTCTTTTACGCCTAATTTATTGAAAATTGCTGTTACTTCCTGAATTTTATTTTCGAAATGAAGTGGATAATTGTCCGAATAAAAGTCGAGCAATTGCTGACGTGTTGCATCATCGGCAACTTCGAGTGCTTGCAAGTATAAATAGGTTTTCTTGTTGGTCGTGATATCGCCTCCGGTTATTTTTCCAAAAACATCGTAATTGCCATATACATCTAATAAATCATCTTGCAACTGGAACGCGATTCCAATTGTAACGCCAAATTCGTAAATTGCTTGCAGGGTTGTGTCGTCGACATTGGCAATAGTAGCTCCAATTTCGAGACTTCCGCCTAAAAGAACGGCTGTTTTAAGGCGTATCATTTCGAGATAATCAGCTATCGAAACATTTTCTTGTTGTTCGAAATTCAAATCAAGTTGTTGACCTTCACAAACTTGTATCGCTACACGGCTTAACGTATTTAGAACTTTTCGAATATTTTTATAATCAGTTTGCATTGCCAATTGGTAAGCCATCGCAAACATGGTATCGCCGGCAAGAATAGCAATATCTTGGTTCCACTTTTTATAAACCGTTTCAACACCGCGGCGCAAAGGTGCTCTGTCCATAATATCATCGTGTATCAACGTGAAATTGTGAAATACTTCTGCCGCTAAAGCCGGATATTCAACTTTTTTTACATCGCCGCCGAACAGATCGCAAGCAAGCATACACAACAAAGGGCGCAGGCGTTTGCCTTTTTGTTTCATGGTATAAACAATCGGATCGTAAAGTTCTTTCGGCGTGCCACTGAAATTATAATTTTCGATGAGTGTTTCGATGCGTTCTTTAAAAAGCTGAATTTTATCCATTTTCGAAATTATTTGTTGAGTAAGTTAAGCAAATAAACGCCATAACCGCTTTTGACAAGTGGTTGTGCAATTACTGAAAGTTGTTCGGCATCGATAAATCCTTTATGGTAAGCAACTTCTTCGATGCAACCGATTTTCAAACCTTGACGACTCTCAATTGCTTCGACAAATTGTGAAGCTTGAAGTAGTGATTCGAACGTGCCTGTGTCTAACCATGCTGTTCCACGACCTAAAATTCCGACATTCAATTTGTTGTTTTCGAGATAATAACGATTCACATCGGTGATCTCGTATTCGCCTCGCGCACTTGGTTTGATCGATTTGGCAACTTCAACAACGCTGTTATCGTAGAAATAAAGTCCCGGAACGGCAAAATTCGATTTCGGATGCACAGGCTTTTCTTCGATAGAAATTGCTTTGTTGTTTTTGTCGAATTCGACCACGCCATAGCGTTCCGGATCGAGAACATGGTAAGCAAAAACAACACCGCCTTGAGGGTCGTTATTTTGGATGAGCAAGTTTTGAAGTCCGCTTCCGTAAAAAATATTATCGCCCAAAACCAAGGCTACTTTATCTTTTCCTATAAATTTCTCGCCAATCACAAAAGCTTGTGCCAAGCCATTAGGAACAGCTTGTTCGGCGTATTCAAAACGACAACCGAGTCGCTCTCCATTTCCGAGCAAACGTTCGAAATGCGGCAAGTCTTGAGGTGTTGAGATAATTAAAATTTCTCTGATTTCTGCCATCATCAAAACCGACAACGGATAATAAATCATCGGTTTGTCGTAGATAGGCATCAATTGCTTGCTGATAGCAAGTGTAAGCGGATGAAGGCGCGTGCCCGAACCTCCGGCAAGAATAATTCCTTTCATGATAGGTGATTTTTATAAGGCGTTAAATTTACGATTTCTTTTTTATTTTTGTATGGTTTCCGAAATAATTTTTTCGGCTTCGATAGCGTCTTCGTCGTCGATATTGACATCGACAGTCGTTTCTTTGAATCTTTTGGTGGTTACCCATTTATCTAACGATAATAACAAAGCCGGAAATAAGAATAAATTCGAAAGCATGGCGATAAAAAGCGTAAATGGTACTAAATAGCCAATTGTTTCAATGCCACCAAATGAGGACAGCATAAAAATTCCAAAACCGAAAAACAATACAATAGCCGAATAAATCATGCTGTATCCTGTTTCGCGTAAAGCGGCAATAACCGAGTCTTTAATATTTCCGTTATGATATTTTAATTGCAAACGATAGTGCGACAAAAAGTGAATCGTATTGTCGACACTGATACCTAATGCGATGCTGAAAATAAGTATGGTCGATGGTTTTATCGAAATTCCCGCGTAACCCATCAAAGCAGCCGTAAGTAATTGTGGAATCAGGTTTGGGATGAGCGCGATAAGAACCATTTTGAACGATGAAAATGTGATCAGCATCAAAATGGCGATAATGACTAATGCCAACAACAGCGACGAAAGCAGGTTCTTTACCATGTAATTTGTTCCTTCTAAGAAAACCAAGCTACTTCCTGTCAGTGTAACATCGTATTCTTCAGAAGGAAAAATATGTTTTATTTTTGGCTGCAACGATTTTTGAATGCTATCAATTTCGGGTGTTGTAACGTTTGCCATTTGTACGCTGACTCGCGTTCTCTGCATTTCAGAATCGAAAAACGAATTGACAATCGGAATATTGCTTTTTTCTTGTATATCAGGTAAATACGACAACATAAATTGTAATTCCTGATGGCTGGGTAAGGTGTAATATTTTTTGTTGCCTTGATAAAATGCTTGTTTTGAAAATTTCAATACTTCGACAATCGATAATGGTTTGCTAAATTGCGTGTATTCGGCTAACGAATCTTGTAATTGCTGGATTTTGGATATTGTTGTTGTGCGCAAAATTCCTTTTTTCTTGTGTGTATCGATTACAATTTCGAATGGCATTACGCCATTAAAGTTTTTTTCGAAAAAAACAAGATCTTTGTATAAGCGGTCTTTATGCGAAATATCATCGACCATTCGACCGGTAGTGCGTAATTTCGCCACACCAAAACCACCGATGAGCAACACAATAACTGTAAGTACATAGACTGCATTACGGCGGTTGCTGACAACCCGTATGATTTTGTTAAGTAAATTATGAATCCATCCTTTTTCGAAATATTGGTATTGTGACGTTTTCGGACTTTTTAAATAACTGAAAATGATTGGAATAAGAAATAAACTAAACAAATAAACTGCTAAAATATTAATCGAAGCCAAAATACCAAATTCAACTAATGTCTGGTTTTTGGTAATGGTAAAAGCGGCAAAACCGGCAGCTGTGGTGGCGTTGGTAAGCAAATTTGCCAATCCAATATGTCGAATCATGCGACTTAACGCCTTGATTTTGTTTTGATGAGAATGAAACTCGCTATAATATTTATTGAGTAAAAAAATGGAGTTTTCGACACCGATAATAATCAACAAAGGCGGAAGAACAGCGGTATAAATCGTGATTTGATAGCCTAAAAGTGCCATGGTTCCGAACATGAAAATAACAGAAAGCAGCACAATCGTTATGATGAAAAGCACTGTTTTTTTCGATCGGAAAAAGGCGTAAAGAATTAGAGCCGCTACAAAAACCGAAAAACACACAAACAAAATCAATTCGTCTTGAATTTTTTTTGTGGTCATTGTTCGGATGTATGGCATTCCGGAAATATGAACTTTGATATTTTTTGTTTCGGAATAAGCGTCTAAAATATCTTTGATTTCGTAAATTAATCCGATTCGATTTTTGGTGTTCAATACGTCTTTATCGAGCGTAATCATCATGATCGACACCTTATTTTCGTCGTTGAAAAGAAATTCGTCGTAAAAAGCAAGTTGGTCAATTTGCTTCTTAATCGAATCAACTTCAGCTTGTGTTTGTGGTTTTTCAGGCGCAATCGACAAAAAATCGAATTTTTTGATCGAATCGTTTCGCTTCAGATAAAATATATTTGTTACCGAAAGCACACCTTCGATGCCTTCAAGGTTGCGTAATTGGCAAGTCAGATCGTACCACGCGTTGAAACGATTTAATTGAAAAAGCAGCGAATCTTGAATGCCGACAAAAATAACCGATCCGTCTTGTCCGAATTCTTTTAGAAATTTTTCATAAACGATAATTGTCGAATCGGTGTCAGGCAACATACGCGCCATTTCGTACGACATTTTTGTTTTTGTTCCTTGCCATCCCATAAAGATGGTAATCAACCCGATAACGACTAAATTGAAAGCACGGTTCCGTAAAATTAATCGCGTAAATTTAGTCCACATAATAAATCGAGTTCATGTTTGTTTGTTATCTTTGAGCGGTCGGTTGAAAAAAACACCGGCAAAGGTAATATTTCTTCGCCGAATTGAAGAAAATGGTGCGAAATTTGCAATTTTTAACACGCTAAAAAATCGTTCGTTTTTAAATTTTAAAAAAGAATAAAATGAAAAAGAAACAAGTTATCATAGTGATTTTGAGTATTTTGATGTTTTCGTGTGCGCCCTCCGAAAACTTAGTCAAACGTCAGGCTTACAATCAGGCAATCGATGATCTGGTTCCCCGAATCCTGCAAGGAAAGGATAACGACAAAAATATCTCATTGCTGAAAACGGCTTATCACGAATCAAATCAGATTGACCACGAGCGTATTATGGAATTGAAGCAAAGTGGTGAAGCTGATATTTGGCCCGAAATATACCGCCGTTTGCAAAATATTCAAACACGCGAAGAACGCCTCAAACCACTTTCGAACGAAATAAAAGAGCGCGTGGGATACAACAATATTGATTTGTCGACTGATATTGCGGCGGCGAAAAATAAATCGGAATTATATCTCAAAGCGCAAATCAACAGGTTGCTCGCAACAAACAACAAAAACGATGCTGTCGAAGCGCAAAAATTGATTCATCATCTCGAACAAATGAATCCGTCGTATATGCAACTGAAAGAAATGAAATTTCGGGCAACACTGCAAAGTGCTGATTACATATTGATTCGTTTTGATAATGCTTCTGAAAAACCGATTCCAAAAGGCTTTACGGCAGAAATTTTAGATTTTTACCGCGAAGAAATCGACCAAAATTACATCAATTACGACATCGAATCGTTATCGGGAAAACAATACAATTTGTTTATTTGGCTGATAATCGACAACATTGACGTTACACCCGAGCGTTTGCAATCGGCTTCTTTCGACGAAACAAACGAAGGTTTTACAGCAAAAGTTACCGAGTTTATAGCTTCGAAAACAGCTTCTTTGACAGGAAGATTGGTTTTGACCGACAAAAATGGGAACATCAAATACACACAAAATATCGAATCGTCGTCGGCATTTAGCCATTCGTATGCAACTATCGAAGGCGATAAACGTGCTTGTTCGGAACAAACACTGGCACTTTTAAATGTAAAACCGGTACGCCTTCCACAAGACGAAATATTGATTCTTGATGCCGCCAAACAATTCAATCGCAAGGCACGTCAAATTATTTGGAAATAACGTTAAAAACAAAATGCAAACACCCCCAAAAGTTTTATTTATCGATACGGCACATCCTGTTCTTACCGAACGTTTGGAACAAATGGGTTATCAGTGTGATTATTTTCTTGATTATAAAAAATCTGATTATCAACAAATTATTAAAGATTATGAAGGTGTTGTTGTTCGAAGTAAAATTCCATTAGACAAAACAATTCTGCCTTTTGCCGAAAAACTTTGCTGGATTGCACGTGTAGGAGCCGGAATGGAAAATATTGATGTTGCTTTAGCCGAAAAACTGGGAATTGTTTGTTTGAACGCACCTGAAGGCAATCGCGATGCCGTTGGCGAACATGCTTTGGCAATGTTGCTGGCTTTAATGAACCGTTTGCTAATTGCCGATCGTGAAGTGCGAAAAGGAATTTGGCTTCGAGCCGAAAACAGAGGTTTCGAAATCAAAGGAAAAACAGTTGGAATTATTGGTTACGGAAATACAGGAAGTGCTTTTGTACGCAAACTTTCGGGGTTCGAATGTCGCGTTCTTGCTTATGACAAATATAAAACGGGTTTTTCGAATACGTATGTTGAAGAATCGGATATGGAAACGATTTTTCGCGAAGCCGATATTTTGAGCCTTCATCTGCCGCTTACCGACGAAACCCATTTTATGGTCGATGCCGCTTATTTAGAGCAATTCAAAAAACCGATTTTTTTTGTTAATACATCGCGAGGACAGATTGTAAGAACAGACGATTTGGTTCGAGCAATCGAATTTGGAAAAGTCAGGGGAGCTTGTTTAGATGTGCTCGAATTTGAAAAGTTTTCGTTCGAAGCCATTCGAAACGATGAATTGCCTGATGCTTTTCGTAAGTTGATACAGCTGGATCAAGTCATTCTGAGCCCGCACATTGCCGGATGGACACACGAATCGAACTTGAAAATGGCAAATGTGATTGCCGATAAAGTAGCAACATTGAAGCAAAAGCCAAATTTAAAGCATTCAAGATAAAAGATTACGAAATTTAGGTAAAAAAGATTTAACAGCGAAAGTGCTTAAATCAAATGCATCGTTTTTTTTTTGCTAACTTTGGAGCTTAGCTGAAACACCTCGTTGTCTAATCCGCAACGATCCAGCACGTTTGGCGAGGGAACGTAACGCAGTATTTTTGATTTTAGACACTCCCTAAAGCATAACATACAGACTTCTTAAAAACTTCCTTTTACTTGTTGAAAACAAGTGATAACAATCTGTTTTTTTGATGGGATTACACAGATAATTCACTACCTTTGAAAAACATCTATTCGATGTTTTAAAACTAAGTAATCATCTGAATCACAATAAAATCTATTATGAAACGAAGCATGTTCCTTAGAAACGCCGAAGGCAATGAAAATATCATGCGAGTTTATTCATAAATAAAAAAAATAATAAGGTGTTCATGAATCCTTACGGAATTCATACGACCTTTAAAAAACAAATTATTTACGTATGAAAATTGATTTGCTACTCGGATTGCAATGGGGCGATGAAGGAAAAGGGAAAATAGTCGATGTTTTAACGCCGAATTATGACATTGTCGCACGGTTTCAAGGAGGTCCCAATGCGGGTCATACCATTGTTTTCGACAACAAAAAATTCGTATTGCACACGATTCCATCAGGAATTTTCAATCCGACTTGTATCAACATTATCGGCAATGGCGTGATTATCGATCCGTTAACCTTGCTTCGCGAAATCGACGAACTGGCTCAAAAAGATGTTGATGCAACTAAAAACTTATTTGTCAGTCGAAAAGCACATCTGATTTTGCCCACGCATCGCCTGTTAGATGCTGCCAACGAAAAATCAAAAGGAAGTCAAAAAATCGGTACTACACTCAAAGGAATCGGACCCACTTATACCGACAAAACAGCACGCAATGGTATTCGTGTTGGCGATATCACGATGGATGATTTCAACGAAAAATACCAAAGATCGAAACAACGTCATCTGATTCAGCTTCAAAGCACGAATTTTGATGTCGAAAACTTCACGCTCGACGGCATGTCGTTGGTCGAATACGAACAAAAATGGTTTGAAGCTATCGAAAAAATGAAACGGCTCAAATGTATCGAAAGCGAATATTTCATCAATGAAAACCTTCAAAAAGGAAAGAAAATTTTAGCCGAAGGCGCACAAGGTTCGTTGCTCGATGTCGATTTTGGAAGCTATCCTTTTGTAACTTCTTCGAGTACAATAGCTTCTGGTGCTTGCTCAGGTTTGGGCGTTGCGCCGGGTGCGATTGGTCGTGTTTTTGGTGTGTTTAAAGCATATTGCACGCGCGTAGGAAGTGGTCCTTTTCCAACCGAACTTTTCGATGCCGACGGCAATTTGATGCGTGAGCGTGGACACGAATTTGGTTCAACAACAGGACGACCTCGTCGCTGCGGTTGGATCGACTTACCAGCTCTGAAATATGCCGTGATGCTCAACGGAGTAACAGATCTAATCATGATGAAAGCCGATGTGCTGAACGTATTTGAAACATTGAAAATAGCTGTGGCGTACAATTTCAGAGGCTCAAAAACCGAACAACTACCTTACGAAGCTGTAACCGAAAAATTAGAACCAATTTATACCGAAATAAAAGGTTGGGATCAGGAAATTACAGATTCAATCGCTGACGAATTAGAAAATTATATCCGTTTTATCGAAAACTATGTAGGCGTTCCGATTACATTCGTTTCGACCGGACCCGATCGTTCACAAGGAATAAAGAGAATTAAAAATTAGGAATCAAGAAAAGGGAGCTTCTAAAAATTCAAAAGACAAGGCTTGCGACCGAGACAAAAGCGGAGTTTACTTGGTGTAAATGAGCATTTTGGCGAGGGAGCGTAACGCAGTATTTTGGATTTTTAGAAGCTCCCAAAAATCTAAAACAGTGTACGCAATAGCTCGTCATCAGCAACATTCTGCAAAGTTACTTTCAGCAGCGGTTCGTTTGCCATTGCGCGCTTGATTGCAAACGCGGCTCCTTCGTTTCCTGCCCACGAACGGCGTGCGATTCCATTGTTTACGTCCCAGTGCAACATCGAAAGCAAACGACGGTCTGCATCGTCGGAGCCATCGATAAGCATTCCGAATCCGCCGTTGATGACTTCGCCCCAGCCAACGCCTCCACCATTGTGAATCGAAACCCAAGTAGCACCACGGAACGAATCGCCAATTACGTTGTGAATTGCCATGTCGGCTGTAAAACTCGAACCATCGTAAATATTCGATGTTTCGCGGAAAGGCGAGTCGGTTCCCGATACATCGTGATGATCGCGACCCAGTACAATAGGTCCTGAAATAGCACCATTTTTTATTGCCTCATTGAATGCGCGCGCAATTTTGATACGACCTTCAGCATCAGCATATAAAATACGTGCTTGCGACCCAACAACAAGTTTGTTTTTTTGTGCTTCTTTAATCCAATGGATATTATCAACCATTTGTTGTTTGATTTCTTGAGGTGCTTGATCTGCAATTGTTTCCAAAACTTTGCAAGCAATGTGATCGGAAGTTTCCAGATCTTTCGGGTCGGACGATGTGCAAACCCATCTGAATGGACCGAATCCGTAATCGAAGCACATAGGTCCCATGATTTCTTGAACGTATGAAGGGTATTTGAATTTTCCATTTTCGTTCATGATGTCGGCACCGGCACGCGAACTTTCGAGTAAAAAGGCATTTCCATAATCGAAAAAATACATGCCTTTTGCTGTAAGTTTGTTGATTGCTTCAACTTGTCGACACAAGGATTCTTGTACTTTTTGTTTAAATTTTCCGGGTTCATTTACCATCATATCAACCGATTGCTCGTAACTTAATCCGGCAGGATAGTAACCGCCTGCCCAAGGATTGTGTAAGGATGTTTGGTCGGAGCCTAAATCAATATCAATGTTACGTTCGACAAGGCGTTCCCACAAATCGACGATATTTCCAAGATAGGCAATCGAATGTGGCGTGTTTTTTGCTTTCCAAGCCAAAGCGGCATCGATTGTTTTATCAACGTCGTCAATTACTTCGTCGACCCATCCTTGTTCGTAACGTTTGTAAGCTGCTTTTGGATTGATTTCAGCCGTGATGCTTACAACACCGGCAATGTTTCCCGCTTTAGGTTGTGCGCCACTCATACCGCCAAGTCCGGATGTTACAAAGAGTTTAATACCACCTTTGTAGTTCGGATGTTGGTGTAAACGACTTGCATTTAAAACGGTAATAGTTGTTCCATGAACGATTCCTTGCGGTCCGATATACATGAACGAACCGGCGGTCATCTGTCCGTATTGCGATACACCCAACGCATTGAAGCGTTCCCAATCGTCAGGTTTTGAGTAATTTGGAATGACCATTCCGTTTGTTACAACAACACGAGGTGCGTCTTTATGCGATGGAAACAAACCAAGCGGGTGTCCCGAATAGAGTATCAATGTTTGTTCGTCGGTCATGGTTGCTAAATACTGCATTGTGAGCAGGTATTGCGCCCAGTTTTGAAAAGCAGCACCATTTCCTCCGTAAACAATCAGTTCGTGCGGATGTTGCGCGATAGCGTTGTCGAGATTATTGCTGAGCATCAACATAATAGCACCTGCTTGACGCGATTTAAACGGAAAATTGTCGAGTTTGCGTGCGCTGATGGTATAGTCGGGGCGGAAACGATACATGTAAATACGTCCGTATTTTTCGAGTTCTTCGGCAAATTCAGGAGCTAAAACCGCATGATGTTTTTGTGGAAAATAACGTAATGCGTTTTTTAAAGCCAATCGCTTTTCTTCTTTCGAAAGAATATCTTTACGTTTTGGCGCATGATTAATATTTTTATCGTAAGGTTTCGGTTGTGGCAATTTGTCAGGAATACCCACTAAAACCTGTTTCTGAAATTCGGTTAAGTTATTCATAATGTGTCTAATTGAAAAGATCGACATCGAAAAAAATGTCAGGTTACAAAGTTAGTAATAAAGGCTATATGAGGCACATGAATTTTGATGGGCGAAATCAGTAACGGAGATGATTTGTTAGCACGAATTTCGGATAATCAGTTTTGTTTTGATAGCACGTTTTATTGGTTTAAAGTTTTCTTTGTGTGTTTCTTCGATACGTTTAAGTAGCAGTATGCACGCTTCACGTCCCAATTCGAAACCAAATTGGTCGACTGTTGTAAGTTCGGGTTCACTTATAGAAGCTACAACGCTATTTTCGAATCCGACAACTTTGATGTCTTCGGGTACTTTAATGCCAAGATAGCGAGCCGCTTTCATAATCGCAATGGCAGCCATATCGTTTACGGCAAAAAATCCGGTAGGATGATTCGGTCGTTTTAAGATTTCTAAAGCTGCTTTGTAAGCTGTTTTGTAGGTGTCGGCTAACATCACAAGATTTGGGTCGTAAGGGATATTGTGATTGAGTAAGGCATCGTGGTAGCCTAAAAGGCGGTTTTTGCCAATATCAAGATGTTGAGGAGCTGCAAAGTGCGCTATGGAAGTGCATCCTTTTTCGATTATATGGTTCACGGCTACATAAGCACCGTGATAATCATCTGCAATAATTTGATCTGTATGAAGTTCGTCGGTTACGCGATCGAAAAAAACAACCGGAATTTCATTATCAATGAGTTTCTGAAAATGAGAGAAATCTTTTGTTTCTTTAGAAAATGAAATTAAAGCACCATCGACACGATTGGCTAAAACGGTATGTACATTAATTACTTCGCGTTTGTACGATTCGTTCGATTGAAAAACCATAACGCTGTAATCGTTTTTATAAGCGATTTCTTCTACTCCATTGATGATTGCCGAAAAGAAGTTGTGTTCTATCTCAGGAATAATGAGCCCGATCATACGTGTTGAATTGTTACGCAGGTTGAGTGCAATTTTATTTGGACGGTAGCCCAAAATAGCAGCCAATTCTTTTACAACAGATCGTGTTTTAGGACTAATATCGGGATGGTCTTTTAAAGCTCTTGATACAGTTGAGGTTGATAATCCAAGTTTAATAGCAATGTCTTTGATCGTCGTTTGTCGCTTCATTATGTCGAAATAGCTAATGATTTTCTAAAAAGAAATTCTTTTTCTTTGCTAAAGAAAGCGCAAGGTAATAAAAAAATCTCTGATTGCAATTGTTTGTAATCAGAGATTTTTATTAAAAAAGGTGCCCAATTTGGACACCTTTTAGTAGGTATGTTATCTTAAAATTATTTTACGATAACTTTTTTGGTTTCTTTATAGTTATTAACTTCTACCGTGCAGAAATAAACGCCTGTTTCCAAGTTCGTTGTTGAAACTTCGAATGCATTAACGCCAATGCCTGCTGCATAAACTTGCGATGAAACTACTTGTCCGGTAATGTTGAACATTGAAACAGTAACATTGTCGCTTTTTTGAGCTAAGTTAACTTCTACAGTTACTTTATCTGTAGCCGGATTCGGATATGTTTTAACGGCGGTCATGATGTTAGCGACTTCTCCTACACCTACTTCCACTGGCGGCACTACGCGAACAGCATATTCATAATTATTTGAAGGAGATTGTTGTGGTTCTTTGCTTTGGTCTGTAGCTGTAGTATAAGTTACATAATTTCCTACAAACTCATCTGCCGAATACAAAAACCAGAACGCATTGTTGTAAGCTACAGGAGCTGCTGTTGTGTTTACACATTCTTCTACTAAGTGCATCCAGCTTGTACACAAGTTGTCTGCATTAATGAACCATTTGCCATAGTCGGTTCTATAGCTTACCATAATTGTTCTAAGATAGTAACTATTACCATCTTGTCTAGTTTCGTCCCAAGTAGAGTAAGCTAATGCGACCGTTCCGTAGTTGTCTATAGAAAGAGCAGGGAAAGTAGACATTCCAAGACAACGGTATGCATAATAACTTTCATCAACATCGTAAGTAACCACTCCGTCGCCATCTATATCAGGACACTCTCCCACAAGCATTCCTAAACTTCTAAGATAGCTCGGTAATAAAGTACGGTAAGGATTTGCTGGATTTTCAGGAATTTGTCCCATGTCTTCGTTCCAATAGACAATTCCTTCTTCCCTAAGAGGGAAGTAATTGTAGCTTGATTCTCCAATAGTTTCATGATAAACACTTGTTAATCCGAAAGCAACATGAACTTTTCCGTCAGGTCCAATAGCGATGGTTGCGGAGTTGTCTACAGCGGAGCACATGGTATCTGCAGCTAGGTCAGGTGGAATTATTTCATTTGTCCAATCATTAAACGGAAAATCGTAAATCATAATTTTTTCCCAGGTTGCACCATTATCTTCTGATTTAACAACAAATGTATCCCAGAAAGTAGCTGAGAAAAGAACAGCAACGACATCACCTCTGGTTGCGATTGAATAGTCGTCAGCTGAGTAGTAAACTTTATCGAAGTAAAGTTCTGTTTCAAGCTCCGGAAAGAGTATCATTGGTTCAAAAGTAGCACCACCATCAGTCGAACGAGTATAATAAACCCAAGTTTCATTAGTAGCACTGTTGTTTTGCTCACAAGCAATAACATGTACATATTGGTTATTGTCACCCGATGTAGCCACGCGGGGCCAAGTTAAGCCGCTAGCACCGGCACCGCCTTCTGTAGTTTCTCCTACAGAACCATGATCAATCCATTCGCCGGTACCTTTAGTTTCTCTTGTGTAATAATTGGTACGAGATGGATCTCCGCCATGAGAAACCATGATTTCGCCATTAGTTCCTAGTGGTGCAATTGAAGGCCAACCGGATCTAAACGATTCTACACGGGTTGTCGGAACCTCTCCCCAGTTGGTACCGTCATAGTAGTTGTAACCCGTACCACGATCAGGAAAACTCGGAGCACTTTGGTTACCCATTGTGTGGGTAGCGGCGACTGTTCCATCGGGCCAAGCCCAGATTCTGTTACTAACCGAATTATTCGACTGAAGGTCGTATAAGGTAGCCAGAATTTGAGTTTCAAATAAATCTTGATAACGATTCGTTACAGGGGCTTTAGTTGGAGCAACAGTGAAAGCTGTTTCTTCAACTAAAGGATCTTGAACAACGCCTTTGTGCGCCGTAAGAACAGTTGTTTTTGCCTTTTCGCTGATAACTCTTTTTGTTTGGGCGAAAGTCGTCAGCCCAAATGCAAGAACAAATGAAAGTAGTAATACTTTTTTCATAACTAAAAATTTTAATTTGATTAATAAAGAACTTTTAAAAATAGTCAATTTTGTTTTCACTTAAGAAAGCACAAAGATAAAAAAAATCATATAAAATGCAAGCAAAATTTTTTGAAAGTTTTTTGATGTCCCTGTTTTTGAAATTAAAAAGGCTCAAAATAATTCATGAGGAATGTTTTGAAGAGACGTTTTTTTAACGAAATTCGCAACAACTTAAATATTGAAGCATAGGGAGCTTCTAAAATTCAAAAGACGAGGCTTTCGACCGAGATAAAAGTGACGTTTATTTGGCGTAAATGAGCATTTTGGCGAGGGTGTGTAACGCGGTATTTTGGATTTTTAGAAGTTCCCGATAGCTATTGAAATTTAGTTGACCTTATAACATAGATTTACTATGGAAAGAAAATCAAACACAAAAGCAGTAACAGCTATCATGCTGGTTTTTTTGGCAATGGGATTCGGAGATGCTGCCGGACAATTAGTTTCTATCATAGAAGAAGCGTTTCATGTTTCGCCTTTTATGGCATCATTAGTGTCGTTTTCAGGAATGATTATGTTTGGCGTATTGTCGGTGCCAATGGGTGTGCAACAATCAAAAATTGGCAAGAAGAAAATGCTTATTGTTGGCTTGCTGCTCTTTTTAATGGGGGCAATTCTTCCAATCATTGCTTTTAATTTCGTTATAATATTAGTGGCAGTTTTGTTGATGGGAGCTGGAGCAACAATTTTGCAAGTGTCAGGAAATCCTATTTTAAGAGATGTTGCTTCGCCCGAAAAATATTCAAGTAATCTTTCGTTTGCGCAATCAATCAAAGCAATTGGCACGCTTTCTACTTCGCTGATTATTGCCCTTGTCGGTGTCTCGCTGATGCAATACGGTTGGTTCAGTTTGCCTTCTGTCGAAACAGGCGAAACAATAAATATTGGTTTCCGTATCTTGTTTCCGATTTTTGCGGTGGTTTTGTTTATCACCTTATTATTTGTAATGATTTTTGTGCCGAACGTGAATAAAAAAGTTGTTACGAAACCAACAACACTATCGCAATGTCTCAAAGCACTGGGGAATCCGTACATCTTAATGATGTTTTTGGCTATTTTTTTTTATTGCGGAGCCGAAGCTTCGATGTTCAATCGGATTCCTTCTATTTTGATCGAAAACAATCCTGAAATTACGCCTACAATGGGCAACATTGTGTTGATTGTCGCACTTTTTGTCGGACGTTTTTTAGGCGGTATCGCATTGCGTTACATCAAACCGAAAACATTTTTATTTACGACCATCGCTATTTCTATCTTAGGAAACCTGATGCTTTTTTTGCCATACAACAGCATTACAACTTGGATGAGTTTTATTTTAATAGGTATTGGTTTCGCAAATATTTTTCCATTGATATTTTCGATGTGTATCGATCGTTATCCCGAAAAAAGCAACGAAATTTCAGGTTTGATGACCACTGCAATAGTTGGTGCCGCATTCGTTCCTATGCTTACAGGTTTAGCGGCTAACGCAAATCCGAAATATGCATTTTTTGTTACTTTGGGCTGTTTGGTTTACCTGACTTTTGTGGCAATAGTCAACAATAAAAAACAGGCTTAAATTTTTCAAAAAAAACACTTCAAATATTGAAAAGAAATGAAACAAAAACAAAATTTTATCTTATTACTGTTCATAAGCGTTGCGCTTGTTGGTTGCAACAACTTATCAAAAAACGAAAAATTAGCACAAGCAATTTATCAACCGAATGAAGCCGAACTGGTAACAGGATTTGGATCATCGGAAATTGGAGCCTTGTATGATTCGATACACTATCTGGCTAATTATATTGATCCGTTGATTGGAACGGGAGGACACGGACATACATTTCCGGGCGCAACAATGCCGTTCGGAATGGTACAGCTAAGTCCCGACACACGAAAAGATTCATGGGATGGATGCTCTGGTTATCACGAATCGGACGCAACTATTATAGGATTTAGTCACACGCATTTGAGTGGTACCGGAGTGGGCGATTATGGTGATGTACGCTTGATGCCGACTATAGGAAAAGTACAATTGATTCCGTGTGACGAAAAAGCAACCGAAACAGGATACCGTTCAAAATTCAGCCATGAAAACGAATTTGTCCGCGCCGGTTATTACCGTGTTCATCTCAATGATTACAATATAAAAGCAGAATTGACAGCAGGCGAACGTTATGGTTTTCACCGGTATACATTTCCAGAAAGTAAAGAAGCACACATTATTCTTGATTTATTCGAAGCCGTTACGACAGAATATATTTATGAATCGTCAATCAAGGTCGAAAGCAATACTGTTGTAAGCGGTTCGCGCCGGAGCAAAGGCTGGGCAAACGACCAACACCTTTATTTTTATGCCGAATTTTCGAAACCATTCAAATCGTACGGAATCAGTGTAGACGATAAAATGACGAAAACAGCGGAAGTCTCGTCGAAAAACCTGAAAGCACATTTCGATTTCGACACCGAAAACGGCGAGCAAATTTTGGTGAAAGTCGGGATTTCGGCTGTTGATGCCGAAGGCGCACGTAAAAACCTTGAAGCTGAAATGGATGCTTGGGATTTTGACACACAACGAATCAAAACATTTGCCGCTTGGAACGACGAAATGAAACGAGTTGTGGTAGAAGGAACGAGCGAAGCCGACAAAACGATTTTCTATTCGGCAATGTATCATACCATGATTGCACCTAATTTATATTCCGATGCCGATGGACGTTATCGCGGACACGATTTGAAAGTGCATCAAACAGCTGACGATAGGCGTTATACTGTTTTTTCGCTTTGGGACACCTTCCGCGCTTTGCATCCGTTGTTCACAATCACGCAACGCGAATGCACAGCAGAAATGATTCGCACGTTTCTGGATATTGCCGATAAAGGAACCGGTTTGCTTCCTGTTTGGGAATTGGCGGCAAACGAAACGGACTGCATGATCGGTTATCATGCCATTCCGGTAATTGTCGATGCGTGGTTCAACGGCATTCGCGACTTTGATGCTGAAAAAGCGTTGGAAGCCATGCTTAAAAATGCACGACACGATCGTCTGGGATTGCAATATTATAAAAACGAAGGACTGATTCCTTCCGATGGCGAAGGCGAATCGGTTTCCAAAACATTGGAATACGCTTACGACGATTGGTGTATTGCGCGTTTTGCCGAAGATTTAGGGAAACAAGATATTGCTGCCGAATTTTACCAACGTGCGCAGTATTACAAAAATTTGTACGATTCCGAAACCAAATTTTTCCGTGGACGCTTGAATGGCGGATTTATTCATCCGTTCGATCCGACACAAGTGAACTTCATGCTGACCGAAGCAAACAGTTGGCAATACAACTTTTTTGTTCCGCAAGATGTAAACGGACACATCGAAATCATGGGAGGAAATAAAGTGTACGAAACCATGCTCGACGAACTTTTCGAATCGAAAACCGCACTTACCGGACGGCAACAGTCCGATATTACCGGATTGATTGGTCAATATGCGCACGGAAACGAACCGAGTCATCACATGGTTTATTTGTACAATTTTATTGGAAAACCAACAAAAACACAAAAGTTGGTGCGCCAAATTATGAACGAGCTTTATACAACCGAAAAAGATGGTTTGATCGGCAACGAAGACTGCGGACAAATGTCGGCGTGGTACGTCATGTCGGCACTTGGCTTTTATCCTGTTACACCGGGATCATCGCAATATATTATTGGTGCGCCACGATTTGACAACGCCACGATTCAACTCGAAAATGGAAAAACATTTGTTGTCAAAGCAAAAGAGTTGAATGAGGAAAATATATATGTTAAAAAAATCAAGTTAAATGGAAAAGAATTGAAAAACAGCTATCTGTCGCATCAAGATATTATCAATGGAGGCGAGTTGCTTTTCGAAATGACTTCAGATCCGAATACAGAATGGGGAACAAAGGAAACGTATTTTCCGGTTGCGCATATTACAAAAGAATTCATTACAGCGGTTCCTTCGATTAACGCTTCATCGCAAACATTTACAGATACTTTGATTGTTAAAATGTGTCATTTCGACCCGAAAGCGACAATCCATTTCACGCTCGATGGAACAATTCCTACTGCCGAAAGTGCTGTTTATACAAGCCCGATTACAATTGATCAAACAACACAAGTAAATGCAGTTGCTGTTGCCGATGGAAAAGAAAGCAAATTGGTACAGGCAAAATTTTGGAAAAACCACCAAAACTGGACAATCAAACTCGATTCGAAATACGACCTGCAATACCACGCCGGTGGCGATTACGCACTGATTGATAAACTTCGCGGTGGCAGCGATTTTCGTACAGGATCGTGGCAAGGCTATCAAGGTCAAGATTTGATTGTAACAATTGATTTTGGGAAAACCGAACAAATCAAGCGCATTGCGGGTAGTTTTCTGCAAGATGTCCGATCGTGGATTTTGATGCCGAAAGCATTGGAATTTTATGTTTCGACAGATGGAAAATCGTTTGAGAAAATAGGAACGGTAAAAAATACTGTTTTGCCAAGTCTTCACGGAAATATCACGCAGGAAATGGAACTAAAGACGAATGTGAAAGCACGCAGCGTAAAAATCGTAGCCGAAAGTTTTGGTTTACTTCCCGAAGATCACATTTCGGCAGGAAATCTTTCGTGGATTTTCGCCGACGAAATTATTTTGGATTTTTAGAAGCTCCTATAAATTTTATATTTCGTACTTTGACCTTTCCTCTTTTCCTTGTTTTTTTTAAATGAGGTTAA
The DNA here is from genome assembly GCA_031262365.1 of Lentimicrobiaceae bacterium. Lineage (GTDB taxonomy): Bacteria > Bacteroidota > Bacteroidia > Bacteroidales > F082 > JAISHW01. The sequence goes on from JAISHW010000068.1 coordinate 32,782, forward strand.
CTTTTTTTAACGACTTACTTCGATTGGTTTTCTTTATTTTTGCACGAACGAACAAAAATAAATTAAAATGATTGGAACAGACATTCGCGAATTGAATGAGAAGATTCAAAAGGAAAGTCAATTTGTCGATCTGATAAACATGGAAATGAACAAGGTTATCGTTGGACAAAAAATGATGACCGAACGTTTGCTGATTGGGCTTTTGGCTAACGGACATATTTTGTTGGAAGGCGTTCCCGGATTAGCAAAAACACTGGCAATTAAATCGTTAGCAAAAATTATCGATGCCGACTTTAGTCGCATTCAGTTTACGCCTGATTTACTCCCTGCCGACTTGATTGGGACGTTGATATACAGCCAGAAAACAGAAGAATTTATTGTTCGCAAAGGTCCGATATTTGCCAACTTCATTCTTGCCGACGAAATCAACCGCTCGCCCGCAAAAGTGCAAAGTGCCTTGCTCGAAGCCATGCAGGAGCATCAAGTAACGATTGGCGAACAAACATTTGTGCTGCCACATCCATTTTTGGTTATGGCTACGCAAAACCCGATCGAACAAGAAGGAACCTATCCGCTTCCCGAAGCGCAAGTCGACCGTTTCATGCTCAAAGTGGTAATCAATTATCCGAAAAAAGAAGAAGAGAAGTTGATTTTGCGTCAGAATGTCGTATCAGAAAACGTAGAATTGAAACCTGTAATGACAACAAAAGAAATTCTTCGCGCACGCGAAGTAATGCGCGAAGTGTACCTTGACGAAAAAATCGAAAATTATATTACCGATATTGTTTTTGCAACACGTTATCCGGCTGATTACAAACTGAAACGTTTTACCGGAATGATCAATTATGGTGGTTCGCCACGCGCAACCATCAACTTGGCTTTGGCAGCCAAGGCTTATGCTTTCATCAAACGTCGTGGCTATGTCATTCCCGAAGATATTCGTGCCGTAGCAACCGATGTATTGCGTCATCGTATTGGTTTGACTTACGAAGCTGAAGCCGAAAACATCACGACGGAAGCTATTATCAGTGAAATATTGAACACCGTCGAAGTGCCGTAAAAACGTTGAAAAACAGCAAGTTTTTCTAAGATAAAAACTGTATCAGTGGAAACTACGGATATTTTTAAGAAGGTTCGAAAAATCGAAATCAAAACACGTGGACTGTCGAATCATATTTTTTCGGGACAGTATCATACAGCATTTAAAGGGCGTGGTATGACTTTCAGCGAAGTGCGCGAATACCAATATGGCGATGACATCCGCAACATCGACTGGAATGTTACGGCACGTTTCAATCATCCTTACGTTAAAGTGTTCGAAGAAGAACGTGAAATGACCGTTATGTTGCTGATAGATGTTTCAGGATCGAACGATTTCGGATCAGGATCACAACTCAAACGTATGCTTTCAGCTGAATTGGCTGCTGTATTGGCTTTTTCGGCTATTCAAAACAACGATAAAGTCGGCGTGATTTTTTTTAGCGATCAAGTCGAAAGTTTTATTCCGCCTAAAAAAGGAGTAAGTCACATATTGCGAATTATTTGCGAAGTGCTAACGTTTGTGCCGAAACAAAGAGGTACCGACATCGGACAAGGATTACGTTTTTTAACCAGCGCAATAAAAAAACGAACCGTTGCTTTTTTGATTTCCGATTTTATGACCGACAAATCGTTTGAACAACCTATGCGGATTGCTGCGCGCAAACACGATTTGGTAGCACTCCGGATTACCGATAAACGCGAAATCGCTATCCCGAAAATCGGTTTGGTAAAATTTCAAGATGCCGAAACAGGTCGCGATATTTGGGTCGATACCTCGCGAAACAATTGGCACCACGCTTACCAAAAAATGATTCGTGAAAAATCGAACGCACTAAACGCATCGTTTTTGCGTTTAGGTATCGATAATACATTGATATACACGGACGAAGACTATGTGCGTCCGCTCATGAAACTGTTCAAACAGCGAGGAGCGAGAAGATGAAAAAAAGATTGCTGCAACATTTTTTGATCCTACAACTTTTGTTGCTGACTTTAGTCGCCGAGTCGCAACAAGTCGAAGCAATAAGCAAAATTGATCGCGATTCGATTCTTGTCGGGCAACCTATATGCTACGAGTTGAGCATGCGCGTGCCGAACGGATTTAAAATTCAATGGCCGCTTTTCGAAGACACGCTTTCGAAATATTTCGAAATCATCGAAGCCGGCGAAATCAAACAAATGCCTTACGATGCCGATAGCAATGTATTGATTCAACAAGTATTGAATATCACATCGTTCGAAACCGGAAATATAGAAATTCCGCCGACAAAATTACCGTTTCTTCCGGCAAATGCCGACAGTTTGTTTTTTACAGTCGAAACGCAGGCACACCCTGTTTTTGTGCATACGGTGGCAGTCGATACAACGGAAGTTTTCAAAACGATAAAAGCACCGCTGACGGTCTCGAATTTCGAAGTCTTTGCCGAATTTATCTTGGCAAATTATCTCTATATTTTGTTGGCTTTGCTCGTTATCGCTTCGCTAATTACTGGAATACATTATTATAGGAAAAAGCAAAAAACAGCAGGCAAGCAGGAACCGAAAAAACCGAAAATTCCGCCACATATCACCGCTTTGGAAGCTCTAAACGAACTGAAAGAGCGCAAACTGTGGCAACAAGGAAAAACAAAAGAATATTACACCGAATTGACCGAAATTGTCCGTTTATACATCGAGGCACAGTTCGACATTGAGGCAATCGAGATGACGACCGACGAAATTCTTTCGGAAATTGAAACTTTGAATTTTGGTGCCGAAATCAACAACGAACTCGCCAATATGCTTCATACAGCCGACTTGGTGAAATTTGCCAAATTGGATCCGTCACCTCAAGAAAACGACATCAGTTTTGAGTCTTCTGTCGGTTTTATCAACAAAACAACCGCCTTGAAAGAGCAACAAGAAACGGAAGCAAAAAAAATAAAAGCAGCACAAGAAATACAAATCGAACCAACAACGGAGGAACAGCCATGATGTCCGATATAACATTTGCAAATCAGGCTTTTCTTTATGGATTGCTTGTGGTTCCAGTGCTTATTATTTGGTACATTTTTCGCCAAAAAAAACAACAGCCTTATATGCGGTTTTCCGAAGCGTCCGATTTTTCAAAATTGCCACACAGCTGGAAAATCTATTTACGACATCTGCTTTTTGCATTGAAAATGATTGCTTTAGCTTTGTTGATCGTAGCTATTGCCCGTCCGCAAAGCAGTTCGACCGGACAAAATGTTTCGATCGAAGGAATTGACATCATAATTTCGCTCGACGTGTCGGGAAGTATGCTCGCACGCGACTTGAAACCTGACCGTTTAGATGCTTCGAAAGCTGTTGCTGCCGAATTTATCGACGGACGCCCGACCGACCGAATCGGATTGGTGGTGTTTAGCGGCGAATCGTTCACGCAAGTGCCTCTGACAACTGATCAGGCAATCATCAAAAACATATTTAAAGATATCAAAAGTGGTATGATAGAAGACGGAACGGCTATTGGCGACGGCTTGGCAACAGCCGTGAGCCGTTTGAAAGATAGCAAAGCCATTTCGAAAGTCGTTATTTTGCTGACCGATGGCGTAAATAATGCCGGTTCGGTCGATCCACTCACAGCTGCCGAAATAGCTAAACTTTATGGCATTCGTGTTTATACGATTGGCGTTGGAACGTATGGCGTTGCACCTTATCCTGTTCAAACGCCTTTCGGAATTCAATTGCGCGATATGCAAGTCGAAATCGACGAACCGCTGTTGAAACAAATTGCGCAAGAAACCGATGGACGTTATTTTCGTGCTACTTCAAACCAAAAATTAGCCGAAATCTATAAAGAAATTGATCAGCTCGAACGCTCGAAAATTGATGTAACCGAATTTAAAAACATGCACGAAGAATTTCTCCCATTTGTGTTGCTCGCGATAGCACTATTGCTGTTCGAATTTATTTTGTGTCAAACATTATTCAGATCCATCAACGACTAAAGACTATGGAAACAAACGTCATGCAATTTGAACACATCGAATACCTTTACTGGTTGTTTGCTATTCCGGTAATGATTCTGATTTACATTGTTGTACGTTATCTGAATAATAGAAGATTCAATCGTTTTTCGTCTGAAGAAATGCGTTTTTATTTGATGCCGCTCAAGTCGAAAACGCGCCCGATACTCAAATTTTCGCTCATGCTTCTGGTTTTTGCTTCGTTGATTTTTGCCGCAGCAAATCCGCAAACAGGATCGAAAATGGAAGAAGTCAAACGCGAAGGAATCGACTTGTTTTTGGCTGTCGATATATCCAATTCGATGCTTGCCGAAGATATTGCACCGAATCGTTTGTCGCGTGCGAAACAAGCAATCAATCGGCTGATTGATAAATTGCAAGGCGACCGAATAGGGATTATTGTTTTTGCCGGAACGGCTTATGTGCAACTGCCGATTACGACCGATTACGCGTCGGCGCGCATGTTTTTATCAACCTTAAACACCGAGCTGATCAACGCGCAAGGCACCGAAATCGGCGCAGCGATACAAACCGCCTTGAAATCGTTCGATCAAGACAAACGTAACAAAGCCATCATTGTTATTTCCGACGGCGAAGATCATGAAAACGAAGCTGCAATAAAAGCTGCCAAAGAAGCGTTGGATAAAGGTGTACACGTATATACAATAGGAATGGGACTGCCCGAAGGAAGCCCGATCCCGATTTACGGTCGAAACGGCGTGCGGACAGGCTACCGCAAAGATGCCAACAACACGACCGTTATCACGCGTTTGAACGAAAAAGTGCTTCAACAAATCGCCGAAGTAGGTGGTGGTGTATATGTCAGAGCAAGCAATTCGAATGTCGGATTGGAACAAATATTCAACGAAATAAACAAAATGGAAAAATCGGAAATCGAGACCAAAGTGTTTACCGACTACGAAGACCAATTTCAATGGTTTATTGCGCTGGCATTATTGTTTTTACTACTCGAAATACTTATTGCTTCGGGTAAAAGACCTTGGCAATTGAAAATGAATTTTTTTGACAGAAGAGATGAAACAAATTAAGTATTTATTGGTTATACTATTGCTGTTTGGTTCGTTGGTTTCTTTTTCACAAAACGAAAAACGCACCATTCGCCGCGGTTTAAGCGACTACGAAAAAGGCGATTTTGCGGAAGCAGAAGTAAACTTCAAAAAAGTTTTGGATAAAGATCCTTTGAACGAAAAAGCGCAATTTAACTTGGGAAATACACATTACAATCAGGAAAATTTTGAAGAAGCAACTACTGATTTTAAAAATGTAATACAAAATAGCACCGACAAACAAGTTGCCTCGAAAGCGTTTTACAACATAGGAAACGCCTTGATGAGCCAAGAAAAATACAACGAAAGTTTTCAAGCATATAAAAATGCTTTAAAATTGAATCCCGACGACGACGATGCGCGCTACAACTTAGAATATGCACGCCTGAAAATGATGAATGAGCAAAACCAACAGCAAGATCAGCAAAATCAAGATCAGCAACAAGATCAAGACAATCAGGAAAATCAAGATAAAAAGGATCAGGAACAAAAACAAGACGAACAACAGCAAAACGAACAAAATCAACAGCAAGAACAGCAACAAGAACAGCAAAACCAAGAGCAAAAAGAACAACAAATGTCGAAAGAAGATGCTGAACGAATGTTGCAAGCACTTCAAAATGAAGAAAAAGAAACGTTAGAAAAAGTAACGAAGCAAAAAATGGAGGCAATGCCGAAACAAAGAAACCAAAAGGATTGGTAAAAAGGTAAAAATAAAAAATTAAGATTGTATATTTGTAACGGAAAAATTAGGTATATTAAGAATGAGAATAAAGTTTAGGCTTTTTTTATTTCTACTATTGATAGTTCCACTTTCGCTTGTCGCACAGGATATTACACTAACTGTAAAATCGAAAAAACAAGTTCGGGTAGGCGAACAATTTCAGCTGATTTTTGAATTGAATGCCGAAGGAAATAATTTTCAAGTGCCGACAATCGAAAATGCACAAATAATTAGTGGGCCCATGTCGTCGACAAGCTCGAATGTACAAATCGTTAATGGTGCTGTAACACGTTCATTCACGCAATCTTATACTTATTATTTACAAGCTTCTAAAGAAGGAGAAATAAAAATAGGGGAGGCTTTTGCAACCGTTCAAGGGAAAAAAATTAAAAGCGAACCTGCAACAATTAAAGTTGTAGCCGGAAACACACAAACGCAAAACAATTCGAACGCTTCCGGAAACGCATCAACAACAGGAATCAACAACGACGATTTGTTCTTCAGAGCCGTTGTGAACAAGAAAAATGCCTTTGTAGGCGAACAACTTACCATCACATATAAACTTTACACCAAAGTACAGGTTTCTTCGATAAATGTTTCTAAATCATCAAATTTTGGCGGTTTTTGGACAAAAAATTTGACCGACAACAGTAGTAATTTTGTGCAAACAACAGAAATTATTAACGGCGAAGAATATGTTGTTGCCGAAATTCAGCAATATGCCTTGTTTCCGCAACGTTCGGGAAAATTAACCATCGATCCAATGGAAATCGAATGTACGGCAGTCGTTCGCTCACAAAGCAGCAATAACCGAAGAAGTTACGATCCATTCGAAAGTTTCTTTAACGATCCGTTTTTCAATAGAAACTATACGAATGTGCAGAAAAAGCTGACAGCAAATACGATTGATATAGACGTACAGCAGTTGCCATTGGCAAACAAACCAATTTCTTTCAATGGTGCTGTCGGACAATTTGATTTTCGCGCATCGATCGATCAAGACAATCTGAAAACAAATGAAGCCTTCACCCTCGTGATGACCATTAGCGGAAAAGGAAACATCGAATTAGTCGATTTTCCAAGTCCGAACTTTCCTCCTGACTTCGAAGTTTATGATCCGAAAATCACATCTAATGTAAAACCTTCTGCTTCAGGAATTAGCGGAACAAAAAAAGCAGAATACTTAGTCATTCCACGTGTTCATGGCGATTTCACAATCGATTCGCTTGTATTTTCGTACTTTGACCCTGTTGATAAAAAATACAAATCGACAGCATCAAACGTATTTCAAATTCATGTAACTAAAGGAACGCAATCTTCCGATTCGGACATTAGTTATAATGCTAACCAAGAGGGAATCAAATATTTGGGTAGTGATATTCACCATATTAAAACAGAAAAATTAGCTTTAAGAAAGAAACAGACGGTGTTTTTCCTTTCGACACCTTATTTTGTAACAATAACGGTTATTGTGATCATTTTCTTCGTTGTGTTGTTTTATTATGCGAAGAAAATGAAACTAAACAAAAACCAAATGTTGATGCACAACAAGAAAGCAACGAAAATTGCACGCAAGCGTCTCAAAAATGCACGCCAATACCTGAAACAACGTCAACAAAACGAATTTTATATCGAAATGTCGCAAGCACTTTGGGGCTATATTGTTGATAAATTCAGTATTGCACGATCCGACCTTTCGATGGACACGGTGCGCAAAATTTTATTTGAAAAAAATATGCCGGAAGAGTTGATCAATAAATTTATAGCGACCTTAGAAAATTGCGAATTTGCACGTTTTGCTCCCGGCGACACCAACAAAAAAATGGACGACCTTTATACACAAGGTATTGATGTGATAACGAAAGTCGAAAAACGGATCAAATAATAACAATATGAACACAAAAATCAATTCGGCATTTTTTGACTGGAAAATGAAAAGCGGTTTTATAACGTTCGTTTTGTTGACGTTTTCGGTTATAATACAAGCACAAACAACTTTCGAAGAAAAATTCGAGTTGGCAAACACCCTATATACGCAAGCGCAATATGATTCGGCAGCACTTATTTATGAAGGTATTTTGGAATCTAATTTAGAATCGGCAGCACTTTATTACAATTTAGCGAACACCTACTTTAAATTAAGAAACTACCCGAAATCGATTCTTTATTTCGAGAAAGCCTTGAAATTAGCACCAAACGACAATGATATTCTTGAAAACTTGCAAATTGCCAATTCGCGAATCGTAGATAAAATCGAACCGATGCCCGAATTGTTTTTCAAAACATGGTGGCGCAATTTCTGTAATATTTTTCACCCCGACGCTTGGGCTTTCTTGTCGATAGTTGCCTTAATCATACTATTGGCTTTGGTATTTTGGTTTTTAGTATCGCGAAATCATGTTGTACGAAAAGCAACATTCTTCTTCGGAATCTTATTTATAGTTGTTTTTGCCGGCACACTTGCGATAGCCACTCAAGGAAGAACATCGCTCAAACAAAAAAACCAAGCAATAATTTTTTCTCCGACAATAACCGTAAAAAGTGCTCCCGGAATTTCAAGTGTCGATCTATTTATTTTACACGAAGGTGCTAAAGTAACGATATTGGACAATGTAAGTGGTTGGAATAGAATTAGAATAGCAAATGGAAGCGTCGGTTGGCTTCCCGAAAATTCGATGATAAATATTTAGCACGATGCAACTGGTTCGAACCTCCCGTCCCGCAACTTTTTTCTTACGACTATTACTATTGACGCTGATTTCGTGTTAGAAATTATTAGTGTCTGGAAACATCGCACATCATATTGTTTGTCAAATGTTTATATTTTAACACGACCCTATTATTTAGTTTTTACAGTATCCCATTGTTAGAGATCAATCAAAAGCCCACTTACATTTTTTACCGGACAGCAATATTTTTGAAGCAATATTTCTGAGAGAATGCTTATATTTGTACACTTTAGTATGTGTGTATAAAGAAAAGGTTAAGCTATGTTAAATAAAATATTAGCAAAGTTGTTGTATGTTTTATTTTTTAACGTAACTTGTGCCCCTTTAAGGAAGGTTAAAAAACTTAAAATATAATCAAAATTACATGATATGAAAAGAGGATTTTTACAATTAAGTTTCCTGCTGGTAATCATTACTTTAACTCAATCGAGTCTCTTAGCTACCGGAGAAGAAACCAAAGGCAAGTACACTGCCAGAACGGATGCAGATCAAGCAACTGCATCGTATTTTTATAATCTTCGTGCAAACCAAAAAACGGGATTGATCGATCCAATGCTAGCGGCAAAAGTTTCGGAACAGGTTAAAGCAACAGCCGAATCAAGAGCTGATTTAAGTTGGGTAGAGTTGGGTCCGAATAATTTTGCAGGACAAGTAAATGCTATTATTGTCGACAATCAGACGGCAAGTGGAAAAACTTTATTTGCCGGAACATTAGGCGGTGGTATTTACAAATCAACAGATGAAGCCGTTACTTGGACTAAAGTTAGTGAAAACATGATGGTTAGCGATATGATTCAAGCCGCTGACGGAACAATTTATGTTGCAACAGGTTTAGGTCTTAACAGTCAGAGTTACAGCGGACTTTCTGAAATTTCTTACTCCTCAGGCTTGATTGGTCAAGGACTTTTTAAGTCGACGGATGGTGGAAATACATTTTTGCAAATAGGAAGTACAGTTCCTGCCATAAATGACAATGCGGCTACTTGGGCGTATATTAATGAACTAGCTTTGACAGCAGACGGAACCCTTTTAGTGGCTACAGGTAGTGCCCTGATGGTTAGTACAAATGGTGGAGAAACATGGGAAAAAGCAAAAGATATTGAATCGAATGAACTTAATGGAAACGTTGTCAATGTAAAAGTAGCAAGTGATGGAACACTTATTGCTTCAGTTGATGGTGAATTTTATATTTCGACAAGTGGAAATATTAATGAATTTGAAAACCGTTCTACTGGGGAAGAAGGTATGTTGCCAACGCAAGTTACTTCCGTTCATCTAATAATTGCAGTAGCACCTACAGATCCAAATGTAATGTATGCTGCTAGTATACAATCTTCAGGAACACAAAATAGCATCTATGTATCGAAAGATAAAGGGAGTTCTTGGCGTGTAATACTTCCTTCATCAACGACAATAAAACCTTACGATGGAGATGGATTAAACTACAATAAAATAATAGTTGATCCAGAAAATACTGACAAAATTATTCTTTGTGCAAAAGATTTATGGACGGCAAAAGGTGTGGATAATACAGGTTTATATTCATGGGAGGTAAGTTCTATATCAAGCTATTCGCCTTATGACCCGCTATACATACATCCGGGAATCCATTCTTTAACATATAGTGCCACTAGCAATAATAAGTTTTATATTGGAACAGAAGGCGGGGTGTTTAAAGCTACCATTGCCGCTGGTAATTATTCATTTGCTCAATGCAATAGAAATCTTATCTCAGGTCGTTTTTGGAATGTGGGAGTTTCTCATAAATTAAACAGAGTGATTGGTGGTTCGGTTGATAACGGAACAGTCTTTATCTTAGGTAGTGAGACCGAAAATAATTTAAAATATGGAAAGAAAATTCAAGTAGGATTAGATAACTTTGTAGGAGGACAATCTGCCATTTCTGTAATTGATCCGGATGTGTTTATAATTACAGCAAAGGGAAATATTGTAAGACGTACCAATGAAATGGGAACAGAACTTTCACAAAATTTTAGCGAATCACAATTTTTAACAGGTTTAACGAGTAATACTTCGTTTAAAACGCCTATTGTGTTATGGGAAAGTGATAAAGATTTCAGAAGTTACGATTCCGTTTGGTTTAAATCTAAAGACACTTTAGTGGCAGGAGAAAAAATTCAAGTAATCAGCAATAATGGAGGACATCCATTTGAGCATGTTTTAACTGAAGACTTAAATCCGGGAGACTCTATTCTTGTACAAGATATTATTAGTTCGAAATTATTTGTAGCAGCTAAGGACAACTTAGTTGTTACAAGAGAAATATTACAGTTTGGCAAAGTACCAGTAATATATACGATATCTAAAAAAACAGCAGCAGGTGTATCTGGAACACCTCAATCGTTAGCTGTTTCTGCTGATGCAGATCATGCTTTTGTAGGCACAACAGATGGTAAACTTTATCGTGTATCAAATATTGCAGATGCTTATGTTGATTCGCTTGCCACAGCAGGTGGTGCCGCTTGTATTATTACTACAACAGAAATTGCACTTAATACACCTGAAGGAGCAAATTCACAAGCAATTACCTCTATTTCGGTAGACCAAAAAGATGCAAATAAAGTAATTGTTACACTTGCTAACTATGGAAATCAAACCTATGTATATTATTCGACAAACGCGCTTTCGGAAAATCCTATATTTGTACAAAAACAAGGCGATCTTCCTTTGATGCCTGTTTATGCTTCGTTAATTGAAATGTCGAATACGAATGTCGTTATTTTAGGTACAGAACATGGTATATATATGACTGACGACATTACAATTGAAAATCCTGTTTGGTACAAATCACAAAACGCAATGGAAGATATACCGGTGTTCGAACTGAAACAACAAACCTTTGAAAAAGGTTGGGCTGAAGTAATTCTACCGCCTGCTTCACCCACCGATCCTGAGATAATTGTCAGTTATCAAGGTGTTGATAATTACGGAAGTATCTATGCTGCAACTTATGGAAGAGGCTTGTTTAGATGCGACGAATACCGTATTGTAGGGTTAGACGAAAATCCGGGTAATGCGTTAGGCGGTTCTGCAACAAAACTACCAATGAGTTTGTATCCAAATCCTGTTTCAAACCAAACAAGAGTAGCGTTTGAAGTAATTGGAAACACTGCTCAAATTAATTGCCACGTTTATGACTTAAGCGGTCGCGTGGTTTACTCCGAAATATTAGGTCAGTTTGCAAACGGAAAACATGAAGTTCAGTTGCCATTATCTAATTTGAATTCAGGTGCATACATTTTGCATGTTCAAGATGGTCAGCGTTCGAATGCATGTAAATTTATGGTCTATTAATTACATCTATTTACGCATAATGAATCGGAGCCTTCGGAGTTTTCTTCGGAGGCTCTTTGTTTTGTAAGAGCGATTTCTGCCGGAACAGATTTCTTTGTAATTTTGTGAAAAAAGAATGTCATGATTGTAGTAACTGGGGCAGCAGGATTTATAGCAAGTGTTGTAGTTGGGTTTTTAAATCAAAATGGTTTCAACGACTTAATCTTAGTAGATGACTTCTCGAAAAAAGAGAAAGAACCGAATTTTATCAAAAAAAAATACACAAAACTAGTCGAACGAACTGATTTTATTGATTGGTTCGAGGCAAACCATGACGGTATTGACTTTGTTATTCATCTTGGGGCGCGTACCGATACGACAGTGTTTGATTATACCATTCTCGAACAATTAAATGTTGTTTACTCGAAAGCTATTTGGAATAGTTGTGCTAAATATGCTATTCCGCTGATTTACGCTTCTTCGGCGGCTACATACGGTTTAGGAGAATTTGGTTACGAAGACAATCACGACATTGTAGAAAAATTAAAACCGTTAAATCCTTATGGTGTTTCGAAAAATGAATTCGACAAATGGGTTTTGAAGCAATCGAAACAACCGCCATTTTGGGCAGGTCTGAAATTTTTTAATGTATATGGACCAAACGAATTTCATAAAGGACGTATGGCTTCTGTTATCATGCACGCATACAAACAGATAGTAGAAAAAGGTCAAGTTCAGCTATTTCGTTCGCACCGTCCTGATTATGAAGACGGCAAGCAACTTCGCGATTTTATTTATGTAAAAGATGTAGCAAATGTTATTTTATTTCTAATGCTAAAGAAGCCTAAAAGCGGAATCTATAATCTTGGAACAGGAAAAGCACGCACGTTTCTGTCGTTAGTTGAAAGTACATTTCACGCCATGAATCAAACACCTATTATCGTTTTTGTTGATACGCCGATTGATATTCGCGATAAATACCAATACTTTACGGAGGCAAACATAACGAAATTGCTTGCCGCCGGATACGACAAAGCATTTACAACTTTAGAAGAAGGCGTAAGTGATTATGTCAAAAATTATTTAGAGAAACAGCAATGCTTTTAAGTGGATTGAGAAGCAAGTTTTGCTTCGATACTGAGTAAAAAAGCACGTGTTTTATTTAAAGTTCCAAGCAGTAAATAGGCTTCTTCGATTTTGTCGAAACCGTTCTTCAAGTGCTTCTTTAGCCCCTTAAAATGCGTCATTAAAATATAAAAACAAACACATACATGAAAACAGCTCTCGTTACCGGTGCTTCGGGTGGTATTGGTTTGGAAATAGCCCGTTTATTTGCCAAAGACGGTAATAATCTTTTGTTGATATCCCGTAGTGAAGATAAACTTTTGAATATTAAGCAGGAAATAGAACAACAATATTCCGTAACAGTCAATTATTTGTCGCTTGATTTGAGCAAAACAGAAAGTGTTCAAATTATTGAAAATTACGTGGAACACAATGGTTTGCACATTGAATACTTGGTTAATAATGCCGGATTTGGCGATTTCGGACGTTTTGTCGAACGCGATGTGCAGAAATACCACGAAATGATAGCGTTAAATATCGTTACCGTAATGGAATTGACGCAGAGGTATGCCCAAAAAATGCTCAAACAAGGGCACGGACAAATTTTGAATGTTGCATCAATTGCCGCACTGCAACCGGTTCCGCTCATGGCGGTGTATGGTGCTACCAAAGCTTTTGTGCTTTCGTTTTCGGAAGCAATTCGCCAAGAATTACGAAACACGGGTGTAACCGTTACTACGCTTTTGCCGGGTCCTGCGGCTACCAATTTTTTCAATCGAGCCGAGGCAAACAATGTGCCGCTGTTTCGGTTTATGATGTCGCCTGCAAAAGTTGCGTTGGACGGCTATAAGGCAATGTTGAAAGGAAAAAGACGGGCTATACCGGGCTTTCTTAATAAATGTTTGGCTTTCGTTGTCAGAGTTTTACCTGGTGGATTTGTTCTGAATATGGCGGTTAAGCTCATGGATAAATAAGAAAAGCAAAGATTGTCGCATTTACTAATTGAACTTAAGACTTCTAAAATAAAAATTGCATATATCAGTTATTCAACTTTCGCAAGTTCGTTCTAAGCCGCACTGGCGGGGGACAAAATTGAACAGGTTTTTAGAGAGAACATTAAAAGGGGGACTTCTAAAAATTTCAATATCAAGGCTTGCGACTGAAACAAAAGCGGAGTTTACTTGGCGTAAATGAGCATTTTTGTTGAAGAAGCGTAACGCAGAGATTGGGATTTTTAGTGAAAAATCGACTCAAAGACTCAACATCTTTTGAATTTTAGAAGCTCCCAAAAGATGAGTGGACAGTAGTGGCTAAATTTTGTAATTTCGCCGCTGAAAAATTTAATTGCTATGTTTGAAGGCTTAAGCGAAAAATTAGAACGTTCATTCAAGATCCTAAAAGGACAAGGACACATTAGCGAAATCAATGTTGCTGAGACACTTAAAGAAGTCAGAAAAGCACTTCTTGATGCCGATGTCAGTTTTAAAATAGCAAAAGATTTCACCAACTCGGTCAAAGAAAAAGCACTCGGACAAAAGATTCTTACCTCAGTTTCGCCCGGACAACTCATGGTCAAAATCGTTCACGACGAGCTGACACAGTTGATGGGAGGCGGTCATGTCGATTTGGAACTCAAAGGAAATCCGACTGTTATTCTCATTGCCGGTTTACAAGGTTCGGGTAAAACAACTTTTTCGGGAAAACTTGCTAATTACTTAAAAAGAAAAAAAGGTCGACAAGTATTGCTTGTTGCCGGCGACGTGTACCGTCCGGCTGCGATCGACCAATTAAAAGTGCTTGGCGAACAAATCGAAGTCGATGTTTACACCGAAGAAGGCAGCAAAGATCCTGTTGGAATTGCTTCGAACGCCATTGCTTTTGCCAAACAAAATGCGAAAAATGTCGTCATCATTGATACAGCCGGACGTTTGGCTGTTGACGAAGAAATGATGAATGAAATAGCAGCAGTCAAACAAAAAGTACAACCAAACGAAATTCTTTTTGTTGTCGACTCGATGACCGGTCAAGATGCCGTAAATACCGCTAAAGCTTTCAATGACCGGCTCGATTATGATGGTGTTGTACTTACAAAACTCGATGGCGACACACGTGGCGGTGCCGCTTTAACCATTCGGTCGGTTGTCGAAAAACCAATCAAATTCGTTGGTATCGGCGAAAAAATGGACGCTTTAGATGTCTTTTATCCGAAACGTATGGCCGATCGTATTTTGGGAATGGGCGATATTGTTTCGTTGGTTGAACGCGCACAAGAACAATTCGATGCCGAAGAAGCACAAAAATTACAACGTAAACTCGCTAAAAACGAATTTAATTTCAACGATTTTATGAAACAAATCCAACAAATCAAAAAGATGGGAAATATTAAAGATTTGGTTGGCATGATTCCCGGAATGGGTAAAGCGTTGAAAGATACCGAGATTGACGACGATGCATTTAAAAGCATCGAAGCTATTATTCAATCCATGACACCTGCCGAGCGCGAAAATCCGAAAATTCTCAACGGAACGCGCCGCAAACGTATTGCCGATGGCAGTGGAAACAGCATTGCTGAAGTAAACCGGATGATCAAACAATTCGAAGAAACATCGAAAATGATGCGTATGATGACTTCAGGAGGCGGAAAAAAAATGATGCAAATGGCAGCGAATGCCAAAAAAAGGAGATAACGACACACCATGATGGAAAATAAAATTATTGACGGTAAAGCCATTGCAGCTGAACTGAAAAAAGAAATTGCACAAGAAGTAGCGCAAATAATCGACAAGAACCAAAAAGCACCACATTTGGCAGCTGTTTTGGTAGGAAACGATCCCGCCAGCAAAACATACGTTAGTTCAAAAGAAAAAGCGTGTAAAGCTGTCGGAATCACTTCGTCGGTATACCAACTGAGCGAAAATACAACCGAAAAAGAACTCATCGACGTGATTCAGTTTTTGAACAACGATGATGAAATCGACGGGTTTATCGTACAACTTCCGCTACCAAAACACATCAATCCTGATCGAGTTATCGAAACCATTCATCCGGCAAAAGACGTTGACGGATTTACACCGACAAACGTAGGTCGTATGCAACTTGGAATGCCTTGTTACGTTCCGGCAACACCATTCGGAATTGTTGAATTGCTCAAACGCAGCAACGTAGAAGTCGAAGGCAAACATGTTGTCGTACTCGGTCGCTCGAACATTGTCGGCACACCGATAAGTATTTTGCTTTCGCGCAAAGCCGAAGGAGCAAACGCCACCGTAACTCTTTGCCACAGTCGTTCGAACGATTTGATTTCGTTTACAAAACAAGCTGATATTCTGATTGCTGCAATCGGTCAGAAAGAATTTGTAAAAGCCGATATGGTAAAAAAAGGCGTTGTTATTATTGATGTGGGCATTCATCGAGTTGCTGATTCGAGCAACGAAAAAGGATACAAAATTGTTGGCGATGTCGATTATGAACCGGTTTCGAAAATGGCATCGAAAATCACGCCCGTTCCGGGTGGTGTAGGACCGATGACGATTGTTTCGTTGCTTTACAACACGTTATTAGCATCGAAAAAAGCAATTTACAAATAGTTTGAAATTTACGACACGTATAGGATTTATTCCGAAAACGAACTTTGGATACTCTTGTTTGGCAACGAAGAACGTTGGCGGTAATTTTAACGGATAGTGCAAAAGATGAACGACACACCTTGTGACATTCAAAAAAATAAGAAGACAAAACTTTGCAAGAATGGAATTTGACATAACACAACTTGACAAAAAAATTTTAGTACAGGCTTTATTTGCTCATTCCGCACCCCTTAACTTAGGACAAGCAGAATATGATTATAAAAAAAAACTTGGCGACAATGTTGACGGCTTGTCGGACGAAGAATGTGAAATGATTTTATATGAGTTTAAGCACTTTAATACAGGTGGATTAAGAATTCTTGACTATCACAAAGGGAAACCAATTAAGTTAGTTTTCTACAAAAATAGAAATGGACGAGTTTTGGTAGACACAGGAAGTTATGATGCAAGAAATGGAAAGTATAGATTTTTTGAAGCCCTCTTAAATATTTTTTCAATTGACGAAATTCTAATAACAAAGAAAGGTTATAAACACTATGAAATGACAGATTTGCCAGAGCATTTAGTAAGACCAAAAGAACAAGAAGAAATGTTCAAAAATATATTGAAGAATACTATCGAGCGAGAAAATGAATATGGAAAATATTGGTCTATTGACGAAAATAAAGTTTCATATACACTACCATTTATGCGACTATGAGTAATTACAATTTTTATTACCCAAACAGATTTCGTGAAAAAACACGAAATTTTGATAACTTGTTCAATGAGTGGAAATCCATTGAAAATGCTTGGGGACGTGCGTTAAAACAAGAGCAAGTAATAGATAAGTATTTTGGTAAAGACCAACCTAATGAAATAAAGAACTCCAAACTTTTCAGCATTTTAGAATATCGTAGATTTGAAAAGGCAGGCTCAAATATTTTTCATTTAAAAAAAGAATTATTAGAGCTATTAGAAAAAACGGATGTTTCTGATATACAAATTGGACAAATCAAGTTTCCATTTGATAATTTTTATATTTCGCTTAGAGAGCTTGGAAAACCATTGCCGACAAACATTTCTAAAGATGCGATAATTGATGGTGTTTACGTTTCGTTTACGGACGACTCCAAAGAAGAACTGATTTACAAATACCATATTAATTTTCATATTTGCGGATATTCTGAAAGCAAAAAAGACGTTGAGTTCAAGTTAAATGTTCAAGACATTATGGAGCTTCCTTCAGGTTTAACATTTACCAATGAAACTGCAACAATCACAGATGCAATTGCAGAAGTTCATAAAATAATGACTGACACTCTTGAAAGTAAAACAAGAGACCAGAAAGAGATTGAAAAGGAAATTAATTACCAACTTGAAGAGTATAAACTTTTAAAAGACAATTTGAACTTAATGGTTAATTGTCTTCTTTATCTCTCGTCCGAAAAGCCCGACATTGAAATCAAATTTGCAGACGGGTTGCCCGTTAACATTAAAAACAAAATAGAAAAGGCGAATACAAAACATAGGAGAGAATTAGCTGAAAGTGAAGCGAAAAAATTTGGTTACTCAAAAATTAAACTTGTTGGAAATTCTTTTACAAAAATATCTTCAAAGAATAATTCAAACACAAATGAAGTTGCTCCCCATTGGAGAAGAGGACATTGGAGAAATCAACCTTTTGGGAAAGAACTAACAGAGACAAAAATAATTTGGATAAAACCGACAATAGTAAATAAAGAAAAAGGTGAACCAACAAAAGGACACATTTACACAACAGAATGAAAAGAAAAACTATCGCCAACACGGGTTTTGCGTCAGGCGGGGTGACGTGCAAACTTGGAGCTTTGTGCTTCGTAACAAGTTCAGTGCTGGTTGACAGTTTTGTGCTCCGAAACCCGCTCGAACGCAAAGCCCGAAAACGTTACCGCTCAAAATCGTGTATGATGAAAACGAGTGATATTTTACAAAACGGTCGCATGCTTCCGCTGATGGAAGAATTTTATACGCTGCAAGGCGAAGGACACAACATGGGATTGGCTGCCTATTTCATTCGCGTTGGTGGCTGCGATGTGGGGTGTCGTTGGTGCGATTCGAAAGCATCGTGGAACGCCGATTTATTTCCGCCCGTTTCAGCCGACGAAATTGCTGATCGCGCTGCTGCGTTTCCGGCAAAAACAGTTGTTGTTACCGGCGGTGAACCTTCGCTTTATCCGCTCGATTATTTCACCGAATTGCTTCATTCGAAAGGCGTTAAAACAATGATCGAAACATCAGGAGCTTATTTGTTGAGTGGTAAATGGGATTGGATTTGTTTGTCGCCAAAAAAAAATGCACCGCCCAAAATGCAAGTTTTGCAAGCGGCACACGAGCTCAAAGTAATTATTCAAGAACAAAACGATTTAATTTGGGCAGAAGAAAATGCTTCGTTGGTAAATGAACGTTGTTTGTTATATTTACAACCCGAATGGCGTGTTTCAGAAAAAATTATGTCATGGCTAACCGATTATGTAATGCAATATCCAAAATGGCGCATCAGCTTGCAAAGCCACAAATACATGCATATTCCATAGCATTATGTTTGATTTTGGCTTTGTTGTTTCCTGCTCAAGCACAAAATTTAACATCGCAATCGAAAAAAGCAACAAAAGCCTATTTGAAAGCCGAAGAAGCATTCCGGAAATCGGATTTCGAAACGGCTAAAAAAAACCTCAATGAAGCCTTAAAAACTGACAGCACGTTCATCGAAGCATGGTTGCTACTTGCTGATTATGCCGCCGAAAAAAACGATGTGTTGCTGGGAATCGAATCGCTCGAAAATGCGTTAGCCATTGACACTTTATTTTTCCCTTACGCCAGCATTGCGTTGGCACGGTTTTACAATCAGGCAATGCAATACGAATCGGCTTTAACGCTTTTAAGCAACTTTCTAAAAAACAAGAATTTAAATCCTCTTGTCGTAAAAAGCGCGACCGAATTGTACCAATTAGCTGTTTTTCGCGATTCGTTAGTCCGTTTTCCGGTGCAATTCGACCCAATGAATGTCGGAAAAACTATCAACACAGCTTCCGACGAATACATCAACGTGTTGCGGCTCGAAGGCAATCAGCTAATTTTCACACGACGTTCGAACGAATCTTCCGAAACAGCTCTTATTGAACGTTTTTATCACAGCAAACTCATTGATGGCGTTTGGCAAGAAGCTGAACAATTCGAGCTAAACTGGCCGAACGAAATGCATTTAGGCGCGATGTCGGTTCGTGCCGATGGTCTTGAAATGTATTTTTCGGCATGTGGTTGGGACGATGGCTTCGGCAGTTGCGATTTGTACGTTTCGTATTTTGAAAATGGAAAATGGACAATTCCTTACAATTTAGGAAATGCGATAAACAGCATTTCGTGGGAATCGCAACCGTGCATTTCAGCTGATGGTAAAGAGCTTTATTTCAGTTCGAAACGTAAAGGTGGAGAAGGCGGAGCTGATATCTGGAAAAGTGAAAAAGCGGAAAATGGAAAATGGAAAATGCCTGTCAATTTAGGCAAAACCATCAACACGTCGGGTAACGAAATGGCTCCATTCATGCATTCTGATGGAAAAACATTGTATTTTTCGTCGGACGGACATTTTGGAATGGGAAATTACGACTTGTTTGTCGTGCGAAAAAATATAGATGGGACGTGGGGAAAGCCCGTAAACCTTGGATTTCCTGTTAATACACCGGACGACGAAATTAATTTCGTTGTCGAAGCCTCCGGCGAAAAAGCGTGGATTTCGGCAAACAAAGCGGATAGTTTTGGCGGTTTCGATAGTTACACTTTCGAATTAGATGCGCATTTTCGTCCCGATCCTGTCAGCTACATTAAGGGTTTTGTTTATGATAAAGAAACGCAGAAACCGCTTCAGGCGCAACTCACACTTGCCGATCCTTACACGGAAGAAGTTTTGATTGCTACAGAAAGTAATGCCGACGGCTCGTTTTTCGTAGCGTTACCATCGAAAACTTCGTATGCACTTGAAATTCGAAAACAAACGTATTTGTTTTACCAAGAAGCAATTTTCCCAACCTCAACTTCCGAAACAAAACCATTCGAACTACACGTATATTTAGAACCTATTGCCGAAGGAAAAAGCGTTTTGTTGCGAAACATCCACTTTGAATTTAATAGCGCAATGCTTTCCGAAAGTTCGAATGCCGGAATAGCCATGCTCAAAACGTTTCTCGAAAATAATTCGTTGCTGACAATCGAACTTTCGGGGCATACCGACAATATTGGCGATGAAGATTTCAATCTCAAACTTTCCGAAAACCGAGCAAAAGTTGTCAAAGAAGCCCTTGTTAAACTCGGTATCGACCCCAATCGAATCGCAACGAAAGGCTACGGAAGTTCACAGCCCATCGCGCCAAACGATTCGGAAGCAAACCGCGCACTGAACAGACGGACGGATATGAAAATTTGTCTTGTCCTAAAATAGGTTTACACCAAAAAGAGTAAAAATGGCTCAAAAGAGTAAACTTATTTTAGAACAAGACATCCGCCTTCACGGGAGAGGTAATCGCCAATGTCATGATAGAATATTTGCGCTTTTGTTATATTGCTATTTTAATTTTGTGTGTGTTCCAATAACCAATCTATCACGTTCAATTTGCGTATCCCGTCATAGACGGGGTTAAGGTCGTAGTCCATCGTAAGCAGATACTTAGGATTGGAGTCGTTGATGGCTTTCAGTGAAGCGAGTTCCCTGTCAAGGGTGGAAGGTTCCATCGTGGAATAGGCAACTTGGTAATACGAAATGTAGCCCTTGATGTCTTCGACAACGAAGTCGACTTCTTTGTCTCGCACCTTGCCGATATAGACACGTTCGTAGCGGCGAAGTAGTTCCAAATAGATGACGTTTTCTAATAGACGACCTATATCCACCTGCATGCGTTTGGGCAAACGGGATTGGCGGAAGCCTGTATCGGACAAATAATATTTCTCAAATGTCCTTAGAAAGCCTTTGCCTTTGAGGTCGTAACGAGGTACTCGGAAGAGGAGGAAGGCGTCGCATAAGATATTCAAGTATCTGGATACGGTCTTATTATCAATCACGACTTTCTCGCTCTTGAAGGTGTTAACGATTGAGTTTGGAGAAATCGGTGCACCGATAGCATCAAAGAGGAAGTCTATTGTCTTGTTGAAAGCCATTTTGTTATAGACCTCTTGTCTTGTGAAGACATCCTTCTCTATAATGGTGCTCAGTATGGCTTTGAGAATCTTCTCCGGGCGCTTATCCTCCTTATAACGCGAGGAAACGGCTTGCGGTATGCCGCCCTCATGCAAATAATCATCGAATATAGTCCTTGCATAAGCCTTTATTTCAGATTGTTGAGCTAATGTAATATCGCTTAAATTCCTAAAACTTTCACTTTGTGAGTTGTTTTTGGAATTTACAGCATACTCCAAGTACTCTGCAAAGGAGAAAGGTAAAATGCTTATCTCAATATAACGCCCTGTAAGCAAGGTTGCTAACTCTCCTGAAAGTAGGTAGGCATTGGAGCCGGTGATGTACAAATCCACATTCTCTTTGATAAAAAGGCTGTCTGCCATGCGCTCAAAGCTGGCAATGTTTTGAACCTCGTCCAAGAAGATGTAGTTCATTTTGTCCGGCACCAGCTTCGCATCAATGTGCAGGTATATCTGAACGTAATCCCCAATGGCAAGCGTCTTGATGTCCTCAAAGTTATAGAACTGGATTTGCGCTTCGTCCACATCGGGGCGTATCTCGTCCGCCAGCATCTTCAGCATGGTGGACTTCCCGCTACGACGCATACCGGTCACAACCTTGATGATATGTTGGTCTTTCCATTCACGCAGTTGCTGCATGTAGGGCTTGCGCTCAATGAGGAGGCTTCTATTATTTCCCATCTTATACTCGGTCTAAGGGTATAACATTTTCTGTTCCGAACCATTGTCTGGCCACATCAAGTACTTGGTTACTTGGAGCATGATAGAAAACTGCTAAATTTTCTTTTGCTCTGGTACAACAAACATAGAAAATTTTTTGCGTACGTTCTAAGACACTTGGTGTACCATTTCTTAAAAAGAGGTTTTCAAAATTATAATCGTTCCATTTCCCATTATCCAAAATGACTAATACATTATTAAATTCTGTTCCTTTTGTCTTATGCTGTGTGGAAAAAGGAGTCCTGCCTTCCAAATATTCATATAATAGTTGAAACTCTTTAAAAGGGGCTTTGCGCATACGATTCCATAAATACTCTTTATCATGAATAAATTGTTCCAATTTGTCATCTCTGAAAACGATATGATATTCATCAGCTTTATTTATAATATCTTCTATTGTATTGGAATCAGCATGAATCAGACTATTAATGTTTTTAAGGAGATCATTCTTATCCTCAATATTAGTAATTTTGTAATCTACTTTCTTTAAGAAGTCATGATATAATTCATTCTCATATAAATAAAGAACATCTTGTATCTTGAAGAGATGTCTTATGAGATAATCTCTTTTTGAGCCTTTTTTGTTTTCATCTTCTTCATCTTGCTTTTTGTCATCAAGCAATTGATCCTTATCCACATACACTTTAGAGAAAGTGGAGTAATCATAATTTAGTGCCATATTGTATAAATCAAGATGCTGATCAATAAAGGTCTGCATAGCATTGGTTGGCAGAATAGCTTTTAAATCCTGCCCCGTCTTCCCCAATTTTAAGATTTCTATAACTTGTCCAAAAGTATTTGCAGAAAAATCAGTTCCTATGCTATGGCTTTTTATGTAATCTTTTATTCGCTTCTTATATGCTAAAATATAATCTTTATCGTAAATATCCATCAATGTTCTAAAGCCTGCTTTATCTGCAATTAAATTATGAGTAAGATTCAATTCTTTTGTAACCTTAGAATTATTAAAATCCCAATTATATTGTGCTGATAGAAATTCTCTACAAGATTCAATATCTCCATCATTTGCATATAGGAACAGTATATGTCCATCTTTTATATTTCCCATAAGCATATTCGGGGCAGTATTATCGTTTGATGCTTGTTGTTGTAGCCTATCAGTTCTCAACTTATTAGCTAAATCAATGACAGATTGAGGGTTTCTTCTGTTTTGCTGTTTAAGCACTTCTTTAACACTTCCTGTATCAATGTAGCTTTTCAAATCTCCTATACCATCTGCATATATAGATTGCATAGCATCGCCGAAAAAGCCAATAATACTTCGTTTACGCCCATTAGCGAAGTGCTCTAAAAATATCTTCACTACGTAAGGGCTTGTATCTTGGTATTCATCTATGAAAATGAACGGGTATCTATCTTTTACAATGTCACACAGCTTTGTGTATTTTCGGAACATATGCTCTGCAATAACGATAAGCTCATCATGGGATATAATGCCATTGCGAAGTCTCACATACTCCTTATACTGTATTTCTGTGACAGGTTCTTCACGATTATCATAAAAATCATCTTGCACTTCCAAAGTATCTTCTATGCGAATGCTGGCAACGTCAGCATCATTTAAAAGTTCTATGAGAGCCGTTTTCAATTCTTTCTGGAAATGTTTTATATTGTCCCACAAGAAGTCATGTATAGTAGAGACATGCAAGTTCTCATGATTAACACGCTCTTCAATCTCTTTGACCGCCGCATTGGTATAAGTCATACATGCTATCTGACGAAGAGGATTATCATTAATAACTTGTCTGATAATATTAACCAAGGAATATGTTTTGCCACTTCCGGCACCACCGCTCAATAAGAAGTTTTCTCGATTGGCAATGTGCCTCATAATTTGTTGCTCTTCAACACCTAATCTTGCTTCAACCATAATAACCCCTCCTTAATATATTCAGGTACTTGCCAATTGTCTAAGTTTTCTGTACTATGATACAGTATATCCAATGCAAAATAGGTCTTTTTCTCAATACATTCAGTAGCTAAACAAAAAGTATCCTTACTCGCATCATCAAAATATCTGCGATTCTTTAAACCTCTGAAATCGTCTTTATGCTCAGATATAAAATTCTTATTCAGATTGATAAAAGCATCTTCAAAGCTACGAGCATTATATTCGTTTTCCAACGTTTGATAAACTACACATAGTTTTCCATTACGGTCTTTCACACATTGAGTATTTTTAATACTAAAACATTTGTTTTCAAATGAATATGTTGTCAAATCATTCAGACTTGGATGATTAAAATAGTGTGCTATTGCTGTATTCGACGAAGACGTACCTTCAGATACACGACAAGCGCAGTTTCTACCATTATCGTTAGGCTTAACTGAATCAATATCCGTTATTATTAATGTCTTTATGCCAGTAAACTCTATAAACTTATCGAATATTTGCGAATATGCCCCGATTTCTATAATTGATATATTTTGAGATAATAGGGGTTGGCATCCATCTTCATTGCACTCGATGTCCATTTTCTTCATAATAGTTGGAAGCAAAATCCTCTCTGTATCTCCCTCTATTAGAATTACCTTATCTGCAAAGAATATCTCTGCACGACTAATCGTCAAATATTGTTTGAGAAATTGATACTGATTAGCATCATCATAGACATTACTTAGTTCGTGCAAATTTCTAGCCACGACATTATTACTATCTACCTTTCGCAGATATTTTATATCGTCAAAATCGCTATCTGCAACGATATGAGAAGAATGAGTCGTAATAATGTACTGCAAGTTTCTACGCATTCCATCCTCTCTCACTATGCCTTCTGACAGCAATTTCTTTATGTTTTTAATAAAGATATATTGCATCTGTGGATGAGTATGCGCCTCTGGTTCTTCAATAAATAAAAGATTAATATCTGCTGGTTTTTCGGCTTTATCACGTTTAAAGACTTGAATAAGTATTTCTATCTGAAATATCATACTAATTAAATTCATATACCCTAAGCCATTGTAATATTCAGGTAATTTATTAACTGCATCATGTTTATAAACAACAGTTGTATTCCCTTTTAGCAGCTCTCTGTGTTGTAAATCTGATATTATTTCAATTTCTGATTCATTGGGTCTAATTCCACCAAATAATTGTATTTTGGATATGGTATCACTAAACAAATCCTTATAAACATCGTTCAACTTATTATCTGTCTCGCTCAATCGATCCTTGAATTTTTCAATAGCGTCATTTTCTTCTTCATTCGCTATTGTTTTATCATAAATCTCCGATGTTTGAGCTGACAATATTTTATTTCCATCTTTATTCGCTACTTCTCTTTTCGCACTAATATATTGGAAATTCAAAATGGCATCAAAATTTACACCTTCTTTATCAGCATCAATATAATTATCAGCATTAATTATACCATCTTTGCTAATTTCAATGGTTTTACGACATCTTCTGAAATATTTCTGATGGTTATGAACAAGAAAATCATATATATCCTTTGCGACATAGTCACTATTTTCTCTATGTTTACCTTGTTCCTTTTGGTCAAATTCTATCCAATCATTTTTCAAATTCACATATTTGTTATAAGGTAAAGTATAGTCATATTCTAATGCAACATAAAAATTATTGGGGTCCAAATCCATCATTACCTTGGCAATGTTCTCTAAGTTGTCATCTTGAAAGTATTGAATAAACAATCGGAGAATGATACCTTTTTCTTTATAGTTATCCTCAGAAATATCTTCTCCATTCATCATCTCAACAACTTCTCGTTTGAAGTCAATATTGAAATCATCAAAATAGAAATTTTTCTTATCTTTGTTTAGGAATTTGTCCAATATAGATAAGATTGAGGTCTTACCAGTGTTATTTTTCCCTATTACCAAGGATAATTCATCTTCAATATCCATACAGAAATCTTTTAGAAGTCTGTAATTCTCGACCTGAATCTTAAATATCTTCATGAACTTAATTGTTTATAGTTTCACTTTCGGTAAATTCTTCACGATTTCCACCGTTCGGAGGCTGATGGCGATGACAGAGCGGAGCAAATCAAGGATGTAACGAGGTTGGTTGTGTTCGCGTGCCCAGTCGTTGGGGTCGTTCACGATGCCGCTGTCCTTATTGGTAGTCACTTGATAACGTTCCATCACCCATTCGATGGCGGACTTGCCGTTGACTACATATTCGTAAGCTTCGGCGGGGATGTCGCTGATAGTGATGAACGGGTTATAGATGATGCGGCTCTTGTCGCCTTTGGAGGGAAAGCGCATCTTCGTTACCTCGTAGTTGGCTGTGCCGAGCTCTACCGTGACGGGGAATTCATCGGCATGGTCTTCGTAGTGGAGGTGGAGGTCGGCGAGTTCTCGACCAGCTTTAACGTACTTCCAGAAGTCAACGGAATCATCCAACAATGGGATGCGCGGCAACTGTTTCTTCAAGTCGGAAGCGAACTGCTCATTAAACCCTTCGTTGCGTTGATTTATCCAGTCGTTATGCTTGTTGTGATGGAGGATTTCCCATTGCATGGCAGGGTTCTCTATCGATCCCATTTTATGCAGTATCTCCAGTTTATCTTCACGGGAGAGGTAATCGCCAATATCGTGATAATATATCGTTGCCTTGCTCATTCCTTATCTACATTATTGATTGGTTCCAATTCTTTTTCAATCTCTTCGATAGTTGGCAGACTACCTCGATAGTCTTTGGGCAATGCTTGCCCAAGTTCATAGTCCGAAACGCCTATGGGCTTTTGTATGTCACGGAGGGCGTATTCTGCCTTGATGCGGTCTTTGGTTTTACACAGCAAAAGACCGATAGTTCGATTGTCGCCTTCTCGACAAAGGGTATCATCTATTGCCGAACAATAGAAGTTTAGTTTACCTATATACTCCGGCTTAAAGTCTGTATCTTTCAGTTCCACGACCATGTATCTATGCAAGAAGGTATTGTACATCAGCATATCAACATAGTAATCGCTTCCGGATACCTCCAAATGATATTGCCGTCCCATGAAAGCGAAGCCTTCCCCCATTTCAACCAAAAACTTCTCCACATGTTTCACCAGTCCGATTTCCACGTCACGTTCGTTGTATGGGTCGGTAAAAGTGAGCATGTCAAAGATGTATGGGTCTTTCAACAACATCTTTACTTCTTTGGCTTCTGATGCGGGAAGTGTTTCAGAAAA
>JAISHW010000058.1 GCA_031262365.1 Lentimicrobiaceae bacterium
ACAAAAGCACTAATTCATGACTCGGATCTATTAAATCTTCCAATCGGGTGCGAAATAATTCGCGTTCTTTATTCTTGGGTAACTTTCCTAACATAGTTTCTGCCGGTTTTATTCCCCAAAATTACTATTTCCGGTCGTATTTTGCAAACTTTTTTAAAACTATTTTATTGATTAATAGTCGTTTAGCCTGTTTTTAAGGGACGACTCATTAGCTGAAAATCGTTCTTGTTTTTTGCAGGTTGAAACAAGATTTCTAAATCTTCTTTCGTAATTTTTTCATTTCCGTTTTCAACCAACGCCAAACCAATTTGATTGTTGAAATTCAAAAAGTCGTTGGTTATGGTTTTTAAGCCCATTTGTTTAAACAAAAAAGCTACGGATTGAGAGCCTGCAAAAGCGTCCAAAGCTACATTGATATTGTCTGGAACAAACTTTTTAATCCACGCTAAATGCGTGTGCTTTGCTCCTAAATACTGCGGTTCTGGAAATTTATGATTAAAATATGGGTATTCGTCAAAGAGTAACATTATTAATCCTGTATTAGATTATTAAACATTACACCTGCAATACTGATAAGTTTTTTCGAAATGGTTTCATTAACTACACCGCTCGCAACCATTTCTAATGATTTGCCAGCAAGATTTTGATACCAATTTTTCTTTCCTATAAAATAAAGGTTCTTTAATTCTTCTATTTCTTTTTTTAAGTCATCATAAATGATTTCTTGTCCCATTTTTAGGGTTTCAATTTCTTGAAGCATATCGTCTAACTTTTTGTTGTTCTCATATCTTTCTTCATTTGTAAATACTTCATCATTGTTAATTCCAATTCCATATTCTTCAAGCATTTGATTGAGAAAAAAAGTAGCTTCTCCAAGAGCCTTTGATTGTGAACAATTAGATGGATTTTTACATTCTTTAGAGTGTTTTTCCGATTCCTCTTGAACATATTGAGAAACAACTGTCAAGTATTTAAGTTTGTCCTTTTCGCGTCTATATCTGTACCGTTGACTTTCTAAATCACTTACCAACTTTTCTGTTGAATCTGAAGAAACCAAGGCTTTCTGAATAAATTTATAAGCATTGCTTTCAACTACATCTTGATTATTTATCTTCATTTTTTTCTTTATTCGCGTATTTCACTTTTTCTTCCACTACTTGCAATGCGAACGTTTCGTCTTGCACTTCATAAACTAATTTGTCAGACAACCACGCCGCTAACAAGTCGTTTTCTTTTACCTTAAAATACTCGGCAAGTTTTACAACTTGTTCTCGTGTTGCTTTTCGTTATCCACCTTCTATCTTGGTAAATGTCAAGAAACGCAGAAACCATGCGCAAGGGCAGTTCTTTGTCTTCTCTTAGTTACGTATTGTGTCGCCCTAGTTTTTCATTTTGAATAATTTCATTTTGACCACTCGTGTCAAAAATACAAAACAAAAACCAAAGTTGCTTTCAAAGTTCATCTAAACTTTTCAACATTCTTAAAAATCGGGGCGGTGGGCGGCCTTGGTCTTGGTCCGTCTGTTGTCAATAAGAAACCTCTTGCTTTTGCGTGTCCGATGATAGTAGCACTGTCGCCCTACGCTTGTGCCTAACGATTAAGTTCACGTTTATTAGATTTTGTTTGCTTGTTGCCTCGATATTTAGAGGATTCATTTGCCATTTTAAATGAAGAAAGTTGCGAAAATTTCAACTAAATGCTTCAAAAAATCTATAACATAGCCACACAGAAAATAAATCGGGCACCATCTGTATAATCCTTATCAACAATTAGATAACCACCTAATTTTTCAGCAATAATCCGACTTATATAAAGACCTAAGCCGGTTCCTTGACTGAAATCATCTAACTTGACAAAACGTTCGAATATATTTTCTTGTTGGTCGATCGGAATACCGATTCCGGTATCAGTAACCTTGAAAATCAGTTGTTTTTCTTCTTCATGAACCTCATATTCGAGCGTTATTGATCCTTCTGAAGTGAATTTTCCGGCATTACCCAAGAGATTTTCCAAAACTTGAATGATACGCTCAGAATTACTATTGATAATCAGATTTTTACACGACGGATGGAAGTTTACCTGCACACCTTTTTGGATAAATATTTTTGTTTTTTCGATGGAGGTGATGTAG
Source organism: Lentimicrobiaceae bacterium (assembly GCA_031262365.1). Taxonomy (GTDB): domain Bacteria; phylum Bacteroidota; class Bacteroidia; order Bacteroidales; family F082; genus JAISHW01. Next base: position 2,133 of record JAISHW010000058.1, read on the forward strand.
CAATAATTGATGTCGACAGGTCCTATTTTAAATTCATAAGTGGTGTCTTCGATTTCTGAAATATCAAATACGTCGTGAATTAATTTTAGCAACAAGCCGCTGTTGAGCGTGATAATTGAAGCGTATTCTTCCGCTTCTTTGTTTTCGGAAAAAAGAATGGCAATCAAATCGGAAAATCCTACGATTGCATTTAAAGGCGTGCGGATTTCGTGCGACATATTTTGCAAAAACTTGGTTTTCATTTGACTACTTTGTTCTGCAATTTCTTTCGCTTTTCGCAATTCTTTTTCGGAATCGAGTAGGATTTGATTTTTTTCAATTAAATTATTGCTGAGTTTTTTCAATTTTTTATGCGATTTTCTTTGGTAATACAAGAAAATCATGAAGATGATTAAAACGCATACCAACAGAAAGACGATGATTCGCGTGTTTGAAAGTTGTTTTTCTTGCGAACGTTTCTCGAGTGCTGTTTTTTCGGCATTCAACTGTTGCAGATTTAGGATCGTAGCAAATTCGCTGGTCGATTTTTCTTCGCTTATTTCCCTTTCTTTTTTCTGATAGGTAAGATATTCTCTATACAAGTCAGCTGCTGCTTCTTTTTGATTCATATCCCAAAGAATATCAGCTTTTACTTTTTTTAGCGACATAAGCGAAACAACATCGTCAACTTCCTCAAATTCTTGCATACGCGATTCTAAAATTAGCAAAGCCTTATCGTAATCTCCAATGGTGCAATAGAAATTAATTTCTACTTCTTGAAAATAATGGTAATGACGTTGTAAGATCGGATCATCAACATACATTTGTCGACATTCTTCAAGTATTCTTTGTGCTTCGACTGTATTTCCCAAAGATAGGTAATACAAAACATAAACAAGTTTAGCACTTACCAAATGGTAGGGTGTCTTGGCATATTTTATAGCTTTTTCAAGAAGTTCTGGTGCTTTTTCGGGTTGTCCTGTCTCGACATAGATTTTTGCGGCATCGCTGTATTTAAATGTAATATGATACCTTTTTTCTAAATTATATTTTTCAAAAAGTTCGATTTCTTGGAGCATAAACTCTAATGATTTTTTCTTGAGTCCCTTCGCTCCGTAAATGTTAGCTAAAGCAGAGTAAGATTCTGCTATACTAGTTTGAGATTGGTCTTTTTGGGCAGACTGAAACATTTTTTCTGTTTCGGAAAGTGCCAAATTATATTCTCCTGCTTTGAGGTAGTAGTTTATCAGTCGGTTTGCCCAAGCCCAATAAAAAAGTTCGTCATTATTCACGCTTCGTGCAAATGCTTTTAATCGGTTTACCCATGCAATCACACTATCTGTCCGGCTTTCGCCTCCAGTATCATTATAATAATAATGATCTAGTTTCGCTCCCATCGCCAATTTGATAGTTGCATCATCATTATGTTTTTTGCCCATCATTAATAATGTGTCGGCGTATGCTAACACATTTGTATCGGCAAATGATGCAAAATGTGACGAATAATATGCGTCTCGCTCTTTTATGTAAGTAGAGTCTACTTTATTTTGAGAAAAAGAATCTCTTGCAATAAACAATAATAAAGCTATACAAATAGGATAAACTTTATGCATTTTTAAGATTATTTGGTCGTAATAAACCGACAAAGATAATAATTATGATAATATCATCATCTCGTGATATAAGAAAATAAAATTTCCTCTGAATAAAAATTCATAATTATAAAAAAGTTTCAATAATTTCGTGGATTATTATTGTTTTGATGCAAAATTTACAATTAGGAGTTAAAATAAGGTTGCGGTTTAATACACAAGGGAGCTTCTATCCAATTCGACTCCAATCGAATTGCTGCCGAAATATTTTTTCGAAATGCTGTTTTGTGTTGTAATGTTCAGGCTGAAGTAGCATAGGGTCTTTTTCTAAGAGTTGCAACACGTCTTTTCGCACGGCTGTAATAATTGTTTCGTCTTGAATCAAATTACCGATGCGCATATCAATTTGTCCCGATTGTCGTGTTCCTTGTGTATCACCTGGTCCTCGTATTTCGAGATCTACTTCGGCGATTTCAAATCCATCATTGCTACGTACCATTGTTGCCATCCGTTTTTTGCCATCGGAAGTCATTTTTCGATCGGTAATCAAAATGCAATATGATTGCTCGGCTCCACGCCCTACCCGTCCGCGAAGTTGATGCAATTGCGACAAGCCGAAACGATTGGCATGTTCGATCAGCATCACGCTGGCATTCGGCACATTCACACCTACTTCGATTACTGTTGTGGCAAGCATGATATGCGCTTGTCCTTTCACAAAACGCTGCATTTCAAATTCTTTATCTTCGGCTTTCATTTGTCCATGTACCACGCAGATACGGTATTGTGGTTCGGGAAAATCGCGCAACAGACTTTCGTAACCTTCTTGAAGATTGATCAGATCTAATTTTTCGGACTCTTTAATCAGCGGATATACCACATAAATTTGTCGTTTCAACGCGATTTGTTTGCGCATAAAAGCTAAAATTTTCAGACGGTCTTCGTGGTAGAAATGTTTTGTTTGTATCGGTTTGCGACCCGGAGGTAGCTCATCAATGACCGAAACATCTAAATCGCCATATTGTGTCATTGCCAAAGTACGCGGAATCGGAGTTGCTGTCATTACAAGTGTATGCGGCGGAATAGCTGTTTTATCCCAAAAACGGGCGCGTTGTGCTACACCAAAACGATGTTGCTCATCGATGATTGTCAAAGCTAAATTTTTAAACACTACTTTATCTTCGATAATGGCGTGTGTTCCAATAACAATTTGAAGCGTTCCTTCTGCCAAATCGTTATAAATTGATTTGCGTTCGCTTGTTTTGGTCGATCCTGTGAGCAATGCAAATGTTATAGGCATATCTTTCAACAGTTCTTTGAACGTTTGGTAATGTTGCATCGCCAGAATTTCTGTCGGAGCCATAAAAGCTGCCTGAAAATCGTTGTCGAGCGCAAGTAGCATCACCAAAAGTGCGACAATGGTTTTTCCGCTTCCCACATCGCCTTGCAACAAGCGGTTCATTTGATGCCCCGATTTCATGTCGGCATGAATTTCGCGTATCACACGTTTTTGCGCGTTTGTAAGCGGAAAAGGAAGGTATTTATCATAAAACAAATTGAAAAGCGTTCCGACTTTAGAGAAAACACTTCCACGACTTTGTTGCTCACGACGTTTTTTGTTGTGAAACAAGCGTAGCTGAAAAAAGAAATGCTCTTCATATTTCAAACGCCTGACGGCTTGCTGTATTTCGGTACTATTTGCCGGAAGATGAATTTGGTAATACGCACGCGAACGACTTATCAAACGTTCTTTTTGAAGGATTTCATCCGGCAAAATTTCGGGAACGACGTTATAAATCTGAGTTACCAGTGTTTTGATTAATTTTGCCAATTGTTTGGTTCCTAAACCATTGTTTTTCATCACTTCCGTTGTGTTGTATACGCCTTGAAGGCTTTCGCCTATGACCACATCTTGCGGATTGTATTCTTCGATGTCGGGATGGATAAAATTGAGTTTGTTGTTGAATACCGAAGCCTTTCCAAATAGAATATATTTCACACCGGGTCGGAATTGATTTTTAATCCATTTTAATCCTCTAAACCAACATAATTCGATCGAACCCGAAACATCGGTAAAGGTTGCCGTGATGCGTGTAGCGCGTGGCGAACCGTGTACTTGCATGTTGGATATGGTGCCAACAAGTTGGTAATAAATCGTTTCGTCGCGCACGTCGTTTATTTTATGAATCTGACTTTTGTCGACATAACGAAAAGGAAACACGTTCAACAAATCTTCGAAAGTATATACTTGCAATTCTTTGTTAAAAAGTGCTGCTCGACGCGGTCCTACGCCTTTCAAAAATTCTATTTTCGTTTCCAACAAATGGCTCACCTGTGCAAATTTGAAGCTAAGATACGAACTTAACAGCGAAGTTATCAAAAGAAAGAGAAACTCGTTTCTCTTTGCAATGACTATTTCTTTTACGGTTGGTAGTATTTCAAAAAGTGTGTAAAGTGTTTCATTTGTACAATGGATTCCGGTGTCTTCGCCGGAATGACTCCTGACTTTGACAATTTGGGTGTCGCATTGACAAAGTCAGGAAATAAAAAAACTCCAACTATAAGCCGGAGTTTTTGTTTCTTTTATTGTAGGCACCTGTATAAGTTAAGATTAATAATCCCAAAGGTTCTGTTCGAAATTGAACATCTCGTTTTTGATACGTTCCGATTCGTAAAGAATGTCTATTCCTGATGCATAATCTGCTATTGCGCGGTCATATACATTTTCTTCTTTGTAGATGTAGCTATCAAACATGCGTTTCCAAAAAACTTCGTCATAGGTACGGCGTTCGGCTGAGTTGTGTCGGTTGAATACATACGAACGTGCTAAAGTTTCGCGTAATTGGTTGAACGGAACCCAAAATAGTGGTGTAATACGTGGACTGCCGGCTACTTCCTGAATCATTACCGGACAAATAGCAATAATGCGCACCATGAGCTGCGAACGTTGTTTATCGAAATACCAATCTTCTTTCAGGCGCAAGCGCATGACTGCATTGCGGTCAAATGTTGTAACAAAAACCGTATCGCGAATTTCGCCTGTAAGCGGGTCTTCTATTTGTGTTGTTCGTTCGATTTCGAACATTCGTATGAATTGTGAATAGACAAGCGGATTCAAAAACTCATCGGTAGGTGTTACTTCATAAGCTTCGATATCGCCATTGCGCCAAGCATCTAACAAGATGGTAATGATGTTTTTCCAGTTGTTATGTGGTTCTGTCGGATAATAGAACGGTTGATTAATTTTCTGACGAAAATCAATTTCACGCCAAATTCTTTTTTTCCACATTACATCAGCCATTCTGATTGGCGGATACGGTATCGGGTCGCGAAATCCGGTCGAGTCTTCGTAATAGATGCCGTCGAGCGGACTTGCTATATTTGTTTGTGCAACTAGTTCGTTTTGAGCCAAGCTACACAAAAATAACATTGAAAAAACTGAGATGATGAACTTTTTCATGTATCTAAATTATTTAACTGTAAGAACAATTGTGCCTAAATCACGAGTTGTCCCGTCAGGTCCTTTTGCTTTGATGTTTTCAAAATAAAGTTTTGTTCCTGAGCGTGATCTCGAAATGGCGTTTTTAACATCTTCGGTAAAAGCACCTGAATTAATCAAGCGTGGAACGGTTGAAGTTTGTCCTGTCGTAGAGACAAAAATGTAAGATGATACAGAATAACGAACTCCTTCGAAATCAAAATCTTTCAACTGTGCTATAACGCCTTGTTGTACTTCGAGCAATCCTTTTTCGACTTCACCACCGTTGACACCTGCTACAGTAGCAACAGGGTCGGGCGTGCGTTTGATACGAAATGGGATACTGCCCAAGTGAACGTTCTTGCCGTCGATCATTGCTGTTGCCGAAATTTGTGTTTCTTTATCATTAAGGTTTACTTCGACTTCCCATTCGCCGTTAGTACCACGAGCCAATTTTCCTTTCGAGATTGAAGGTACAATTTTATCAATCGGAATACCGGGTGCTGATATCGAAATCGGATTTTTTATGCCGGCGTAGAACACATTCATTTTTGTCGGTGCTACTGTCAGTGCCGGAGGTGCTACTGTGAATTCGTTATTGAAATGGTAGTTTTTCATTTCGCCTGTAATAGGATCCATCATTTCGATTACGCCGGCATAGCGTTGTAGTCCTTGTCCGGTACAAACAAAATCGAGTTTTACAACGCCGTCTTTACTTTTGATAACTTTTGCGTTTCTGATGTTCGCTTCAGTTATTTTATCGGTGCCACTGAGCCAACGCGCTTCGAACTGACGTTTCGATTCGAAAGCCGAGACGATGATTTCAGCTTCATAGGTCTGACCTTGAAGCACGTATGTCGATTTTGGAATGACACGTGCCATAATATTGTCAAACTTAAAATCGCCTTCGCTAATGCTGTTGTAAAGCACATTCAAGGCATCGAATTCGGCTGTTTGTATTTCCGATATAATTTTATTGAGAATTGTTACGCTAGCGGCTAAAACAGTGTAATAAAAATTGTATTCTGCCCATGTTTGCTTTTGTCCGCTTGCATTATGGTATTCGCCATCGGTTTTCAATCCTACTTTTTCGGCGTTTTCTTCACCAACGATGCTAATAATATAAGTGCGGAATTCATTCATTTTTTGGACAAGTTCGACTGATTTTCCGGGTCCTCTTGTTTCGTTGCCAAGCATAAAATTCGTTGGCACGTCGTAATTATCTTTCGTCGGAACTTTCATCAAATCAATCTCATAACGCGTACGCATTTCGTATGTAAATTGGTCTTCTGTCTCAACAGGTCGTCCGTAAAGTTCATAAACTTGACTGACATCGACTTTTTCCGATTCGGCAACTAATTCTCTTTTGATTGATTCAATAAATTCAGTCATTTCACTGGCTTTTACGCGCAATTCTTTTGCTTTTTCCCAGTATTCTTCTACTTTATTTTTATCTGAATTGTATTGTGTTTCGAATTTGTAATACTGACCCGCTATTTTTGCGGCAACACTTTCGTTTGAGCTTACCATGCCTTCGTTTACTACAATGAAAGCATCAAGTATGTCTTTTGAAACGTTGAGTGCCAGCATGGCTGTCAAAACGAGGTACATCATACCAATCATTTTTTGCCGTGGGGTTTCTTTTGCTCCTGCCATGTCTTAATTTTAAAATTGAATTTCGTTTTTGTTCGATTGAATTAAGAGTTAATGCTTCACATTCATTGCAGAGAGCATGTTACCGTATACGGTATTCAAGGCATTCATTCGTGTCGAAAGATTGTGCATTTCTTTGTTGAATTGTTCGGTGTTTGCTGCCGATTTCGAAACTTCATTAAGGTAGCCGCCTAATGTTTCATTTAATTTACTGCTAATATCGGCTGCTTTTTTCGAACTTTCGAGTTGCAATTCGTAAGCGGTGTTTAATGAGCTGATGCGTTTCGATATTTGTTGTAGCTGTTCGCCGTCTATTTGGTTTACGCCAAGTCCTTCTACTGATTTGGAAACAATTTCAGATGCTTTGGCGTAGCTGGACGAAAGCGATCCAATCGATTCAGTTGCTTTGTGCATTACTTTTACATATTCGTTTGTTGCCGCAGCTGCATTGGTAACATCGGCCATCTGATTTGCGTTGTCGCTCAATTTGTTCAATCCTTTTCCCAAACGGTCGATTAAGGCGGCATCGATGTTTGCTTCTTCAAACATTTTATCGAGTTTTTGCGATGCCGACTCCGTTGTTGCTGTTGGTGTAACAACTTTGCCATTTGATTTTTTACCGTCTGCTAATTGTGGATATACACGTTCCCATTTCGGGTCTTCGTGTCTTTTTTCAAATGCAGAAAAGAAAAATATGATTGCTTCGGTTAACATACCTACCATCAACATGACATCAGCACCTTTCCAGTGTAAAATTTTAAATAGTGCTCCGGCGATTACAACTGATGCGCCCCATCCATATAACATGCTCATAAAGTCTTTGTAGACTTTATTGTCGAAGAAATTTTGAATTTTTTCCATTTCTAATTGTTTAATTTATCTTTTTACTTATTTATTTTTTATCTGTATACACGTGATGCTTTCGAAGGATTGTCGCCTTTGTTTCTTCCTAAATAAGGCTGAATGGTACGGAATCCGATATAGCATTTTGCCGTGTCTTGGTATTCATACGTGCGTGTAGTTGTTTGCATATAATATGAAATGTCTTTCCATGAACCGCCGCGAATGACTTTACGTTTTTTTATCGGTGGGTCATTTTTTTCAGCATGGTAAGTGAAATTTGGGTTCATATCCCACGTAAAGTTGTATGATGCCGGATCGTATGCGCTATTTGTCCATTCGGCTACGTTTCCAGCCATATCGTAAAGGTCGAAGTCGTTTGGCGGATAATGACCTACTATAACGGTACGCAAGCCACCATCAGCGATGTAATTGCCACGTTGTGGTTTAAAATTTGCTAAAAAACAACCTCTGTCGTTAGTTGTATATGGACCTCCCCATGGATAAGGATTCAAATAATTGCCACCTGAAGCTGCCCATTCCCATTCGGCTTCGGTCGGAAGGCGAAATTCGGATAAACCGGCTTCGTCTTTTTCTTTTTTAAGATAATTATTCATTTTTTCGGTACGCCAGATACAGAAGGCTCTTGCTTGCAACCAGTTTACGCCGACAACAGGATAGTGATCGTAAGCCGGGTGCCAGAAATAATTTTCGACCATCGGATCGTTGAACGAGTAGGTATAATCGTGAATCCAAGCCAAGGTATCAGGATATACGTTGATGGTTTCTTCGCGCACAAAGGCGCGACGACCGCCTTCGATGCCTCTTTCATAATCGGCTTCCGGATATGGGCGGTTTGCAAAACTTGCTTGTACGAAGTCAGCATCGTTTGTAAATGTTTTTTTTGATGCCGAATGTAAATCGATCCAATAGTATTTGTAATTTAAGATACGGGCATCAATTTCTTTTTTGTTGAAATAACGTTCTTCATGAGAGATGAACATTTTTTCTTCGAGTACTTCGCGTGCTTCGCTATCTTTATCTTTAGAACTTTTCCATGGAAGTTTTGTTTTCCAGTTGACAACGGTGTCTTCGTCGAGACAAAATCCTTCAACGCCTGCTTCGCATAAATGTTTGCGAGCTATCGAATCACGTACCCATTGTACAAACTCACGGTATTCGTTGTTTGTGATTTCTGTTTGATCCATGAAAAACGCGGATACTGAAATTGTTTTCGGTTGTTGCGTTTGTCCATAAGGCATATCAATACCACCGGCACCCATCGTAAAATGTCCTTGTGGAATAAATACCATTCCATACGGATCGGGCTGATGAAAAGGTTTCGATTTTCTTCGAGCTCCAACAAGTTCGCCTTGATGTGAACTGCTGCACGAACTAAGAATAAGTAATGATGATAAAATTAAAAGAATGTTTTTCATCTTTTTAGCTTTATAGTCAATTGATTAATTTATCTGTTTTATAAGTGGTATTTCTCTGAAGTTTCCTCTAAATAAAGAGCGGTCAAATGTATGAAAACTTATTGAAATATGAGGTATCATCTCTTGCATTTCATTATAAATAACGCGGGTTAGAATATATTCTCGGTGTTTTATCCAAATCTAATTTGAAGCAGTAGCTCACAAAGATTTCATGCGATCCGGGAATTCCTAAACCTAACGTGTTAATGTCGTAAGCATATCCTATGTGAATGTCTTTTATGTTAAACCCTACCATCAAGCCTATCGATTCTTGGTATCTGTAGTTAACGCCTCCCCAAACTTTTTTATTGTGCTGTATTTTTGCTGTAAGATTGTATTGGGTCGATGCTATATTGCTCATAATGCTCATCGAAGGAAAAAACTCAAGTGTGGGGAGTGTCGGAATCGAAAACTGGTAACCGGCAACAAGGTAAAATGTGCGATCGCCGACAAAGCTCGAACTGCTCGTCGATGCATCGACTAAATTTTTGCTTTTGCTTTTGAGAAGACTTGTTACCGAAAATCCGACATAATATTGTTCCAGAACCGACCAATAAACGCCTAAATTGAAATCGACCAACATAGCACTTTCTTCGCTTTTTGGCAGTATCGGGTCGTCAGGTTCTATCGGGTCGTGTTTCGAGAAATCGACCGTTCGGTTTACAAAGTTGAAAGCACCTCCAAGACCGAGTATCGATCCGCCTAATTCGAGGTGGTAGCTGTAGCCTAATTGTACGCCAATATTGTTTTCGAAACCAAGTTGATCTTGAACGATAGCTGCGCTAACACCGCCTCGCAAAATTTTTATTGGCAGATCGCCCGTAATCAAATAGGTTTCGGGAGTTACTTTATTTCCTTCACTGTCTTTAAATCCCGCCCATTGTTGACGAATAATTCCGTTCAACAAAATACCTTCGCTTATTCCGGCAAAACCCGGATTAACATAAGCCGCTGTGTTCGAATGATGTGTAAAAATAGGTGCTTGTTGCGCATGAAGCTTAGCTGCTGTAGCGAGAAAAAGAATCAGAAAAAAGAATGTATTCCTTATGTGCATGTGTGCGTTTCAGCTATCTTTTTAAAGTCGGCTAAAGTAATAAATTTTGCGGCTATTTTATATGTAGCGGGGCTATTTTTTCACTTTGAAAGCCAATGTTTATTCAAAAATATGTTTTCTTCTTGGTGATACATATAACTTCGACTTTCGTTTTTTATTGTCTGATTTTTCAGTTTAAAAAACTTTTTTTGCCTATAAAAATTCCCGAAAAACAAAGTCGGCTATTTGGTTATTTGAATAGTTTGATAATATCGTTTCCGTTAGCAAAAATAATTAAGCCAAACAGGATAATCATACCGATGACTTGTGCTGTTTCCATAAATTTCTCGCTCGGTTTGTGTCGCACAATGATTTCATAAAGCAAAAACATGACATGACCGCCATCGAGTGCCGGAATAGGCAATAAGTTGACGACAGCAAGCATGATTGAAAGAAAAGCCGTCAAACGCCAAAAACTTTCCCATCGAAATTTGTCCGGAAATATTTTTCCTATAGCAATGAATCCGCCCACATTTTCATAGGCTTTTACTTCGGGTGAAACTAACAGTTTCAATTGTTTCAGATAATCGCCAATGCCATCAATTGTTTTGGTAAAACCAGCCGGAATGGCTTCGAAAAAGTTGTATTTTTTTTCGCTGATGTCGAAGAAATTAGTCAATTGATTTTGCGGATATACCCCCATCAAACCATCTTCGGGAAGCTGCATGGCTAAATTTAATGTATCGTTTCCTCGTTTAAAATTTATGACAACTTCTTGGTTTTTATGTTGTTGTATTTTTTCGCGAAAATCTTGAAAATACCGTGCTTCTTCGCCATTGATTCCGATTACGGTATCACCAATTTGTGCTCCAACGGCTTTCGCAACGGAGTTTTCAGAAAATTCTTGTACAATAAATGGTATGCGGTAAGTTAGAAATAGCGGCGACTGGTGTTTTAAGAGTTTTGCTGTTGTGTTAGCGGGAAGTTCAAAAATTACTTTTTTGTTATCGCGTTCGACTTCTACTGTTTTTGTTCCATCGAGAATCAGTGTCAGCGGAATTTGGCTGAAATTTTCGATGTATTGTCCGTCGATAGTTAGAATTTTGTCGCCATTGCAGAAACCAAGTTCACGTGCTAAGCTGTCGGCTGCTATGCCGTAGCGGTTGACTTCCGATGTCGAAAGATATTGTTCGCCGTAAGAAAAAAGCAGCGCAATATAAATCACAAAAGCCAACACAACGTTCATAAACACGCCGCCAACCATAATAATAAGTCGCTGCCATGCCGGTTTCGACCTGAATTCCCACGGCTGAGGTGGTTTACTCATCGCTTCTTTGTCCATCGATTCGTCTATCATTCCGGCAATTTTTACATAACCACCAAAAGGGAGCCATCCCATGCCATATTCGGTGCCTTTGTAGGTAAATTTGAAAATCGAAAACCAAGGATCAAAGAAAAGGTAAAATTTTTCAACTTTTGTTTTGAATATTTTAGCGGCGATAAAATGACCAAATTCGTGTACAATGACCAAAATGGATAAGCACAATAGAACTTGTAGTATTTTTATTAAGATGACCATCGATTTTAAATATATTTTAACTCGTTAATTTTCAAGATTATTTATTTTGTCCGGCAAGCCGAAAAGCAAGTTGCAAGAATACAAAAAATTGCACTTGTCTGTTTTGCTATTTTTTAAAACAGTTGTTAAATGGTTTCATTCGAAAGCAACTAATGATGTCGGATCAACAGGCACGCCATTAAACCACAATTCGAAATGCAGATGCGGACCACTCGAAAGTTCGCCGCTTTCGCCAATAATCGAAATAATTTCGCCTGCCAAAACACGATCGCCTTCTTTTTTCATCAGTGTCGCATTGTGTTTGTATATTGAAAAAATATTTCCTTCATGCTGTATACCAATCACATATCCTTTGTTGACTGTCCAATCGGCAAAAACAACCGTTCCGTCTAAAACCGATTTAATGGCTTCGTTGACATTCGAGATGACATCGATGCCAAAATGGTTTGTTTCGGGGTTGAAATGGTTTGTTATCATTCCTTTCAACGGCACATAAAAATTTTTTATTTCCATCGCACGTCGGTGTGTTTCGGAAGTCAAACTACCCTGATAATACAAATTGTATCCCGATTCGGCTTCAAATTCGGCTCGTAACAAACTATCGGAAGCCGATTTATGCAACTCGATCGTATCGAAATTCATCGGAAGGCGATTTTCGGAATCATAAGCCAGAAGTGTGTCTTCGGCAAAATCGTATCCGTTTAAAATGCGGTTAATATTTGCGATATAAGTATTTTTCTGTTCAAACACGTGTTCCAACGAGTCGGCGCGTCGTTGAAGCTGGTATATGTCGCGATTCAGGCTGACATCGGTATAGCCCGGAATGTATTCGCGAAGTGGTGTAAAAGCAATGATATAGGCTGTAATAATAACTAACAGAAAGCATAACGTAATCAAAAAAACAAAGACGTTCAACAGGCTTAAGCGGAAAGTGATTTTTTCTTCAAAAGTTTCGTCGTGAAATAGCACCAAGCGATACTTATTACTAAGTTTTTCGCGTAGCGTTCTTTTCTTTTTAATTGGCTTTTCCGGTTGTTTATCCATTCTTATTTTGTTTTGCTCTGTTCAAAGATTAAAGCGTATGAATAACAATTTTCGTTTTACTCTTTTATACCCAATTGTTGCAACATGAAAGCATATTCTAGTGCGACTTCTTTTACGCTTTCGAAACGTCCTGAAGCACCTCCATGACCCACTTCCATATTTGTTTCGAGAAGTAGCGTGTTGTTGTCTGTTTTCATGTCGCGCAATTTAGCCACCCATTTTGCCGGTTCCCAATACTGCACCTGACTGTCGTGCAGTCCTGTTGTAACAAGCATTGCCGGATAATCTTTGGCTTCGACATTGTCATAAGGCGAATACGAAAGCATGTAATCGTAATATTCTTTTTTGTTTGGATTTCCCCATTCGTCGTATTCTCCTGTTGTCAACGGAATCGATTCGTCGAGCATGGTTGTTACAACATCGACAAAAGGCACTTGTGCGACAATTCCTTTCCATAATTGCGGTTCCATATTCGCTATCGCACCAACAAGCAGTCCGCCTGCGCTTCCACCCATCGCAAACATTTTGTCGGAATTTGTAAATTTTTCGGCAATCAAATCTTTTCCACAGGCGATAAAATCAAAAAATGTGTTTTTCTTTTTCAAGAGTTTTCCGTCTTCATACCAAGCTCTTCCCATTTCTTCGCCACCGCGAATATGCGCTATCGCCCAAACAAAACCTCTGTCGAGTAAACTCAAACGTGCTGACGAGAAGGAAACGTCCATACTATATCCGTAGGAACCATAGCCGTAAAGCACAAGTGGGTTGTTGCCGTCTTTTTTTAATCCCTTTTTATAAACTAACGAAATCGGCACTTTGGCTCCGTCGTGCGATGTCGCATATAAACGCAAGGATTCGTAATCGTCAGGATTGTAACCTCCTACAATTTCTTGACGTTTCAGCAATTCGCGTTCTTTTGTTCGCATATTGAAATCGTACACAGAATTTGGCGTGGTCATCGAGGTGTAGCCGAAACGTAGTATTTCGGAATCAAAATCGAGGTTTGTTCCGATGTAAGCTGTATAGGTCGGATCATCGAAATCGATGTAATAATCTGTTTTTTCGTCCCATGTTTTGACTCGAATTTTTGTCAAGCCGTCTTCACGTTCCGAAAGCACCAAATAATTCGAAAAGATGTCGAAACTCTCGATCATCACTTCTTTGCGATGTGCAATCAGATCTTTCCAGTTTTCAATATTCGGTTTGGTTACAGGTGTTTTTACCAATTTAAAGTTCAAAGCACCGTTGGCGTTGGTACGGATGTAAAAGTCGTTTTTGTAATGGTCGACACTGTAAAGCAAATCGTTTTGACGTTTTTGAATGAGCGTCATACCTTGTTCAGGATTGTCGGCATCGATAAAATAATATTCGCTCGAAAGCGTACTTTCACTGCCAATCATGATGTAACGCTGTGATTTTGTTTTGTAAGCAAACACAAAAAAAGTTGGGTCGACTTCGTGAAAAATGATTTTATCATCGACAGGATTTGTGCCTAACGTATGTGTCAGGATTCTATCGGATCGCAAAGTTTCGTCTTTCAAGCTGTAAAAAACTGTTTTGTTGTCGTTTGCCCACGTAATGTTTCCGGTTGTATTTTTGATCGTTTCTTCGAATATTTTTCCGGTGATTAAATCTTTAAAATAGATGGTATATTGGCGGCGACTTACTGTATCGACACTGTAAGCCATTACGTTATTATTCGAACTGATGCTCATGCCTCCGATGGCGAAATACGCATATCCTTCAGCCATTTCGTTGCCGTTGAGCAAAATTTCTTCTTCGGCTTCTAAAGTTCCCTTTTTACGGCAATAGATTGAATATTCTTTTCCTTCTTCTTGACGTGTATAATAATAATAGCCGTTGCGTTTGTAGGGTACCGAAATATCGGTTTGTTTCATGCGACCCACAATTTCGTTGTAGATTTTTTCTTGCAACGATTCGGTATCTTTCAGTTGTTGTTTGGTATAGGCGTTTTCGGTTTCGAGATATGCGATTACTTCCGGATTTTCGCGATTGTTGAGCCAGTAATAATTATCTATTCGGGTGTTGCCGAATTCGGTCATCGCATGTGGTTTTTTTGTAGCAATTGGAGCTTGCATGTGTTGATTTTTTTGATTCTGACAATTTGAAAATAACAATGCCAAAGCAATCGTTATCAGTCCTAAAAAACGATTTTTTATCATACTTGTTTTATTGTTTTGTGGCTTGATACAGTGCGTTTTTTTTTCATTCGTTGTCATCTAATAGTTTGTTCAATTCGTTTTCAAGTTGCTTTTTGTCGGGCAGGTAAAGTTGGTATTTACTGATGAAAAGTTGATTACCGATACTTTCGGTTGCGTATTCAACTAAAACATGGTCTTTGTCTGCGCCTAAAACGATTCCGATTGGCGGATTGTCGCCCTCTGTATTTACTTCTTTTTTGAAGTAGTTGAGATATAAATTCATTTGTCCAACGTCTTGGTGCGTTACTTCGCCTCGTTTCAAGTCAATTAGCACAAAACATTTCAAAATACGGTGGTAGAAAACCAAATCAACGAAAAAATGTTTTCCGCTTATTGAAATTCGGTATTGTCGTTTTTCAAACGTAAAACCTTTTCCTAATTCCAAAAGGAAATGTTGTAAGTTGGAAATCAATTTTTCCTCCAATTCGCCTTCAAGGTATTGATGATTTTGCGGGATATTTAGAAATTCCAAAACGTACGGGTCTTTCAAAATGTCTTCGGCTTTTTGAATTTCTTGTCCTTGTTCCGAAAGTTCCAACACGCCTTTTTTGTCTTTGCTCAAAGCCAGACGGTGAAATAGCATACTTTTCATTTGGCGTTTGAGTTCCCTAACACTCCAATTTTCCTTTTCGGTTTGCTTGACATAAAAGTTGATTTCTAATTCATTTTCAGAACGCAAAATCTCAAAATAATGACTCCAACTCAAAACGTTAGACAGTGTCTCACTTTTTGGGAAAGTTATATATAACTTTCTCATATAAAGAAAATTAGATCTGCTAAAACCTTTTCCATAGAGTTGTGTTAGGTCCTTTGAAAGTTGCTCAAAAAGAAAACTTCCGTATTCGGCTTTTTCTTTACCACCTTGTTCAAATTCTACAATATGCCGACCAATTAGCCAATAGGTATGTACCAAAATAGTGTTTACTGAATGAGCAACTTGTTCTCTGCCTTTTTGCAGTAAAACACCGATTTCATTGATTAAGGTCGTATATTTTGCTTTCTCTATATTCACTTCTTCTTTCCAAAAATAAATTTAGTTTAAAATTTCATTGCCTTCGGCGTTTTAAGGAACAAGCTTCGTTTCACCACACTTATTTTATTGTTTATTTTTAGAATGAAAGCGTCATCCCGATACTTGGCATAATCGGAAGTTGATACACAACGCCATCTTTGTTGCCTTTTAGCATGTCGACATAAAAAATGTTTTTTCTATCGTAAACATTCGTAACACTCGCGTTTATTTCGAGTGTTGTGTGTTCGCTGAAGTAAAATCTACGTTTTACATCTAAATCTAAACGGTGTGTTGTTGGCATTCTGCCTTTATTCATTTCGCCATAGATAACGCCTATTGTGCCGTTTGCAGTTGTGTAGTCGCTTCCGATGCCATCATTAAACGGAATGTGTTCGGCATAGCCTGCAACTTGTGTAAACGGAAATCCGGATCCAAAGTTCCATCGTCCGCTAAATTCCCATTGGTGTTTGTCGCCCAGTGTGTACGATACAATTATGTTGACGTTATGGCGGCGGTCGTAGTGTGTGTCGTAAGTTTCAATCACGCCTACTTCTTTTTCGTATTCTCTTGTAACATATCCTAAAGCATATACGGCCCAAACATACCAAGGTCCGTATTCGTATTTCAGTGATATATCACCGCCATAGGCTTTCCCTTTTTCGATAATGAATTCTTTTTTTTCGATATCAGGTGTGTTCAGAGGGGCTTTATATTCGTCATATATTTTGTTGTGATTCAGGTTGGTGAGTTGTGTGAAATCTTTCAGATAACCTTCAACATTAAACGTTAGGTTGTAACCTAAGTCAAACTCTACTCCGAGCACGTAATGGTTTGCTTTTTGTAGTTTGTGTTTAATTTCTTCTCCGTTGTATTTTTTCGATAGGTTATCCGGTCCTGAAAGAAATCCATAAAACAGATTGACCACATCACGGTCGTTGTTTGCTGCAATCAGGTTTTGCGAATACATACCGGCAGCACCTTTAAGGCGTATATTGTCGCTAATGCTGTACTTTAAAGCTAAACGTGGTTCCGGCGAAATATCAGACAACGAAGCGTACCATTGCACCCTGAATCCGGGTTCATAAATCAATTTTCCATAAGTGCCTTTGTATTTTACAAAAGCACCTAATTCGGTGGTATTTTCGGTTTGATTGATTTTTATTCCATTGGCATTAGCGAAATCGAATTCTGTTTTAAATCCTAAAACTTCGATACCATATTTTAAGGTATTTTTACCTAAGAAATAGGTAAAGTTAAACCCGCCATTAAATCCGGAAATCCCGCTCGAACGCCGTGGTGTGTTTTCTTCTTCCAAATAGGCTTCGTAATTCGAGTAAGCAAAATGTCCTTCGATTAAAACAGACGATTTTCCAGGAATCAATATGAAGTTTGTTCCGCCTCCAACACTGTTCCAACCAAAATCGGAAAGTGCTTGGTAGTTGTTTACCTTGTCGTCGAATCGGAATCCGAAAAAGTTGACTTTGCTCCCATTACTCGCGTTGATCGACACTTTTCCGTAAATATCTAAAAAGTTAAATGGAAGTCCTTCTTCATCATTCACATAGTCGTAAATCGATGTGCTTGTTTGTTCGAGATAGGAGTTTTTTACCGATAAAATAAACGAGGCACTTCCACTGTCTTTCGTTTTTTGTTTTACAATAGGACCTTCGATCATTGCTTTTGCACCAAAAGTGCTGGCTCCTATTTTTCCCGAAAAACGATTTTTGTTTCCATCACGCGTTGTAATGTCCATAACCGACGAGATGCGTCCACCATATTCGGCACCAAAACCTCCCGTAAACACTTCGGCATTACGAATGATATCGGTATCGAAAACCGAAAATAATCCGATTGAGTGAAACGGATTGTAAATAACCATGCCATCGAGTAGCACTTTGTTTTGTATCGGCGAGCCGCCGCGAATATACAATTGTCCGCCTTGATCGCCTGTAAAAATAACTCCCGGAACAACCTGTAAATATTGTGCAATATCCGACTGACCTCCTATTGAAGGTATTTTTGTTAATGTTTTTGGTGTGATATTAATTACTGATGTGCGTGTTTCGGTTTGTGCCTCGATTTTGTCAGCCCGAATGGTTACGGTAGCGAGTTTCACGCTATTTTCTTTCATATTGAGACGCTTGGTGAGCACTTCATTATTTTTCAATGTAATTCGCTCGTTAATAGTGTCGTATCCTAAAAATGTAACCACTAACGTATAATCGTCCGGTTTTAATTGTGTAATGCTGAAATAACCATTGATATCGGTTGTTGAACCTTGTGTTGTGCCTTTCAGATACACATTGGCAAACATGACCGGCTCGCCGGTTGCTTCTTCATAAACAAAACCGCGAACAGCTGCCGTCTGCGCGTTGATAAATCCATAAAAAGTAAAAACAAAAACAACAGATAAAATAACCGATCGAAGTGTATGATGTATAGCCATAAATAAACGTATAAAAGTAAAAAAGTTTAATCCTGTGTCATTTCAACGCGCAAGTTACCTAAAAAGTACATGCTGTTTTCATTTTATTTTACCTATAGTGCATTTGAACGAAACATACATTTTTTACTGATTAAACAGATTGTACCAAACACAATAGCCTGCTCGCAGCCGGTTGATATTGACAATAGTTTATCCATATTTTTATTTTTTATCATAATGTTTGTTTTTTTCACAGTTTTCTTTGTTTTCTCTATCCGTTTGTCTGCCCATTTTACTACTTTTTTCCAACTGCAAATTACGACTATATTATCCGGAACCATTCAACTCGCCGACCTTTTCGGCAATGTGAGTTACTAGGTCAATGGAGTGTGGGGTGATGTTATATGTTGGGGTGGGCATTTGTATTCTGTGTTTTAGGGGGTGAGTATAATAATTCGTTTAATTATCTTGCAACATCCAATCAGCCACATTCAATTTTCGTATTCCGTCATAAACAGGATTAAAATCCATATCCATTGTGAGCAAATATTTAGGATTAGAATCTTTGATGGCATATAACGAGGCGAGTTCCCGTTTCAATGTTTCTTCATTTTCGGTAGTCCAAGCCACTTGATAATAAGAAGTATAACCATCGCGGTCGGTAACAACAAAATCCACTTCTTTATCGCCGATTTTTCCAACATAAACATCTCTGTATCTCCGTAATAATTCGAGATAAACCATGTTTTCCAACCAATGCGAACGGTCGGGTTGCATACTGCGTTTCAGACGCACCTTTCTGAAACAAGGATCCACAAGATAATACTTGTTCAATGTTTGCAAAAGTCCTTTGCCTTTAATTTCGTAACGAGGCACTTTGTAGAGCAAAAACGCATCGCAAAGCGCATCTAAATATCTTGCAACAGTTTTATGATCAATTACCGTTCCGTGTGTGCGAATGGTATCTGAAATGGAACGTGGAGAAACGAATGAGCCAACCGA
>JAISHW010000081.1 GCA_031262365.1 Lentimicrobiaceae bacterium
ATGGCTGACGCTATTTATGGTATTATTTCGTACGATGGCTTGCAAGAAATATTTCAGGAGCAAGGAAAAGCCGAAGTTGACACTATAAATTGGGACAGTGCAGCAGCACAAATTAAAAATATTTATTCAGAAACCATTTCAAAGTAACACAATATGAAACAGATTTCTCTTCTTTTTAAAATACATCAACCTTTGCAATTGCGGTCGTATCGCTTTTTTGATATAGGGCAAGACCACTATTATTATGATGATTTTACCAATAAATCAAATCTTTTGAAAGCGGCAAAACAGTCATACTTACCTATGAATAATTTGTTGTTGGAATTGGTGGCGGCTCATAAGAAAAATTTTAAAGTGAGTTTTTCTATTTCGGGAACTATGCTCGAACAATTTGAAAAATATGTACCCGAATTGATTGAGAGTTTTCAAAAATTAGCAGCAACAGGCAATGTTGATTTTGGGGGTGAAACCTATTCTCATTCGCTTGCGAGTGTTGCCAATGAACAAGAATTTGAAAAACAAGCACTTGCTCATAGCGAGAAAATAAAACAATTGTTTGGTATTGCACCAACGGTTTTTGCCAATACCGACTTAATTTATTCCGATGCTATTGGCGAACAAGTGTTCAACATGGGTTTCAAAGGAATGATTGCCGAAGGAGCAAAACAAGTGTTGGGCTGGAAAAGTCCGAACTTTTTGTATTGCAATGCCAACAATCCTCGTTTGAAAGTGTTGTTACGCAATTATAAATTGAGCGACGACGTTTCTCTTCGTTTTTCTAATTCTTCGTGGAGTGAATATCCACTTACTGCCGATAAATTTCTGTCGTGGGTGCAAGCAATTCCCGAAAATGAGGAAGTTGTAAATTTGGTGTTCGATTATAAAACGTTTGGTACGTATCAAAAAGCCGAAACAGGTATTTTTGACTTTTTTAAATCGTTTGTAAATCAAGCTATTGATTCCAAAATTGTGTTCCCAACTTGTAGCGAAACTATTCATACATTGCAACCTGTTTCGGTATTGAGTGTGCCTTCTATCACTTCGTGTATCAATGAAGAACGAGACTTGACAACTGTGATAGGTAATAATTTACAAAAACAAGCAATTGAAGGTTTGACCAATCTGTCGCAGCACATGAAGTCGGTGAGCGACGCAGGAATAATTGCCGATTGGAATAAAATTCAAAATAGCGACCACTTATATTATATGAGTATGAATTTGGTGCAGGAAGAAAGCCCATATCCCACTCATTATGAGGCATTCATAAATTATATGAATGTAATTTCCGATATGAATGAACGCATTGCAAAAGCACCAAAAACCGAAAGTTTAGATAACTTAAGCAATGAAGAAATTGATAGCGAAATAGAAAAACATTCTGCAATACTTAAGCAGTTGATGGATCTTAAAAAGCACCAGAAGAAGAACAAAAAATAAGTTGTTTTGTTTGATTTTAAACCTGTTATGTTTTACAACCGTAACAGGTTTTTTGTTTCAGGAGTAAGAGAAAAAAATTCAGTGGATTAGTATAAACTTCAATATAAGGATTTTGTATTATAACTTTCATTTTTGTTGAAAAACAAAAAATATTAGCATTTATAAAGCATTTATATCAAAAAAGTTGTATTTTCACAAATTATTTTACCCCTCTCATGGATTGTATTGCGTGATATGAAAAAATATATTGGTATTTTTTTCTTTTTTATAATAGCACATTGTTCAATGCAGGCGCAAATTTCAGCCTCTGTTGATACGGCAACTATTTATAAACGGGCGCGTTTGGTAATGAACGATAACAATCCGGAAAAATTGGCGCACAATCTAACCGAAAATTATACCGACGATGCCAGCAAAGTTCTGTCTATGGCGTATTGGATTACTCGTAATATAAAATATCAATATTCGGGTTTGGGTGCGCGCACAATTGATTTGAAATCTCCTGCAAAAGTATTGAAAACCAAAAAAGCATTGAGTACGGAATATGCCCAACTGTTTATGGCAATGTGCAAAGCCGTTGATATAAAAGCCGAAACGGTTGATGGATATATAAAAGATTTTGATTTTTTTCCCGGCGATACGTTATTTAAAGCCGAACATACATGGAATATTGTAAAAATTGACAACGATTGGTATATTGTGGATTTGACCTATGCAGGTTCAACGTTCAATACCGAAGTTTCAAAACTATCGAAATTGATGTATACGCTATTTCGTGTGCCGCAAAGTAACGAAATGAAACCTGTGAAAAAATATTCTCCGCAATGGATTTGTATGTCGCCAACGACTGCAGTAAGAACACATTTGCCGGTACTTTCTATGTTTCAATTATTGAAAAATCCGGTAACTATTGAACAGTTTCAGCAGCGCGATACGGCTATTATGCGCCATTTGAAACGATACCCGCAAAAACAAAAAGATTTTTCGGCAATTGATTATTTTGTAGAATTACCACAGATAGAAAAGTATAAAATACTCGCTTCTGAAGTGTTGCAGCAAAATCCGTTTGCTCACTTGAACGCAGCTTTTTATAATTTTTATGTGGTGGAATTATTCGTTAAATATCATTATTTAGATGAAAACGGACATTTATTTGCCACACAAGAGGATTTACGAAATACGCTGCTGTATGCACAAAAAGCTGACACACTGTTTCAGATAGCAATAAAAGATGATGTTAGACGTTTGAAATTGTCGCAAACTCGCAGCAATAATTGGAAACAAGATTTGTTGAGTTATAATAAACTGCATCAAGCACAAAACCAAGCATTGAGCAAACGATATGCAAAATCGCAGCAAAATATACAAAAACTGACTACACAAATACCAACACTGATTGCTTGGCTTGATAAAAATACGCATAAATTCAATAGTGAAACCATTAAAAATCAACCACGACCGGTAACGCAACGTAACGACGAGCTTTATATTGGTATGGATTTGCTGGAAAAAGCTGATTCGCTACATGAACTTTCGGAGGAAACTATGCAAAAGTATGAAGACCTTTTGGGAAACTCACTTAAAGTGGAACCTCGAGTAGCTCTCGAAAATCAACAAACAGCAAAAGCACTTAATGAACGAAATACGAGAATTTTACGTAATTACATTAAAAATAAAAATAGCAATATGCCTATGGTGTATATTACCGATAAATCTATTACTAAAGAGGTATTTACTAAGAATATGAGAAAGATTGATAGTTTGTATACTATTGGTGTTGAGGAAATTGCAAATACATTGGAAAGCAATTTTTCTGCACTTAATACTTTATTGAAGGAATATACCTCGCTTGCTGGACAATATGCCAATACATTGCTTATAGCTAAATCGAAAGTTGTATATGATAGCAATGAAGACGCTCGATATATAGCTGCCGTAGAGGAATATACTCACAATGTGAGTAGAATACAATCTGAATTGAAACAAATACAGAACAGTTTGCCTGAATTTGCAGAAATTGTAAAATCGGAAGAGAAGCTTTTTTCCGAAAATAGTGCATTGCTCAAAGAAGATAATATGCTTGAAACCGTACGTAACAAAAGGTATATAGACTATCGTAAAAAATACCGTCAAATAGATGTGGAGTACATAAAATATTATATAAAACAAAACAAAGATTATACAAAATTAATTCAAAAAGTAATAATTTAAAAACAGATGAGTATGAAAAAATGTTTAGCTATTCTTATAGGTGTTGCACTTTCGGTGTCGGCTTCGGCACAAATTCTTAGTCGCACATTTTTGCAAGCGGGAGGAACCGTTGGTTTAGACTTTGCTCAGATTTCGGGTAATGTAGGACACGATAACGATGCTGTGCTGCACAAACAAGTGAATTTTGCAACGTTAGCCGTTGGTGGACGTATTAATGTATTTGAATTTTCGAATACATTTTCAATAGCATTGGCTGCCGAACCATTGTTTAGTTTTGGTAGAGCCTACAATAAAAGTACCGGTGGTGGTACAAATG
>JAISHW010000028.1 GCA_031262365.1 Lentimicrobiaceae bacterium
CAAGATTTGTTCATATTTTTTCTGCCTCCTTATTCGCCGGAATTGAATAAAATTGAAATTCTATGGCGATTTATCAAATATAAGTGGCTAACTTTTGATGCTTTTACTAACTTCCAAAACCTCAAAGAACACTTGAAGGAGGTTTTAAACAATATTGGAGAAAAATACGTCATTAAATTTTATTGATTACTTACATATCTATAATTTTTGCTTTTTACCATTTTATCGAGGGGTCGTAACGTAGTATTTTGGATTTTCAGAAGCTCCCTTTATTAAAGAGTCCTTCTTGCTACACTTCAATCCAATGGTTTCGCACGGCTATCAGCACTAATTGTGCGGTGTTTTTCACGTTTGCTTTTTCGATGATATTGGCGCGGTGTTTTTCGGCGGTACGTTTGCTGATGAATAATTTGTCGCTGATTTCCTGATTCGAATCGCCTTGACAAATCAGTGCTAAAATTTCTTTTTCGCGTTCCGAAAACATGTTAAAATTATTTTCCGAAAAATTTTGAAGCCGATTTTTTACAATGATTTGCGACAACAAACTTTGTGAGAAAAAATATTCGCCCTCCATTACCTTTTCAATGGCTTTCAGCACTTCTTCGATGTCCGAATTTTTTAACAAAAAACCTTTAGCACCCACATCAATCATTTTAGAGTAAAAAGCAGCTTCGCCATGCATCGAAAGCGCAATAATTTGCAATTCAGGCTTTAGTTCCAACGCTTTTTGTGTGGCTTGTAT
The DNA here is from genome assembly GCA_031262365.1 of Lentimicrobiaceae bacterium. Lineage (GTDB taxonomy): Bacteria > Bacteroidota > Bacteroidia > Bacteroidales > F082 > JAISHW01. Next base: position 743 of record JAISHW010000028.1, read on the forward strand.
GCCGTCCATCACAGGCATATCGATGTCCATCATGACGACATCATAGTGTTGTTTTTGAATTTTTTCGATGCAAGCAGCACCGTCGGCAGCTTCATCTATCGTTGCTTCGGGAAGAAAATTCATGAGCAACATCCGCAGTCCGTTGCGAAAAAGTGCGTGATCATCAACAATTAAGATGTTTAGTTTATCGAATTTCATTTTAATTAATTTTTGCTGTTACAGTTATGATTACTCCTTGATTTTTATCGCTTTGCACATCAACGTTTCCATTCAACAGTTCGGATCGCGAAAACAAATTTTGCAAGCCCATTCCTTTGCCTTGAATCAATACTTCTTCGACATCAAATCCTTGTCCGTCATCTTGATACAACAAATTTAAAAATCCATTTTCTTCATCTAAACTTATCAAAACGCTTTTCGCTTTGGCATGTTTCAATGCGTTGTTAATCAGTTCGCAAACAATGCGATAAAGTGCTATTTCAGTCGTTCCGTCATAGCGTTTATCAGCGATATTGGAGCGAAAATGAAAAGTTGTCGTTCCGGCATCGGATATGTCGGAACAAAAGGAACTGATTGCCGTTTTCAATCCAAATTTTTCCAACACATGCGGACTTAATTTATTTGATATTTCGCGCAAGCCATTGATCGATTCATTGACCAAATGCAACGAATTTTGAAAAATTTCTTTTTCTTCTTTACGCACTTCGCGAAGTGATAAAGCCGAGACGCTCATTTTTATAGAACTCAGCAACGGTCCCAAACCATCATGAAGCTCTTTTGAAATCCGTTTGCGTTCGTTTTCTTCGGCTTGAACAACGACCTGAAGCATGCGTTTTTCGACATCAGAACGTATTTTTTCGAGTCGAAAAAGATGGTTTAGAATTTTTTTTACGAAATATAAACCCAAAATAAAAAGTACCGAAGTCAATAATTCGAAATAAATAGTCGCTTTTTCGAAAAATACTTCGGGCGAATCGCTCAAATAAGGTTTTGTATAATTCATCAGCCGCAACAGGGCGACAAAAAAGAGACCTATCGAAAGGAAAATCCAAGCCGAATTGAATTTAGTCGATTTGATCAATCCAAAAGCAATCAGCGAAGCGATCAATTGGAGGATAACAGAAGCTACAAGCACATATTTCAAGTACATAATGGGATATTTTTACTACAAATATAACAACTACTATCGAAAAAGCGTTTTGTAAACAGGTTGATGTAAATAGTAATTTGCCGAATCTTTATAATTTTACAAAAAAATAGACGCTGATGAAAATACTTTCTTCAACACAAATACGTGAGGCTGATAGATTTACAATAGAGAATGAACCCATTGCTTCGATCGATCTGATGGAACGCGCCGCATCGAAAATTTCCGAATGGATTTACAAACATGCAAATATGCAAAACAATTTTGTTGTCCTTGCCGGAACGGGCAATAATGGCGGAGACGGGTTGGCTTTGGCGCGCATGCTACACGAACAAGGCAATCAGGTGTTGGTTTATATGGTCCGATTCGGCGAATCGCTCAGCGAAGATTGTCGGACGAATTACGAGCGGCTCAAAAATATTTCCGAAGTGCAACTTTACGATGTGTATGACGAAAGTCAGTTTCCGTTTTTCAGAGAAGGCGATATTGTTATTGATGCGCTCTTGGGATCAGGGCTGAACAAACCCATCAAAGGAATGTTAAAAAGTCTTATTGAAAATTTGAACGACTCAGGCGTTATAACCATTGCAATCGACACACCATCAGGATTATATAGCGATGCGCCAATAGATTTAGAAAAAGATGTTGTTGTAAAAGCCGATTACACCTTGACTTTTCAATTTCCGAAATTAGCATTTTTGTTTCCAGAAAATGATAGTTTCGTTGGTCGTTGGGAAGTGCTTTCTATCGGCTTGCACCCGCAATATATTTACGAAGTTCGTACTCCTTACAACTACACAACTTCTTCGATTATAAAAAAACGCGTCAAAAATCGAAGCAAATTTTCGCATAAAGGAAACTACGGACACGCCTTGCTGATTGCCGGATCGGAAGGGAAATTTGGAGCTGCAATCTTAGCGGCACAAGCTTGTCTGCGTTCAGGAGTAGGATTGTTGAGCGTGCATGTGTCGCGCAGAGCAGAAACGATTTTACAAACTGTTGTTCCGGAAGCCATGTTGAGTTTCGATTGTTCGGAATCGTATTTTTCATCTTTACCAAAACTCGATGCTTACAATGCAATCGGAGTTGGACCCGGATTAGGTACGCAAAAAGAAACGGAACAAGCATTGAAACTGTTGATTCAAGAAACGAAAACACCGCTTGTATTAGATGCCGATGCGCTTAATATTTTATCGGAAAATAAAACATGGTTGGCTTTTTTGCCGTCCGAAACCATCTTAACGCCACACTTGAAAGAATTTGAACGCTTATTCGGTAAAACAGCTAATTCGTTCGAACGACTTGAAAAACAACGCGAAATGTCGCAACGATACAATATTATCATCGTTTTAAAAGGTGCTTACACGTGTATTTCGTTCCCGAACGGACAATGTTTGTTCAACTCAACAGGAAATCCGGGCATGGCAACCGGAGGCAGTGGCGACGTGCTTACCGGAATCATTTTGGGACTTTTAGCACAACATTATACGCCAAAAGAAGCAGCAACTTTAGGCGTATATCTGCACGGTTTAGCCGGCGATTTGTATGCCGAATCGGAAAGTATGGAAAGTCTGATTGCGAGCGATATTATATCGAATCTCGGAAAAGTATTTCAGCGAATTAGGAATTATTGAAGCGCGAGGAGCTGAAATTGAAGATTCAGTAAAGCGAATAATTATTATTAGAGGTGCTCTTAAATAAAAAACCTGATCCTTTTTGCAGGTTTTTTATTTTTCCAATAACCATTCAAATACGTTTTTCGGTATAATGGACAAAAATAGCCTCGCTTTTGTATCTTATACCAAAAATTATGTACCTTAGTGGAGTTATTTAGATATGGGCACTTCTAATAATTAACTACTTGCATATTAGCGATATAAGTTGTATATTTGCCTACAATAAAACGGTATCTTATGTCAAGAACAACGAACTATAAACCCAGCGGTCGGATAGG
>JAISHW010000112.1 GCA_031262365.1 Lentimicrobiaceae bacterium
AACAATTTCTCTCGTAAATTACCATCAAGAAGTTATTTTCATCGACGTTTTTGTGGCACAGTAGCCAAAAAAAGCATCAAATTATGCAATAGGATACGTGTCCTCCCGAAAGATGAACGTGGTAAACATTCATTTTAGAAATTTAGGTTATACGTTCCTTGTGGCAGTTTAGAACGAATCGGCTTGTGGCGTGTTTTGTGCGAAGCATGAATCGGGAAAATTGACCAAATACACGTTTTCGGTAGCGCGTGTCAGAGCGGTGTAAAGCCAACGTATCGAGGCTTGATTAGTAAATAACTCGGGATTCATGCCACCATCGACAAAAACTTTAGACCATTGTCCGCCTTGTGTTTTATGGCAGGTAAGTGCGTAGGCAAATTTCACTTGCAAAGCATTGAAATACGGATTTGTTTTGATTTTTTCGTAACGTTTGCGCTTGTTCGGAATATCACTGTAATCTTCTTCAATTGCACCGAAAAGTCGCCTATTGTCGCTTTCTGATAAAGCGGCGGTTTCCGATGTTAAAGTATCGAGAATGATTTTGACTGAAAGCTGTTTTTCATCGGAATAATCGACTAATCGAATCTCAGCATCGGCAAATTGAAATCCGTATAATTCTTCTATTCGATTGATTTTCAGTAGTTCAATAATGTCTCCGTTAGCGATAAAACCACTTGAGTCGTCATCGGTTTCAAGCCAAAAATAGTTGTTTTTGACCACCATCAGCAAATCGCCCGATTCGACGACTTCTTCTTTAAACAAAATACGACTTCTGATGGCTTGGTTGAAGGCGTTGGCGCGTTTGTTCGAACGGCAAATAATGACCGATTCGGTGATGTCGCGGTTTCCGAAAGCTTGGTGCAATAGGTCTTCGAACGTGTCGGAAGTTACTTTGCTGATGTCGCTAAAATTGTCGAGCGAGAAATGAAATGTGTTTTCAGAAAGTGTTTCTTTTAAGATCGTGCGTAATTTTGTTGCATTGCACAAAATTCCCGAAGTTCCGGCTTGACGCATCACTTCCGTCATTTCGAAACTCGCGGCAGTGAGCACAAAAGCGTTTTTCAAGGTTTTAATATCCAAAGCCGGACTTTCCGAAAGTCCTACGGGCGGTAATTGTGCGTTGTCGCCGATGAGTAGCAAGCGGCAGTTTTCGCCACTGAAAACATACGAAATCAAATCGTTGAGCAAGCTGTCGTAAGTGGTGTAATTGTTTTCCGACATCGCATCACTAATCATCGAAACTTCATCAATGATAAAAACCGTGTTTTTGTGTTTGTTAGGCATGCGGCTCACTTTCAAACTTCCGTCAGTCGAAGTTGTGTGTCGGTATAGTTTGCGGTGAATGGTCGAAGCCGGTTTTTGTGTGTAATTGGCTAAAACCTTCGCGGCACGTCCGGTAGGTGCAAGCAGTACATAACGCATGTTGATTTGTGGAAGTGTTTTGACGAGCGAAGCAACTAACGACGTTTTTCCGGTTCCGGCATATCCTTTCAAAAGGTAAGTCGGATTTTCTTTTTCTGAAAGCAGAAAAGCTGCCAGATGCGACAAAACGGTTTGCTGGTCTTTTGTCGCCTCGTATTCGAATGCTGAAAGTAACAGCCGAAACAGTTGTGTACGGTTCATTTCGTGCGTTAAAAAGGATATCCGATACCGAAATTCCAAACGATATCATTTGGTTTTAATTTGTCGGCGATCCATCGGTTGTTTTCCGGAAATTCGGGATTGCGTATTGGAGCTGCGGCATCGATGCGGAAGATGAAAAACGAAAAATCAAAGCGGAATCCTAAACCTACATCCATAGCTAACTCTTTGTAAAACGAGTTGAACTCGAACTTGCCGCCGGGTAAATAGGAATTGTCATTTTTTGTCCAAATATTTCCAACATCAACAAATAAAGCACCTTTGATAAAGCCGTAAATCGGAAAACGATATTCTGCATTGAATTCTATTTGAATATCGCCGATACGTTCGGTATTGATGCTACCGTTGAAACTTCCGGGACCGAGCTCTCGAAAACGCCAACCGCGCATACCGTTTGAACCTCCTGCATAAAAACTGCGTTCGAAAGGCATATCTTTTGAGTTTCCGTAAGGCATTCCGATACCGAAAAAAGTTCGAATCACAAACCAATTTTCGCGTGCAATCAAGTGGTAGTATCGAAAATCGAAATCAGTGCGAACAAATTGCGCGTAGCGAATGCCGAAAAGTTCGAAATAATCATCGTTTTTTTTCATCGCACTGTTGAATAACGACATTGCATTACCCGATGTTTCGATGTTGGCTCTAAAATAGAAAAAGTCTTTCAACTTATTGATATTCTGATTGTTAAATATAAACGAATAATTCAGACTTAATAGCAAGTGGTTTGTATATTGGTCTTTAACACGAATATTGGTTTCTTCGTCTAAGATTTTTCGAAATTCGTCTGATGGATTTACTTTTACTGAATTCAAAGAAAAAGGTGAAAAAATATGTTGAATTGTGCTTGAAGCCATCCAGTCGTAACCAAATTGCATAGCCAAAATAGTGCGCGAATAATGCGAGCGTGTTTGCGCATTGTAGCCGATAGTTAGGTTTGTTTTTGGTTGGTATTCGCGCCTGAAATTGCGTAACGGGATCGGGCTCAAGAATCGTGGAAATAAAACGCTTGCATCAATGCCAAGTTCGGTCGTATTAAACATCGAATATCTTTGATCATTTTGTCCCATCACATTCCATATTTTTTGCGCTTCGATACCGCCTTTTATACGGATGCGAAAAACTTCGCCTCCGCGGAAAATATTTTTGTTTCCATACGTAAAACTTCCTCTGATTCCTAAATCACCGCCCGAGTTTGTCCCTTCGATTTGTTCGATATGGTCGTGTACTTTGGCGCGATAAAGCATGATGTTGCAATTGAGCAAATGTTGCACGTTGTTGCTGTCGATGCGAACCGATGGTATGGTGTCGAAGTCGATATTTACCGAATTGTAAATACGATAATTTCCGAGCGTACGGTATGTCTGACTGACACGATTTTGACTAAAAGGTTCGCCATTTTTGATTAAAACGGTCTGACTGAATGTTTGTTTGCGTATACGCGGGTCGCCAATTGAGTAAAAATAAAGTTCGTGTAGTTGTTTCCCTTTTTTTATTTGTAAGTATCCCGAATCGGTGATTTTTTCGGTAACAAACAAAGCGTTGTAATTCGGAAAAACATTGACTCTGTTGATGAAATAACGTTTGTGAGGCACACGCTTGCCACTTTTTTGCTCTTTTGCATTGTCGATTATCAAATTGATTTTTAAGGTGTGGTTTTGATGACTACTGTCGACTTCGAAATAAATATAGTCGCGCGTGAAAAAATAATAACCGTTGTTTTTCAGATGTTCTGTAATTGCAGTTCGTTCATCATCCATCAAGTAAGCGTTGTAAATAGCACCAATGCGGATTTTCGAATTTCCTTTTATTTCATTGACATAACTTTCGACTATGGTGTCGTAAATAGTGTACTTAAATTCAGAAATTCGGTAAGGAATTTTCGGGTTAATGCGGTAAATAATATCGGCTGTTATTTTTTTTGTTTCAATGGATCCTTTTACTTTTGAATGAAAATAACCAATGTTATTCAGGTATCGTTCCATTTGAGCAGCACCGCTTTGAGTTGTTTCTTTATCTGCGTAAACAGGTTCAGTTCCAATGGTTTCGTTTATCCATTTCCAGAATTTTTTGTCGGTACGTTTTTCGGTAACATAATAAGTCCACAACGAAAAACGTGTTCCCAAAAAACTTTTATTCGGACGTTGCGGTGCGTAACTGCTCAAATCCGATTTCGAAAATTCGACATCTTTTTCCGATTCAATATGAATGCTGTTTTTTCGAACGAGATATTTCCCTTTAGGAACATAGCGTTTTGCCGTACACGATGCCAATAGCAATGCGACAAAACAAAAGAAAACAAAATGACGACCGCAGTATTTTTTCACTTTAGATAAGAAACAAAAAACAAAAGTACAAATTCATTTGCTTGTTATAGAGCCAATTTTTCGAAAAAATCAAAGCATGTATAAATGTCTAAGTAAGACAATGACAGGCATTTCGGGAAAAGACTTCAATTGAATGAAAAAAAACGTACTTTTATGCCTCAAAATTCGTTAATTAATCACAAATAAAAATATTTACGTATGAAAACGATTCATGATTTAGACCCTAAAAATGTTTTTGAAAACTTTTATAGCCTGACACAAATTCCACACCCTTCGAAAAAAGAAGCAAAAATGATTGCCTTTTTAAAAGAATTTGGCGAAAACTTAGGCTTAGAAACCATCGTCGATAAGGTAGGCAATGTGATTATTCGCAAACCTGCTACGCCCGGATTTGAAGACCGAATGGGCGTTGTGTTACAAGCACATATTGATATGGTGCCACAAAAAAATGAAGATACAAAACACGATTTCGAAAAAGACCCAATCGAAACATACGTCGAAGATGGCTGGCTTAAAGCGAAAGGAACAACACTTGGAGCTGATAACGGCGTTGGTGTAGCTGCTGCAATGGCTGTTTTGCAAGCAACTGATATTGAGCACGGACCAATTGAAGTTTTGCTTACTGTCGACGAAGAAACCGGAATGACCGGTGCTAACGAGTTGGAACCCGGTTTGTTGAAAGGCGATATTTTGTTAAATTTAGATTCGGAAGACGAAGGCGAACTTTATGTCGGTTGTGCCGGAGGTGTTGACACAACAGCCGAATTTATCGTTTCGAAAGAAGTTGTCCCATCAAATTATGTGGCTTATCGCATTGCAATAAAAGGTCTTAAAGGCGGACACTCGGGAATTGATATTATTTTGGGAAGAGCAAACGCCAACAAATTGATGAACACATTATTATTAATGACAGCCGAGAAATTCGGTGTTCATTTGTCAGACATCAACGGCGGGAGCTTGCGCAACGCCATTCCGCGCGAATCGTTTGCTACGGTGGTACTTCCGACCGAAAAAGAAGAAGATTTCAATGCTTTTGCAATGGAATACACAACGATTGTTAAAGAAGAATTTGGCAAAATCGAACCTGATTTTCAGTTGGTACTGACAAAATCCGAATTACCGAAAAAAATGCTATCGACAGCATCGCAAGATGCTTTATACGAAGCTATTGCAAAATGCCCGAACGGCGTTATTGCCATGTCTACTGATTTTGAAGGCGTTGTCGAAACATCTTCGAATTTGGCAATTGTAAAATCGGAAGGCGATAAAATTCAAATAGCTTCATTGCAACGGAGCTTGGTCGATGCTTCAAAAGAAAAATTGGCAGCACAAATCAGAAAAGTATTTACCGATGCAAGTGCAACTTCCGAATCGTCAGGTGATTATCCGGGTTGGAAACCGAATATCGATTCGCCGATTTTGAAAACGATGAAAGAAGTGTATAACAACAAATACGGTCGTGTGCCGAAAATCATGGTTATTCACGCCGGATTGGAATGTGGCATTTTGGGTGCAAAATACCCGAATTGGGACATGATTTCATTTGGTCCCACTTTGCGTCATCCGCACTCGCCGGACGAGAAACTAAAAATCGACACAGTTCAACTTTTCTGGGATTTCTTGGTCGAAACATTGAAATTTATTCCGGCTAAAGGATAAAATAGTCGTGTGTGAAAGCCCTTTTCGAAGGGCTTTTTCATTACGAAATGATTTTTTTAAAAGACCTATTGGAATAAAAAAAAAGATTATTACCTTTGCACTCCCAAAAGTGAGTTTTATAACTCAAAGCAATTTTGGAATATTTGTCGGACTGAAAATTTTTTAGAAAAATGAAACGTACATATCAACCTTCGAACAGGAAACGCAAAAATAAACACGGTTTCAGAGAAAGAATGGCAACTGCTAACGGTCGTCGTGTATTGAAAGCGCGTCGTGCAAAAGGCAGAAAAAAACTTACTGTATCTGATGAATATTAATCGTTAGAGCTGTTTCTATAATTTATTTAAGGTTTAAACAGAAGGTAATAAGTAAATTATTGCTTTCTGTTTCTTTTTTTTCACAAGCATCGATTTGCTTTTCTCTTTAGTTTTACTTCAAAAGTAACAATTTCAAAAGCTATTCGCTGAAAGAAAAAAGTGTAAATTCGCACTTTTATCATCAACTTATCGTTAAATTCCTTAGATGGAAAAGTTTTTATTTGTATTCTTTTGGTTTATAGTCATTTACTATCTATTTCGATTATTTTTTAAATACGTCGTTCCGTGGCTTGTTGCGCATTATGTAAAAAATTTGCAACGCAGAATGGGCGAACAATTTAACCGACAAGCAAATCAATACGATAGTAATAATACAGCACAAACCGATGACAATGTGCATATTGATTATGTTCCGAAAGAAAAACCAAAAGCAAATTCCAACATCGGCGAATATGTCGATTTTGAAGATATTAACGAATCAAATCCTGAATCATGATGCTGAACAACAACATTGATTGGAAACGCACGATTGCTATCGCAACGGCAATACTTTCTTTTATTTGTATCACCTTTGCTTATTTCAATCCGTTGCTCGAAGGAAAACGTCTCAAACAGCACGATATTGAGATGTACAAAGGAATGTCGAAAGAAATTGCTGACTTTCGCGAGCAAACCGGTAAAGAAGTTTTGTGGACAAACTCCATGTTTGGCGGTATGCCGGCTTGGCAAATTTCGGTGTATTATACCAATAACCTGATTCAATACGTGAAAAAAGTCGTTACGTTGGGATTTCCTTATCCTGCAAACGCATTTTTCATTTATTTGCTCGGATTTTTCATTTTTTTACTCGTACTCAAAGTCGATGTGTGGCTGAGCATGGCTGGTGCCATTGCTTTTGCATTTTCGTCGTATTTTCTGATTATTTTGGGAGCCGGACATGCCACAAAAGCGTATGCCATCGGTTATATGGCACCTGTGATAGCCGGAATTGTACTGACGTATCGCGGAAAATATTTATGGGGAGGATTGCTTACAGCACTAACTTTGGCACTCCAAATACAAGCAAATCACTTGCAAATCACATATTATTTGCTGATTATAGTTGTGATATTGGGAATTTTTCAATTCTTTGATGCGGTTCGTTTCAAAACATTACGGAACTTTTTTAAAGCCACAGGCGTATTGCTTATAGCAGCATTACTTGGTATAATGACTTATTCAACAGCATTATACGCTACTTATGATTATGGAAAGGAAAGCATGCGTGGCAAACCGATTTTGACGAAAGATGTCGAAAATCAGACAAGTGGTTTAGATCGCGATTATATTACGCAGTGGAGTTATGGAATCGGCGAAACGTGGAGTTTGATGATTCCAAACGCGAAAGGAGGCGAAAGCACCATATTGGGTGAAAGACACGAAGCGATGAAAAACATGGATCCGCAAGTTCGAAGCATGCTTGGACAGCAAAACACTTATTGGGGCGACCAGCCCGGCACGAGCGGTCCTGTGTATGTAGGAGCGTTTGTGGTGTTTATGTTCATTTTTGCCGCATTGATTGTCAAGGGAAGATGGAAATGGATTTTGCTTTCGGCAACCATACTTTCGATTTTGTTGAGTTGGGGGAAAAACTGGATGCCGTTCACCGATTTTTTCCTCGATTATGTGCCGCTTTACAACAAATTCAGAGCCGTTTCGATGACATTAGTCATCGCTGAATTTTGCATTCCGCTGTTAGCTTTTATAGGGATCATGGAATTGTATAAAACACCAAATTGGTTCCGTGAAAAATCGAAACGTGTCGCTTTTTATATTGCATTAGGTGCAACTGCCGGAATTACGTTGTTGTTTTACATCACGCCAACAACGTTTTTCAATTTCTTGAGTGCGTACGAATCAAGTCAGTTTAATCGGATAATAACTCAAAATCCGGCAAACAGAAACGATATTAATTTTATTATTAGTCAATTAGAAACTGTTCGTATCGCTATTTTCAGAGCTGATGCCATGCGGAGTTTCTTATTTATCGTTATCGGAGCATTTGGATTGCTGCTTTTGGGAATGAAAAAAATAAAACAAAACTGGTTTACGGCAGGTCTGGTTTTGTTGCTATTATGCGATTTGGTTCCGATTGCGTTACGTTATTTGAATGACAACAATTTTATTCCAAAACGTCGCTACGATACACCTTTTGCAGCTACAAAAGCAGATGAAACAATTTTAAGCGATAAAACACTTGATTTTCGTGTGCTTGATTTGACTAAAAATGTATTTAACGATGCCAGCACATCGTATTTTCATAAATCGGTAGGCGGTTATCACGGAGCGAAACTACAACGTTATCAAGATATTATCGATTATTATTTAACTTCCGAAATTGATATGCTTCGCAATGCGCTTCGTTCAGGAACGCTACCTAACACACTTGAAAAAACACAGATAATCAACGCTTTAAATACAAAATACTTTATTTATTCGCCCGAATCGGTGCCAATCGAAAATCGTTATCGTTTTGGAAACGCTTGGGCTGTGCAACAAATTCGTTTGGTCGACACGCCAAACCAAGAAATAGAAACTTTGTATGATGCCGATTTGCGCCATGTAGCAGTGATTAACAAAGAGTTTGAGTCGCAACTTTCGTCGTTAAGCGATTCGACAATTGCTACAATTACCATGACGGATTACAAACCGAATCATCTCACATACAGTTACCAATCTGAAACGCCATCGTTGGTTGTTTTCTCCGAAATTTGGACCCAAAAAGGTTGGAATTTAACCTTAAACGGCGAATCGCACCCGTTGCTTCGTGCCAATTATTTTCTGCGGGCGGCGATGCTTCCTGCCGGCGAATTTCAAATCGAGATGAAGTACGAACCCAAGGTGTGGTCGGTCGGACAAACAATCGCTTTGATAAGTTCATCTTTATTGTTGCTTTTGTTGGTTGTTTTCACAGTGTTGGAAATTCGAAAAAGAAAACAAACTAAGCAATTGACCAACAGCGAAGAATAAAGTTTTCCAAACATGATTAGCATCGTTATTTGCACATATAATCGCGACAAATACATCTACAATGTTTTAAAAAGCATTGCAGAGCAAGAATATCCTGTCGAATTGTACGAAATAGTGCTTATCAACAACAATAGTACGGATAACACCGAAGCCTTGTGTTTGAAATTTCGGAACGATTATCCACACGTGAATTTTCAGTATCACATCGAAACACAACAAGGACTTTCTTTTGCGCGCAACAGAGGAATTGTCGAAAGCAAAGGCGAAATCATTATTTACATTGATGACGATGCCGAAGCTCAGGCTGGTTTTTTGAATGAATACGAACACGTTTTTGAAGAACATCCTGATATGATAGCTGCGGGCGGAAAAGTAATTCCGGTGTTTGAGGGTAAAGAACCAAAATGGATGTCGAAAATAATGCGCACACTTTTAGGCGGGGCTCTTGACCATGGAAACAAAATCAAACCGTTTAAAAAAGGTACTTATCCGGGAGGAGGAAACGCGGCATACAAAAAAGAAGCTTTCGAAATATTCGGACTTTTCAATACCGATTTGGGACGAAAGGGTGGCGGATTAATGGGATCTGAAGAAAAAGATATGTTCGACCGTTTCCGAAAAAAAGAATTAGCGTTCTATTATGTTCCGAAAGCCGTTATATATCATTATATTCCGGAATCACGCTTTTCGGAAACATTCTTTAAAAAATTGAGTGTTTCGATTGGTTTTAGCGAAAAAACACGCACATTAGCCGTTTCGAAAAGAAAATACATTGGAAGATTGTTTCAAGAGGTCTTAAAATGGATTTTTACAATGGCACTTTTAGTGGGCTATACAATCATTTTACAGCCGCAAAAAGGCTGGAAATTACTCCGATTTCGCGCTTATGTTACAAAAGGATTATTAAAGAAAAACGAAATAAATTAATGACAGACAGGAATTATTGGGAAACATTTTATGCCAAACAAAATGCAGAGTTAAAACCATCGTTGTTTGCGCGTTTTGTTGCTGAAAATGTAAAATCAATTGGAAAAAAATTGATCGAATTTGGTTGTGGAAACGCACGAGATGCCGTTTTTTTTGCAAATGAAAACTATAACGTGCTTGCGATCGACCAATGCGAAAACGAAATAAAATTCTTAGTAACACGCTATCAGAAAGTCAAAAATCTGAATTTTTTAGTAGCTGACTTTACTTGTTTATCTGAAAATCAGCAGTTTGATATTGCATACTCACGTTTCACTTTACATTCGATTACAGCCAAGCAAGAAGCTGATGTGTTGGCTTGGACTTATAAAAACTTAAATGCTAATGGTCGTTTTTGCATCGAAGTGAGAGGACAAAAAAATGAAATTTATCAAAAAGGTGATGCTGTTGTTGGCGAACCTGACGCATTCATTTTCAACAATCATTACCGTCGTTTTTTGAATTTTGACCGTTTTTGCGAAGATTTGAAACGTGTTGGCTTTCAGATTGAATACGCTGCAGAAGAAAAAGATTTTGCACCTTTTAACGGCGAAAATGAAACTTTTATTCGTGTTATCGCCGTCAAAAAATAATTTAGAATGACAGAAGATTTGTCGCACTACAACAGCGAAGGAACAAAACTTCGAAAAGCGCAACTCAGAATGCTTGAAATTCTGGTTGAAGTAGATGCGATATGTACGCGCCACAACATTCCGTATTGGATCGCTTATGGCAGTTGTTTGGGAGCCGTACGACATGGTGGTTTTATACCTTGGGACGATGATTTGGACATTGCTCTGATGAAATCCGACTACAAAAAAATGATGCCGATTTTACAAAAAGAATTGCCGCAACATCTTGTTGTTCAAGATCCAAAGCTAACAAAACGATTTCATTACAACTATGGAAAAGTGCGCGACAGAAATTCGCGTGTGAAAACAAATATGTGGAGCATCGAAGAATTGGGAATTTCAATCGATATTTTCCCGATGCAACGAACTTTTTTCAAAAAAGGAAAACGTTTTGTCGATTATTTTTACCGCCGATCGTACAAACGTGTGCGCCGTCAAACCAACAGCAAATTGCAATACGCGATAGGATTGCTTAGTTTTCCGTTTGCATATCTTGTGAAATCTGTTTATTGCTTGCTTTCCGCCATGTTGCCAAAAAAATATTTAGTGCCGGTATGCGGTGCTCCTTGCGATTATTACACAAAAATTGAAGATACAATTCCAGTAAAATCAATTGTTTTTGAGCAATATACGTTTCAAGGACCGGCAAATCCTGATGGCTATCTGAAAAGTATTTATGGCGATTACATGAAAATTCCGCCTAAAGAAAAACGTCTGGTGCATGCCATCGAAGATTTTATTTTTTACGACTCAAATTGATCGAAAATGAAAACAGTTGCCGTTAAAATATTACATAAGATCGGATTTTTCAAGCCTTTTTCGAACATCTATACACGTTGGATCGACAAGCGTATGCGAAAAAGTTTTCGAAAATACGGCACTGAAACATTGACACAAGTAGCAAAAGTTGCGTTGGAAATTGAAAAACCAATTTTTTTGATTTTTGGAACATTACTTGGTGCCATTCGCGAAAAAGGATTCATCCCATACGATAATGATTTAGATGTGGGCATGTTGATAGAAGACCGTCCTGAAAATATGATTGAAATTATGAAAGCACACGGATTTCGCTATTACCAGCAATCGTATCTGAAAAACGGCAATCGCATTACTGAAGAAGCTTACGATTATAAAGGTGTACGCTTGGATATTTTTTATCTTTACAAACAAAATCCTAATTTTTATTGTTATTTGTTCGATCGGCACGAAACAAAATCGAAAGAAGAAGCCAATAAAACAGATGGTTTCCCGACTGTAAAACGCTTGCTTACAGCCGATTCATTTGAAAAACGCATGTTTTTAAATACGCCGATGTGGTTCCCTTCAAATGCCGAAAAATGGTTGGAAGAACTTTATGGAAAATCATACATGACACCCATAAAAAATTGGAAAATGGACGCACACGAAATTCGCATCGAACACATCAACGAACGTGTGTATCGGCGGTTTGAATGAAAATCCAGATATACTTTTGTTATTAAAAAAAGGGGGGGGCTAAAAAACAAAAAAAATAGACTTACTTTGGATCGATTTTTTACAGAGTTTTAATGCACTTCGGCTTTGTAAAAAAATCAAAAAAGAGAAAAATGAATTTTTAGAGGTGCCCATGAAAAAGAAAATGAAACGAAGCATGTTCCTTAAACGCCGAAGGCAATGAAAATATCATGCGAGTTTATTCACAAATAAAAAAATTAATGATTATCCGCCGTTATACCTAAATTGATTTTTGTAGCTGACGGCAGCCACCATCAGTCTATCAAACAGGCATTCGCCGAAATATCGTCTATTAAATTTGTAGCAGAACTCGTT
>JAISHW010000012.1 GCA_031262365.1 Lentimicrobiaceae bacterium
CGAAACACCTGCAACAACCAATACACCCCTTGCGAAACATACTGAGTATCCCCCCGTTATAGACAAATGGGGGGGGGGGAAACAAAGTATTTTTAACGTCAAAATATTTTGCGCTAAAAATGTAATTTTATTAAAATTTATTACAACGTTCATGTGATTGAATGAAGTGTTGTATTGATAATTTTATTTCAATACAACAGCAAATATATAAATATTCTGCTAATTGCAAATAAAGTAAATATTATTTTTTGCAGTCTATCTAAGATAATCGAAATAATGGACGGATGGCGACTCCCAAAATTAGTTTTGAAGTCCCCTATAAAAATAAGCGAAACGGTGTTTTTTATCGTTATCTCTTACGTTTTTTACTGATATTGGCTTCTTGCCGTAAAGAGGACAGCGGTTGATGAATTTTATTTTTGAAATAAGTTTACTTTTTGTGCAAACCTATTTTAGGATAAGACAATCGGCAGATGCCAACTGCCGATTTACAGATAGTTGATTTTAAAACGGATAATAAAGGCGTTGTAATTCGGCAGACATTATCTGCCGATTTGCCTCCCGAAGATATAGATGCTTTTATGAGGGTAGGGTTTAGTCATCACAGAGAGATTATAAAAACAAAATCTCTTGATGAGCGTCTGTCTTGTCCTAAAATAGGTCTACGCAAAAAAAAGTAAAAATGGATAAAAAGAGTAAATCTATTTTAGGATAAGACAGTAGTCGTCGAGTACGCATAGCGCACCTTATTATATCAAAGGAAGCATAATGCAATCGAACGAACATCAACTCATAGCCAGTGAAAGCCCCGTGGCTTCGATATGGATTTTTGCATCCACACCCAGAGCGCGGAATACTTTCAATATGGTGGCCACGGTGAGGTTCTTGCCGTTTTCTATCTTGGATATTTGTGCTTTCTGTACCCCTATGAGTTTACCCAAATCGTCTTGGGTGAGTTTTTTGCTCTCGCGAATCTCCTTAATTTTCTGGCCTACTAACCACAATTCGACTCCTGTGTCGTACTCATCGCGGGAAGGAGTTCCGGCTTTGCCGAAAGTCTCGTCCATTACCTCCTCGAAGGGAATAAAATCTCTGTTTTCCATGGCATCTTATCTATTAAAGTACATTTTCATTATTTCGTTGGCTTTGTTTATCTCACGTTGTGGCACCTTGCTCACTTTCTTGATAAAGCCGTGCGTGGCGATAACAAGGGTGTTGCCGCCGTCACGCTTATCCCAAAAAGCAAGCATACGATACTGTTTACCGGAATATAACGTTCGAAACTCCCATATATCGCCTGTCAGCTTTTTGAGCAACACAGGATCGAGGCAGAGCGAAGCCTTGTATATGTTGTCTTTGATTTTTAGGCTTGCTTTGGGGTCGATGCGGCGCAGAAACGCATCTGCCTCGCGGTACAACACGACCTTAAATCTCTGCTTCAATTCCATTGCAACAAAATTAACACCACAAAGATAATAAATATTTCCATAAATGGAAACTTATTAATGAAAAAGAGAAACAGTCTCTTTCGCTTTTTTGTAATCGGATTTCGGTTAAAAAAACAAAAAAGAGCACACTCCGAAAAGTATGCTCTTTCGCAATTATTTTTTTGTTTCTCTACAAAAGATCGCAAACGATAGTCAAGCCTGCCATAACAATAGAAACCATTGTCATCAGTTTAATCAGGATATTTAACGAAGGACCCGAAGTATCTTTAAACGGGTCGCCAACGGTGTCGCCGACAACTGTTGCTTTGTGATTTTCAGAACCTTTTCCGCCAAAGTTTCCTTCTTCAACGTATTTTTTTGCGTTGTCCCACGCGCCGCCCGAATTTGCCATAAAAATTGCCAGTACAAATCCGCAAGCTAATCCACCAATCAGCAATCCCATCACACCGGCTACTCCAAAAATAACACCCACAATTACAGGTGCTACAATAGCCAAAATCGAAGGAAACAACATTTCGCGTTGTGCGCCTTTGGTCGAAATTTCGACACAACGGGCATAATCCGGTTCGGCTTTTCCTTCCATAATTCCGGTAATTTCACGGAATTGGCGACGTACTTCGTTTACCATATTTTGAGCTGCACGACCTACGGCATTCATCGTAAGTCCACAGAACAAAAACGCCATCATTGCGCCTAAAAATACGCCAACCAATACTTTAGGATTCATTAGCGTTACATCGTAATAATACATATAGTCCATAAATCCGGCTTCCATTACTTGAACTTTATTTAATAGCTCCGATCCTACTTTTACAAGACCATCAGCCGATGTTTCGACAACACGCATCAAAGCAATTTTTATTTCTTCAACATAAGAAGCTAAAAGTGCCAAAGCTGTCAGCGCAGCCGAACCAATTGCAAAACCTTTTCCTGTTGCTGCTGTTGTGTTTCCTAATGCGTCAAGCGCATCGGTACGTTTGCGTACTTCGGGTCCTAAATGACTCATTTCGGCATTTCCGCCTGCATTATCGGCAATCGGACCATAAGCATCAGTTGCCAATGTAATTCCAAGTGTCGAAAGCATTCCTACTGCTGCAATTCCGATTCCGTATAAGCCAAGACTTAAATTTTGAGCCGATAAGAAATTTTCTACGTCAAATCCGATGGCACAGAGATAGGCTAAAATAATTGCGGCACCAATTGTTATAACCGGAATAGCCGTAGAAATCATTCCCAATCCTAAGCCTGAAATAATGACTGTTGCAGGACCTGTTTTCGAGCTTTCAGCAACTTTTTGTGTTGGTTTGTATGTATGTGATGTATAATATTCTGTTCCTTGACCAATGATTATTCCGGCAACGAGACCGCAAATTACTGAGAACGAAATTCCAAGCCAGTTTTCAAATCCAAGAAAATACAGAATAGCAAATGTTGCAATGGCAATTAAAAACGAACTGATATTGACTCCTTTTCCTAATGCCGAAAGCAATTGTTTCATGGTTGCATTTTCTTTCGTGCGCACCAAATAAATACCTATTATAGAAAGCAACACGCCTATTGCGGCAATAATCATCGGTGCAAAAATTGCTTTTTGTTGCCATTCGACCCCTCTATATAAAAATGCTGAAGCTCCAAGTGCCGCTGTTGCTAAAATCGAACCGGCATACGATTCGTAAAGATCGGCTCCCATACCAGCTACATCGCCAACATTGTCGCCAACGTTATCGGCTATTGTTGCCGGATTACGCGGATCGTCTTCCGGAATTCCGGCTTCTACTTTTCCAACTAAATCGGCACCAACATCGGCTGCTTTGGTATAAATACCTCCACCCACACGTGCAAACAATGCTTGTGTCGATGCGCCCATACCGAATGTCAACATGGTTGTTGTAATGAAAATCAGTTTATGTCCGCCTTCTTCCGCCACAAAATGATCTAAAATTAAATACCACAAAGCAATGTCGAGCAAAGCCAAACCAACTACAACCAATCCCATAACAGCTCCCGAACGAAATGCAACTTTAAGACCGCTGTTGAGCGAGTTTTTTGCAGCATTAGCCGTGCGTGCCGAAGCATAGGTTGCTGTTTTCATTCCGAAAAAGCCCGCTAAACCCGAGAAAAAACCTCCAGTAAGAAATGCAAAAGGCACCCAATTATTTTGCAAACCGAAATAAGCCATAACGCCAAAAATAATTGCCAACACAACAAACACAATGGTAACAACTTTGTATTGTTGTTTCAAATAAGCCATTGCACCTTGACGTACATGTAACGCAATTTTTTTCATCAAATCGGTTCCTTCACTTTCTTTCATCATTTGTTTAAAGAAAAGAAAAGCAAACGCCAACGCCAATACCGACGCTCCTAACACACAGTAAATAACATAATTCATAGTAACTGATTTTAAATATTTATTCTCTTAAAAATTAAATTCTCATCACGATTTCATCCGATAAAAGACGGCACCTTCAAAGTGCAATCGTTTGCAACAAGATGCAAATATAGAAAATCTGCCTCTTATTTTTTGCATACTTTCACACTTTATTGGAGCTATAAACAAATTAAAATTAAAAAATTCGGTCTGTTATCTTTTTAAACAACTGTATGTCAATTTTTTAAACAAAAAATAACATTTTTGTGTTTCTCGAACAGTAAATAATAACTAACTTAGTGCGCTAGAATTAGTATTATTTTTTGATGAAAAAAATAAAGCTCGATATTGTCGGATTGTCGTATCGGCATGCTACCAACAATGTGTGTATTCTTGTTTTGAGCGATGCCGATCAAAATCGCCGAATTCCTATTGTTATCGGAAGCCTTGAAGCGCAATCGATAGCAGTTGTATTGGAACAAACGCAAGCGCAACGACCATTGACACACGACCTTTTTAAAAAAGTAGGTCTTGTATTCGGACTCGATTTAGTCGAAGTAATCATCAACAAATTTAAAGACGGAATTTTTTATTCGATCCTAGTTTTCGAAACAAATGGCGAACGTTTCGAGTTCGACTCGCGCACTTCCGATGCCATAGCACTCGCGTTGCGTTTCGAATGTCCGATATACACTTACGAATCTATTTTACAAGAAGTTGGAATTATTTTTCCAGATGAAGAAAACCGTGATGAAGAAGACGATTTTGCAATCCCATTTGACGCATTTTCCGACCTTTCCTTATTTTCCGAAGAAAAAAAAGAAAAAAAAGAATTTGCAGAAAAAGACGATTTCCGCGTTTTCTTATTAGAAGAACTTGAAACGATGTTACAACAGGCTATCGAAGAAGAAGACTATGACAAAGCTTCAGAATTGCACAAAGAAATCGAAAAACGAAAAAAATATTTGTTCTAATCGTTAGAAATTAATTTTACAAAAAACATAGTTGTATGAAACACATTACAATCAAACTGATACTTTTATCATGTATCTTATTTGTTTTCACAAAATTAGCCACAGCTCAAGACAGCATCGAAACGATCGAAGTCGCAAGCCAAACAATAGAAATGGTTGCCGAAACCGAATCGATAATTGAAACCACTTCGATTTCCGAACCGATACCAAGCACCGGCATTTCGTTAAACACCATTTTTAGAGGCTTTGTCGGAATGTTCTCGTTACTATTGATCGCTTTTGCTTTCAGTCGAAATCGGAAAGCTATCAAATGGAAAGTTGTTGCTATCGGACTGGGAATCCAAATTTTTCTTGCTATTGGCGTGCTATACATTCCTTTTATTCAAGATTTTTTTGAAGTTATCGGTAAGATTTTTGTAAAAATCATGGACTTCACCAAAGAGGGAACCATTTTTTTGTTTGGTCCGTTAGTCGATTTGAATAAAACAGGATATATATTTGTTTTTCAAGTATTACCAACAATTGTATTTTTCTCGGCACTAACAAGTTTGCTTTATTATCTGAACATTATTCAAGTAGTAGTAGTCGGAATTGCTTGGCTACTCAAAAAAGCATTTCGTATTTCAGGAGCAGAAGGGCTTACCGTTGCCGGAAACATTTTTCTCGGACAAACTGAAGCACCGCTTTTAGCGAAACGTTATCTGCCTAAAATGAACAAATCGGAAATTCTTTTGGTCATGAGTGCCGGAATGGCAACAATAGCAGGTGCTGTACTCACAGCTTACATCGGATTGCTTGGTGGTGGCGATCCGCAACAACAAATTTTGTTTGCCAAATACTTGATTTCAGCTTCCGTAATGGCGGCACCGGGTGTTATCGTGATTGCCAAAATTATTTATCCGCAAACAGAAGAAATCGATTCCGACATCAAAGTTGACAAAAACTCTGTCGGAAGCAACCTGCTCGATGCCATTTCAAATGGCACGGCAGAAGGCGTTAAAGTAGCTGTAAACGTTGGTGGTATGCTCTTAGTTTTCATCGCAATGGTAGCCATGATCGATTACATTTTAGGTGGAATTATCGGAAATTATACAGGATTGAACGATGTAATAGCCAATCTTTCAGATGGGAAATGGACAAAACTTGATTTTCAGTTCATTGTCGGAATTATTTGTACGCCAATAGCTTGGCTGATGGGCGTTCCAAATTCCGATATCGTAAATATCGGCGGATTGCTTGGATCGAAAATCATCATCAACGAATTTGTAGCCTACGAATCATTGGCAGTCATGAAAACTGCAGGTGTTTTATTATACGAAAAATCAATTGTCATGGCAACATTCCTGCTTTGTGGTTTTGCCAACATTAGCTCCATCGGAATTCAAATTGGCGGCATCAGTATTTTAGCACCAAACCAACGCGAAACATTAACAAAACTCGGTTTCTTAGCTTTAATAACCGGCACACTGGCTTCGTGCATGTCGGCAACAATCGTAGGAATGCTCTTAGGATAAAATATGTGTTTTTCAGAAAAACATATAAAAAATCCAAATAAATATGTATTCATTATTAATTCAAAACTCCAATGAGCCTTATAACATTTGAATCCGTAAACGAAAAAATTATTACTATTCGTGGTAAAAAAGGAATATTGGACAGCGATGTGGCTGCTTTGTACGGGGTAGAAACCAAAAGAGTAAATGAAGCAGTTAAGAACAATTTGGATAAATTTCCTGAAGGATACATTCTTTCTTTAGATGAAAAAGAATGGGAAAACTTGAAGTCGAAAATTTCGACTTCAAGTTGGGGCGGCGTTCGCAAGATGCCCAAAGCCTTCACCGAAAAAGGGCTTTACATGTTGGCTACCATATTGAAAAGCTCGCAAGCCACCGAAACTACAATCGCTATTGTAGAAACCTTTGCAAAAATAAGAGAACTTTCTCGCACGATAGCCGAACTAAGCGAAACACCAGAAGAATTTAAACAAAAATCGCTGATGGAAAAAGGTGGCGAAATAATTGCCAATATTTTAGGCGATGACCTCAAAACAACCGATACCGAAACAACAATAGAGCTAAACTTTGCCGTATTGAAATTTAAGCACTCTATTAAAAGAAAATAACAATCGTATTTTTTGCTATTGGAATAAAAATGAAACAATACCACGAACTGCTTCAACGAATTTTAGACGAAGGAACTCCGAAAGGCGATCGGACAGGAACCGGAACACTCAGCATTTTCGGACATCAGATGCGTTTCGATTTGAATGAAGGTTTTCCGCTACTTACAACAAAAAAACTACACCTTCGATCGATCATTTACGAGCTACTTTGGTTTTTAAAGGGCGACACCAATATTCGATATTTACATGAAAACAACGTAACAATTTGGGACGAATGGGCAGATGAAAATGGTAATTTAGGACCTGTTTACGGCGCACAATGGCGTAATTGGAACGGTGAAGGAATCGATCAGATTTCGGGAGTTATCGAAAGTTTAAAACAAAATCCCGACAGTCGCCGCCATATCATTGCCGCTTGGAATCCTTCCGTTTTGCCCGATCCGAAAAAATCGTTTACGCAAAATATTGCCGAAGG
Source organism: Lentimicrobiaceae bacterium (assembly GCA_031262365.1). Taxonomy (GTDB): domain Bacteria; phylum Bacteroidota; class Bacteroidia; order Bacteroidales; family F082; genus JAISHW01. The sequence goes on from JAISHW010000012.1 coordinate 7,391, forward strand.
AAAAGCCGTACTTCCACCTTGCCATGCTTGGTTTCAGTTTTATGTAGCAAACGGCAAACTTTCGTGTCAGATGTACCAACGCAGTGCCGACACATTTATCGGCGTGCCGTTCAATATTGCTTCGTATGCCCTGCTTACACTGATGATGGCACAAGTGTGCAATCTGAAAGCAGGTGATTTTATTCTGACATTTGGCGATGCACACATTTATATAAATCATATCGATCAGGTAAAACTGCAATTAAGTCGTGAAATACGAAAACTTCCAAAAATGATTTTAAATACGGATATAACAGCTATTTTTGATTTCACATACGACGATTTTCGACTCGAAGGATACGATCCGCATCCACACATTAAAGGTGCAATTGCTGTTTAACATCAAAAAAATATATATGTCGAACACTAAAATAGCACTCATCGTTGCAATGGCAAAAAACCGCGCCATCGGTAAAAACGGACAATTGCTTTGCCATTTAGCAAATGATCTGAAACATTTTAAAAATAGCACTACCGGACATACGGTTGTTATGGGACGAAAAACATTCGAATCGTTGCCAAAAGGTGCATTGCCAAACCGCCGCAATATTATTCTTTCGGAACATCTCGAACAAGTGCCCGAAAACACCGAAGTTGTTGCATCGATCAACGAATTGTTCGAAAAAACGACAAACGAAAACAAAATCTTCATCATCGGAGGCGGCACCGTTTACGAGCAATTTATAGAAATTGCTGATTATCTGTATATTACTTATCTTGACAAAGAATTCGAAGGCGACACTTTTTTCCCGCCATTCAATCTCGATGACTGGGAACTTATGGATTTGGAAGTGATTGACGATGACCCTACGGTTGATTTTTCATACCGTTTCGAACGCTACGAGAGAGATCGATTGGATACATAAAAAACATAATCTATTGAATAACAAATTATACTCAGATTTAACATGAAAAAAAAATCACTACTTCTTTTCTTTTTTGTCTTGCCGTTTTTTGCGTTCTCGCAAAACATTAGCGAACTGATCGCAAAAGCAGGCGACTCGAAAACATTTTCCGGTTACGACCAAGTAACCATTTTCGACAGCACCTATTCCTATATGGAAGACAATGGTTTATGTCATGTAAACATCCACACACTAACAAAAGTACTCACATACAAAGGGGCATCGAACAATAGTGTTGTAAAAATCAACTACGATCCGTTGTCGGCTTATGTCGAAATTCGTAAAGTTATCGTACATCGCAACGATGGTAAATCCGAAGTGATTACGAATCCTGTTTGCGATTATGTGGCTCCTGCAAGAGCTATTTACTGGGGAGCCAGCCAGAAAATGGTCGAAGTCGGACATCTCGAACCCGGTGATGCCGTTGAAGTAGAATTTTACCGCAAAGGTTATACCTACGCACTGCTACAGACCGACGACGATTCGCAATACATTCCGCCAATGCGTGGCCATTTTTACGACATCGTTCCTTTTTGGTCGTCGCAACCTATATTGGAAAAAGTGTATCGTGTCAGTATACTTAAATCGAAAGAAATGCAATACAGCATTTATAACGGCGAACTGACGACAAGCGTCGTCCCTGATGCTAAAAACGATCGAATGATTTACACTTTTTCGAAGAAAAATATCATGCCGATTTCTGTTCCGCGCAACACGCTTGCCATGAGCGACATTGCGCCAAAATTATTGCTTTCTACAAGTCCCGACTGGGAAGCCAAATCGTTGTGGTTTTATAATGTAAACGAAGATTACGGCAGTTTCGATCCAACACCCGAAGTACAAACCAAAGTCAACCAGCTACTTAAACCGGCTAAAAACGAATTGGATTCAATCAGCATTCTCACACACTGGGTTGCCGACGAAATGCGTTATTCGGGCATCTCGATGGGCGAAGGCGAAGGATTCACACTTCACAATGCCAAAATGAATTTTACCGATCGTTGTGGCGTGTGCAAAGACAAAGCCAGCTTGCTCATCGCCATGTTGCGTGCAGCAGGATTCAACGCCTATGCTGCCATGACAATGGCAGGCGAACGCATCGATCGTATCCCTGCCGATCAATTCAACCACAGCGTTACCGTTGTGCAACGTCGCAACGGACAATACGAACTTTTAGATCCAACATGGGTTCCGCGTGTACGCGAACTGTGGTCGAGTGCCGAGCAACAACAAGGTTATTTGATGGGACTTCCCGAAGGTGCCGACTTGATGGAAACACCGGTTTCATCTTCGAAAAATCATTATCTTTACATCAGCGGAAAATCTGAAATAAAAGCTGACGGAACACTTGTCGGCGAGCTTACCGTTACAGCTGAAGGACAATCAGATGCTGCCATAAGAGGTATTTTCAAAAGCCGTTACAGCGAATGGAAAAATGCGTTGGAACTTGAATTATTACGCATCGATCCGCGAGCAGAAATCACATCGATTCAAAATACCGACGAATTGCGTTACCTCGAACAACCCGTAAAAATTACCTACAAATACACGATTCCAAATTATGCCATCGTATCGAATACAGCAATCATTTTCAAGCCGTTGCTTACGCAAAATGTATTCAGAAGAGCTATGGGACATCTGAATCTTGATGCCAATGTCGAAAAGAGAATATATGGCTTTCGCGACCGCTGTTCGCGTCTGATGACTATCAACGAAACGATTACACTACCTAAATATACAAAAGTCATTCAGCTTCCAGAAGAGAAAACAGTTGAATCCGAAACGGTTACATATAACGGAAAATACACACTTAAAAACCGCACATTGACACTCGAACAAAAAGCTGATTTTGGAAAGCGAATTTATGAAGCTGACGAATGGTCGGCATTTCGCGATGCTGTAAAAGCACAAAACAGTTTCACAGAAACGTTTATCATACTTGAAAAATAATCCGGTCTCAAACAAAATTAAATTCAAAAATCATGAAACACATAATCTTATATAGCATATTCGCTCTTTTTACAACAAGTTTATTCGGACAAACCGTTCCGAAAGGCAGTGATGCACGTTTCGAAGAAATCAGAAAAGAATACGTTGTCAACGACGATGGTAGCGTTGATTTTACGCATTACAAACGATTGAAACTAATCTCAAATCGATCATTTTTCAGCAGTTTTGGCGAAACATTCATCATCTATAATCCTGAATTTCAGCAACTCATCATTAACGAGTCGTACACGATACGCCCCGGCGGATCACGCATCGAAACGCCTGAAAACGCTTTCAATCCCGGCTTACCTTTTTCGTGTACCGATTGCGAACGCTACAACGGTATGCGTGAAATGATTATCACACATACCGCATTAGAATACAACGCCATTATTGTACTTAGTTACACAATCCGCACCAAACCGGAATTCGTCAAAGAATTTATGGAAACAATCGAATTGGTTGAATCCGCACCTATTTCGTCTTACACAGTTTCAATTAACATTCCTAAAAGTAAGAAAATCAATTATTTGTTGCTAAATAGCGATAACAAACCAAAAATTTCCGAAACAAAAGGAACGACTTACACGTGGGAATTTGAAAATCTGAAACAAAGCACCATCGAATCTTACTTACCAAACAACGCATCTTTGTATCCGATTTTGCTTTTATCAACTTACAAAGATTTAGCTCACGCATATTTTACACTCGTTGACCAAGAAGCTTTCAAAACATACGCGCTTCCACAAAGTAAAAAACTGTTGTCGGAAATCACCAACGACACACTTTCTGCGCTGAACAATGCTTTAGCGATTCGTAATTTTGTTGTCGACAACATTCGTCTGAATACGATTAATTTCAAATACAACAATTTTGTTGTTGCTCCGGCAACAAAAACATGGCAAAGTAATTGCGGCAATGCCATCGAAAAAACCGTTTTACTGACTGCTTTACTCAACGAAGCCGGATTTCAAGCATCGCCTGTGGCTTTTGCAGATGCGAAACTACACAACGAAAAAATAGCTTGCCTGAACAATCTCGAAACGTTTGGTGTACGCGTTGTCATCAATGGACAAGATTTTATTTTGTCGGCTGTTTCCAAAAATCCGACTTCGCTCGAACGCACCTTCGGAAAAGGTTTCTATTACATTTTAGATGCCACTGTCGATTCGTTCAAAGCACAAACAATCAATCCGATCGAAAACACGATTCATATCGAAGGAAACATCGCGTTTGACAAAGATGCTAAAGCAAAAGGAATCCTCAATTGCAATATCCATTCAAAAGATACACCTTGTTTCGATCTGATTGAAAATCAGACAAAAGCAGCTTCTTTGATCCAACACCTGAAAGGCAAAGTCGAAAATATAAAAGTGAACGAAAACGGATTACAGTTTGTCTATCAAGTCGAAAATATAACACGCGATGCTATGGGGGAAGCATACTATGCATTTACGATTCCAGAAGCAAAAAGTGCTTTCAAAATCAAGCCTGAAAACCTTCCGACAACACGCATCGAACCGTTGAAATGCGGCACAACAAACGAAAAATACACCTATTCCGTCAACCTTCCTGAAGGTGCAAAACGCATTTCAAAAGATTTTGAGATAAACATGAAAGAAGCATTTGGCGAACTCCATATCCAAATCACACTTTACCGAAACGGATCGATTCGCATCGACCGAGAACTAAAAATCCTCAAAGATGAAATCGCACCAGCCGATTACAAGGCGTTCCGGAAAATGATGATTTTATGGAATGATCCGATTACAAAAAGTATCATATACAAACAATAGAATCATTTAGGACACATTAACAAGGGTATTTCGATGATTTTAAGTCAAAGTACCCTTTGTTTTTCCTATATTTGCTACTTCAAATAAAGACTTATCCATGCTCGAAACGCAACTACAACAAATATTTATCAACTCGTTTAAAAATCTTTACAATCAAATACCTGACGTTCAGCAAATTTCTTTTCAGAAAACACGTCCCGAATTTGAAGGCGACATGACAATTGTTGTATTTCCGTTCACTAAATTGGCAGCAAAAAAACCGGAAGAATTGGCTCAAGAATTGGGAACTGAAATGATGCGGCAATCTGATCTCATCGCGCAGTTCAACGTAGTAAAGGGATTTTTAAACTTGTTGATTGCTGACCGTTATTGGCTTGATTTTTTTGAACAAAATAACGCAATCGAACTTTTCGGTCGCGACACCTCCAAAAGCAAAGAAACCATTGTAGTCGAATACTCATCGCCCAACACCAATAAACCTCTGCATTTAGGACACATTCGCAACAACTTACTCGGATGGAGCGTTTCGGAAATTCTGAAAGCCAACGGCAACAAAGTATTTCGTGTCAATTTAGTCAACGATCGTGGCATTCACATTTGCAAAAGCATGCTCGCTTGGCAAAAATGGGGAAATGGCGAAACTCCGGAAACTTCCGGCAAAAAGGGTGACCATTTGGTGGGTGAAATGTATGTGCGCTTCGACAAAGAATACAAAAAAGAAATTGAAGCCGCCATAGCAACAGGGATCAATGCCGATGAAGCCGCAAAAAATGCTCCGCTGATGCGCGAAGCACAAGAAATGCTGCGTGCTTGGGAAGCCGGAGATACCGAAGTGCGCGCACTGTGGGAAAAGATGAACAGCTGGGTTTACGACGGATTTGATGTAACCTACAAACAACTGGGAGTTGATTTCGATAAAATATATTACGAATCACAAACATTCCTATTAGGAAAACAATTAGTCGAAGAAGGCTTGAAAAAAGGCGTATTCTATCAAAAAGAGGATCGTTCAGTCTGGTGCGACTTGACTGATGAAGGTCTCGACGAAAAATTATTGTTACGCGCCGACGGCACATCGGTTTACATGACTCAAGATTTAGGAACAGCACAACTACGTGCCGAAGAATTCAATCCGGATAAATTGATTTACGTCGTCGGAAACGAACAAAACTATCACTTCGACGTACTCAAACGCATCTTACGCAAACTCGGCTACTCGTGGGCAGAAGCCATCGAACATCTTTCGTACGGCATGGTCGAATTACCGCACGGAAAAATGAAATCGCGCGAAGGAACCGTTGTTGATGCCGACGATTTGATGAATGAAATGATTGAAACAGCACGTAGCATGTCGGAAGCGTTAGGAAAAACGCAACATCTCAACAAAAACGAAGCACTCAAATTGTATCAAATGATCGGACTTGGTGCTTTAAAATACTTCATGTTGAAAGTCGACCCCAAAAAAACCATGTTGTTCAACCCTGTCGAATCGATTGATTTTAACGGAAACACAGGTCCTTTTGTGCAATACACACACGCACGAATTCGATCGATATTACGCAAAGCATCGGAAAGCGCGATTGACTGGATAAGCCAACCGGTTCCGACGACGAATTTATCATCTAAAGAAAAATCGCTTATCGTAAACTTACACACGTGGCCAAAAGCATTGGAAACCGCTGCGGAAAATCGCAGCCCTGCTATGGTAGCGAATTACATTTACGATTTAGCAAAAGAATACAATCAGTTTTACCAAGAATACAGCATTTTGAAAGAAGAAGATTCGAATTTGCGAAACTTCCGACTCAAACTCAGTAACATGACAGCAAACATGCTCCGCAACGCCGCTTCATTGCTTGGTATTACAATGCCCGAGAGAATGTAAATTTAATGGTTTCTTAATAAAAAAAACGATGCATATAGCTTATATTTCAAACGCTTACAAAGGGATACTCAATCTCAATGAAGAAGAATCGATGCACTGCGTAAAAGTATTGCGCATGAAAGTTGGTGATGTTTTTTGTGTAACAAACGGTCAGGGATTGCTTTTCGACGCTGTGTTATGCGAAACACATCCGAAACACGCCGTTGTAGAACTTACAAACCCGCGAAGAGGCGGCGACAAATGGAATTTCAACATGCAAATTGGCTTAGCACCAACGAAAAATAGCGACCGTATTGAATGGTTTTTAGAAAAAGCGACTGAAATCGGTGTCGATACAGTTTCTTTTTTCGAATCATTTCACTCCGAACGCCGCGCTATTAATATAAATCGGCTCGAAAAAGTGGCGATTGCTGCCATTAAACAATCGATCAAATCGCGATTGCCCCAAATCAACGATATTGTTCCATTCGAGAAATTGATTAAACAACCTTTCGACGGGCAAAAATTCATTGCATGGATCGACGAATCTATTCAAAACACACTAGCTACGTCGTACAAAAAAGACTCGAATTGTTTTGTATTAATCGGACCTGAAGGCGATTTCAGCAAAGAAGAAGTGCAACTCGCCATCAAAGAAGGATTTGTTCCGGTAAGTTTGGGAAAAGCACGTTTACGCACAGAAACAGCTGCTTTTGTCGCTTGCCACACTATTCACATCATCAACAGCTTGTAATTTTTCGACAACAGTCGTTTGATGTATCTTGGCGATGTGGACAAACGTGATGCTAAAAGCAGGTATAACTAACAGATTTTTATAGTTTTACATCAAAAAGCGATAGAATTTCTATAAAAATCAGATTAGTCTAAACGCTCTTTTTGTAGGGAACAAACTTCAAAAAAATAGGAAAGCGCAAAGAAAACATTTGTTTCGGCAACTTTAATGACTATTCAATCAGTTGCATAACAAAACTGGCTAAGCGTTTTGCTTCGGCATCGGTTTTTCCTTCCGAATAAATACGGATAATCGGTTCGGTGTTCGATTTGCGTAAATGTACCCAGCCTTCGGCAAAATCGATTTTCACGCCATCGGCAGTGTTTACTTCTTCATTATGAAACTGTTGTGCAATTTTTTCTAAAAGCGCATCGACATCTGTGTTTTTATCAAGTTCAATCTTGTTTTTCGACATGAAATACAGCGGATAACTTTTTTTGAGTGCCGATACCGGAACATTTTTCCGAGCTAAATCGGTCAAAAACAAAGCCACACCAACCAAAGCGTCGCGTCCGTAATGCGATTCGGGGTAAATAATGCCACCATTTCCTTCACCGCCAATAACAGCGTTTGTGGCTTTCATTTTTTCGACCACGTTCACTTCGCCAACAGCAGCAGCAGCATAATTTTGCCCATGAGCAATTGTGATATCGCGTAAAGCACGTGTCGATGAAAGATTTGAAACGGTATTGCCGGGTGTGTGCGATAATACGTAATCGGCAACCGAAACAAGTGTATATTCTTCGCCGAACATCATGCCGTTTTCGTCGATAATTGCCAAACGGTCGACATCAGGATCGACAACCAAACCCAAATCGGCTTGTTCGTGTTTTACGATCCGACAGATTTCGGTCAAGTTTTCGGCAAGCGGTTCGGGATTATGTTGAAAATTTCCATCAGGACGGCAATTTAATTCGATGATATTTCGAACGCCGAGTGCTTTCAACAAAGCCGGAATGGCAATTCCTCCTGTAGAATTAACCGCGTCAACAGCAATTTTAAAATCGGCTTCGGCGATAGCTTTTTTATCGACTAAAGGCAATTTTAAAACCATTTCGATATGTCGATCAATCCAACCATCTTGCACTTCGTAACGTCCGATTTTATTAACCGGAACAAATTCAAACGCTTCTTTTTCGGCAACGTCTAAAAGCCAAGCACCTTCGGCTGCCGAAATAAATTCACCTTTGTTATTCACCAATTTCAGAGCGTTCCATTGTGCCGGATTATGACTTGCCGTAATAATAATGCCGCCATCGGCATGTAAAGCCGGAATGGCAATTTCGACGGTTGGCGTTGTACTCAATCCGATGTCGATCACGTTGGCTCCCATCGCTTGAATGGTAGCGCATACGTGTTGATTGACCATGAAACCTGAAGTGCGTGCATCGCGACCAACGACAAGTTTCGGACATTCGCTTCCCGAATTTTTTATAAAAGTAACAAAAGCCGCTGTAAACTTCACGATGTCAATCGGACTGAGTCCATCACCGGCTTTGCCACCAATCGTGCCGCGTATTCCCGAAATAGATTTGATAAGTGTCATTAAAATGAAATTTTTAGCATGCAAAAGTAAGAAAAACACAGATGCTCTTGTGTGTTTGTATTGTGGATATATTGCCTACAATGGCGTTGCCGGAATAACCGAGTTATTCATTGTCGCTTGTTGATAAGGAATCGTTTTTAGTCTTGAGCAACAGCTAAAAATATAGTAATTTTGTAACTTAATTTTAGAAGTCGTATGTTCAGTGAAGACAATTGGGAGGATGATTTTCAGATTGAGTTACTTACAGCTCGATTTGAGAAGATGATAGAAGAAGGGAGTCCTGTATATTTCGATGCCGAAGAATTTGAGGTGTTAATTGATTACTATCAAGATGAATACGACGACGAAAATGCCGCGTTAGCCTTGGAATATGCGTTGACACTTTTTCCGGACAACAACAATTTATTGATTAAAAAAGCACGGCAATATGCTGTGGAAAGCGATTTCGATAAGGCGATGAATTTGTTGCAATCAATCGAAAAATCGCAACACGATAATCCTGATTTTTATTTTGCACGCGGCAACGTCTTTTTTATGATGTCGGAATACAAGCGCGCTATTTCCGAATACAAAAAAGCCGCAGATCTTCTGGAAGTATTTGAATGTGAAGAAGTTTATTATGTTTTGTCGTGTTCGTACGAAAATATGGGCGACTATGAACATGCACTTTTTTACCTGAAAAAGGCTCTGGCACTTTCGAAAGAGATTGAAGTGCAATACGAAGATGCTTTTTATTTTTTCGAGCGAACAAATATGCTGGTAGAGGGATGCGAATTTTTTGAAGAAGCAACCAATAAGTATCCATATAATAAACAAGTTTGGAGTTTTTTAGGACAACTTTATGCCGAGCGACTCATGTTCGACGAAGCAATTGATAAATTCGATTTTGCCATCGCAATCGACGAAAAAGATAAAAACCTCTATTACCACAAAGCGTTTGTTTACGAACATCAAAATCGTTATCGCGAAGCAATTGGCGTTTATAACGATATGATAGACTTGAATATCGATCGTGCACAAGGTTATGCATGCATCGGTAAATGTTTCATAAAAATGAACGATCCGCTGAATGCCCTGACTTTTTTCAAAAAAGCAATAAAAGCCGATGGCACGCTTCCTGATCCGTGGATCGGTATTGCGCTGATTTTCAGAAAAGATGATAAATTAACAGAAGCAATAAAATATGTCGAACATGCTTTGCATTTGTCGCCGTCCGATTGGGACAGCAACTTGCTGTTGACAAGGCTCTATTTGCAGACAGATCGGATCGACGATGCAGAAAAACATTTTGAAAAAATGATGAAAGAAAGCGATAAACCGGAAGAATTTTTTATCGAGTACATTGAATTTTTTCTGCAACAAAATGACTATACAGAAGCTTTCGATAGGTGTGTTTTGGCAGTCGAGAATTTTCCCGACAGTGCGCCACTTTTATATTATGCCGCAGGAATCTGTTTTTTAATGAAAAATGATACCAGTGCATTTTTGGCACTCGAAAAAGCACTTTTGTTAGACTATTTCGGGTATGAATCGTTTCTTGAGCGTTTTCTCAGTCTGTTTCCGGCTAAAGAAATAGAAATCATGTCGTTTATACGAGAAAAAGAAATAAAAGATATTTTATGAACCGAAGCATGTTCCTTAAAACGCCGAAGGCAATGAAAATATCATGCGAGTTTATTCAAGAATAAAAAAATTAAAAGGCATTCATGATTCCTTACGGAATTCATACAACCGTTAAAAAACAAATTATTTACGTATGAAATCATACATTCTGACTTTTTTAAAAGGAATTGCTATGGGAGCTGCCGATGTGGTTCCGGGCGTTTCGGGCGGAACAATCGCTTTCATTACAGGTATTTACGAACGACTTTTAGATGCCATAAAAAGTGTGAACCTGTCGAATATGAAACTGTTTTTTAAAGGCAAATTCAAAGCATTTTGGAGAAACATCGATGGTGCTTTTTTGCTCTCTTTGCTATCTGGTATTGCTCTTAGCTTGTTTACATTGGCGCATCTGATGACGTATTTGCTCGATCATTACCCTATTTTACTGTGGTCGTTCTTTTTCGGACTGATTTTGGCATCAACAGTTTTTGTCGGAAAAGATGTACGATGGAATTGGAAAACAATCCTCTTTTTCTTGCTGTTTACAATTGTTGCTTTTTTCGTTACTTCGCCAACAAACGTTCCCCTAAACTCCGAAAATTCATACTGGTATCTGTTTTTGTGCGGAGCAATCGCTATTTGCGCCATGATCTTGCCCGGAATTTCAGGAAGTTTCATTTTGGTGTTGTTAGGACAATATTACTTTGTGTTGGAAGCCGTAAAAGAACTAAATATTGTCGTGATATTGGTTTTTGGAACGGGAGCACTCATCGGAATCCTCGCTTTCTCTAACATACTTTCATGGCTTTTTAAACATTTTAAAATGTTGACACTGGCTTCTTTGACAGGTTTTATGTTTGGGTCGCTAAACAAAATCTGGCCTTGGAAAGAAACCGTATTAACATATTCCAATAGTGATGGCATTATAAAACCACTTACCGAAAAAAACATAAGTCCGATACAATTCGAAGCGTTGACAAATCAGGACAACCAACTGTTTTGGGCTATTTTTTTAATGATAATCGGTTTCTCAATTATATTTGTGATTGAATTTATCGCATCTAAAACACACAAAGAAAAAGCATGAGTTTATATGGATTGATTGGTTTTCCGCTTCAGCACACCTATTCTCCTGCGTTGTTTCGTGAAATTTTTGAGCGAAATAAAAAAGTAGCTTATCGCTATGAAGTAATCGAAACACCTTCGATCGATCATCTGAAAGAAATTGTAGTAGCACATCGTTTGAAAGGCTTCAATGTAACATATCCGTTTAAAACAGCTATCATTGCGCAACTCGACGCACTTGATGAAACAGCCGAAATGGTTGGAGCTGTAAATACAGTCTGTGTAATGAACGAAGGCGATTCAATCTTTTTGAAAGGATACAATACCGATACCAATGGATTTGAAAAACTTTTTCGGCAAGTAAAAAAAACCTTTAAAGAAAACGAAATACGCGCATTGATTTTAGGCACCGGAGGTGCTTCGAGAGCCGTGCAACACGTGTTGCAAAAGCACGACATCGAATTCTGTTTAGTAAGTCGTAAACCTCCCAAACAACATCAGATACAATACGAAATGCTTTCGGAATACGTGATGAAAAAAATCAATCTGATCATCAATACAACGCCACTCGGAATGCACCCTAATGCCGATGAGTTTCCGCCAATTCCATACGAATACCTAACAAAAGAACACTGCCTTATCGATTTGATATACAATCCCGAAACAACCGAATTTTTGAAACGCGGTATCGAAAAAGGCTGTGCCACGTTCAACGGCATGGAAATGTTGCGTCAACAAGCCGAAGCCGCTTACCTAATTTGGACAGAAAAAGAAAGCAAACGCCGGTTTCATTTCTCATTTTGGTAAAGAAAAAAACAGTAAGACAGCAAGAAAAAGAGGGCGATAATTTGACCTGTGATACGATGAAAGGAAGTGTGATTTTTCTGAATTTTATACTGTTTGTACATTTAGCTGCTGTTTGTATCAACGCGTCTTTGTATGATTTTCGTGAATTGGTTATTTGGCTGTGTTATATTCCAATTGCTACGTTTCCGTACTATCTTTTTGAAAAAAAATATTTGTACCGTATGGCAGTCGTTTTGTTTTTTTTAGTCGGATTTGTCACATTGACACATTGGATATTGCTTCGAGGACCGCTTACGGCTTCAAGTATCTTCATTTTTCTGAATACCAATTTTAACGAAGCGACCGAATTTTTGTCTGTAAAACTCACATTTCGGTTTTTGTGGTTGTTACCTTATATCTTATTGTTTGTGTTGGCGTTGTTGTATCCGCCTCGCATTCGCAAAACCGTTTACACAAACTATACCGTTATCGCTGTTTGCTTAGCAGCCGTGGTTTTCTTTATTGAAAATGCTGTAAACGGTCGTTTTTTGCGCAAAGCAACACCTCAGACGGTAAGAGCATTTGTTTCTTTTTATCAGGAGAATAAGGTATTTCAAGAATTAAAAAAAAGAACAATTAATCAAGTAGATGCTCGCTTGCCTGATTTTGGAAATTCGCACCAAACTTTTGTTTTGATAATAGGTGAATCTGCTAATCGTAGCCACATGTCGCTTTATGGTTACCGGCGAAACACAACGCCTAAATTAGAAAAAAGAAATGATATTATTGTTTATCAAGATGTTATCAGTGCGTATTCCAACACAATAAATTCTGTTTTATCGATGTTTACCGAGTCGAATTTGGACAATCAAAAGCAATTTAATGAAAGTATTTCTTTAACCGATGTTTTTCACAGCTCCGGATTCAAAACATTTTGGCTTTCCAACCAGCTTCCAATCGGAATATGGGATAACGCAGTGTATAACATGGCGCAAACGTTCGATGTGGTTCATTACACCAACAACACAGCGAATTCATCATTCGAAAGCACGTATTACGCGCCTTACGACGAAGTATTGTTGCGCCCGATTTCGGTGGCATTACAAGATACGGCAGCGTATAAATTTATCGTAGTACACCTCATGGGAAATCATACTTCTTATGAAAAACGTTATCCGAAAAAATATGTTTTTTTCGACGAAGGACACGACAAAAAAACAAAAACAATCGACAAATACGACAACGCCGTTTTATACAACGATTTTATAGTAGATTCAATCTTTTCGATTTTATCGGATTATTCCGAAAAATATCCACACGTCATCGTGTCGTCTATTTACCTTTCCGATCATGGCGAAAATGTATACGACGAAAATAACGATGTAGGTCATGATTATTCGGGAACTATCCCCAAGTCGAATGTCGAAATACCTTTTATTGTTTGGCTTTCACCTCGATATAAAATGTTGTTCGAGGCAAAATACAGCATCATGAAAACAAACAAAAATCTTCCTTTTATCAACGACGATCTTTTTGATGCCGTCATGGATATGAATTTTATAGATTACGAGCAAAAAAATCCGCAACGAAGCGTTTTCAACGAAGCCTATGATCTTGAACGAAAACGCATCTTGCCAGATGGCTTGGATTACGACAGCAAATGAGAAATTTGAAAGGACGGAATCCGTAAACGCACAATTCAAAATCTGTATCTTTGCGCACGAAAAGCTTTAACGCGTGAAACTTTCGGTTATAATTGTCAATTACAACGTAGAGCACTTTTTAGAACAGTGCTTGTATGCTGTCCGTAGAGCACTTAACAATATTGAAGGCGAGGTATTTGTTGTCGACAACAACTCGGTCGATGGTTCGTTGAAAATGTTGGCGGCGAAATTTCCGGAAGTAAACGTGATTGCCAACCGGCAAAATGTCGGATTCAGCAAAGCGAACAATCAGGCAATCAAAATTTCGAAAGGAACGTATGTATTGCTACTCAATCCGGATACGGTTGTCGAAGACGACACGTTTTCGAAAGTGATTGAATTCATGGATAATACCCCTGATGCAGGCGGTTTGGGCGTGAAAATGGTTGACGGGCGAGGCGATTTTCTGCCGGAATCGAAACGCGGTTTGCCAACACCGATAACGGCTTTTTACAAAATATTTGGTTTGGCAAAACTTTTTCCGCGCTCGAAACGGTTTGGTCGTTACCATCTTGGTTTTCTTGATAAAGACAAAATTCATCAAATTGATATTTTGGCGGGAGCGTTCATGCTGATGCGCCGTTCGGTTTTAGATAAAATCGGCTTGCTCGATGAAGACTTTTTTATGTACGGCGAAGATATCGACTTATCGTACCGAATTACATTAGCAGGCTTTAAAAATTATTATTTTCCGAAAACACGTATCATTCATTACAAAGGCGAAAGCACAAAAAAAAGCAGTGTGAATTACGTATTTGTGTTTTACAATGCGATGATTATTTTCGCCAAAAAACATTTTAGCAAAAAAAGTGCTTCGACATTCTCGTTTCTGATTAACATCGCGATTTATTTCAGGGCTTTTTTGGCTCTATTGGCACGTTTTTTCAAAAAAATAGCACTGCCCTTTTTTGATGCACTGCTTGGTTTTGGCGGCTTGTACCTGATTCAGGATTATTGGGGAAGCATTACAATTTACCGCGAAGGCGGCGATTATCCGTTTTTGTTTGTCAGCGTATTGCTTCCGATATATTTAGTGGTTTGGTTGTCATCAATTTATTTCAGTGGTGGCTACGATAAGCCGTATCGCATTCCGAAAGCTTTGCAAGGCGTTGGAATTGGCAGCGTACTGATTTTGGTGCTTTATGCTTTGCTGCCCGAAACATTCCGTTTTTCACGTGCCGTTATTCTTTTGGGAACACTTTGGATGTCGCTCGCCATAACATTAAATCGTTTTATCGGTTATCTGCTGAAAGCAAATGGTTTTGTGTTGGGAAACAACCAAAAAAAACGTTTCTTGGTTATCGGTTCGTCAGAAGAATCGAAGCGTGTCGCCGATTTATTACGAAGCACGGCGATAAAACCCGAATTTATCGGTCTTGTAAATTCAAAGGAATTACAACATTCTGAAAACGAATTTATTGGTACATTGCGTCAAGTTCCCGACATCATTACGATTTATGACATCAACGAAGTAATTTTTTGTTCGAAAGACGTGTCGCATCAAGTAATTATCGATAAAATGGTCGATTGGCACAATGCCAATGTCGATTACAAAATCGCTCCCGAAGACAGTCTTTCGATCATCGGAAGCAATTCGATTAATACACGCGGTGATTTGTACACGATTGATATTAAGGCAATTGACACACACGAAAACCGCCGAAACAAGCGACTTTTTGATTTTACAGCTTCGCTGCTGAGTATTTTATTGTTGCCTTTGTTGCTGTTTTTTGTTTGGAAACCATTTAACTTCTTAAAAAACAGTTTTTTAGTTTTATTTGCTAAAAAAACATGGATCGGCTATTGTGGTAGCGAAAAAGAAGGAAATACGAAATTGCCGGCAATTCGTAAAGGTGTTTACAATCCGGCAAGTCTGCTTTCAAACAATCAAAACCTTGATGTTGAAATGTGTAACAAAATCAACTTGCTTTATGCTCGCGATTACACAGTGTGGAAAGATGTCGGGATTTTCTTCAAATCGATTTTTCGACACAAAAGGCTTTGATACCTTGCCTTTTTTCGTACTTTTGCCGAAATTTTTACGTTCATTTCATTTTCATTATGCTCAATAGAAGATACTTAAGAGTCAAAGTGTTGCAAGCATTGTATGCTTATTACCAATCGGGAAATAACCAACTTGACCAAGGCGAGAAACAACTATTGCTTAGTATCAATAAGTTATACGAACTTTTTATTTGGCAGCTTTCGTTTTTAGTCGAACTGACACGTTTTGCTGAAAACCGAATCGAAGAAAATAAACAAAAACATTTGCCAACAGTCGAAGATTTACATCCGAACATGCGTTTTGTCAAAAATCGCGTGTTGGAGGCTCTCAGCAACAACAAATCGTTTCAGCGATTCGAAAACACCTACAAAATTAATTGGTCGGGCGAAACCGAAATGATTCGGAAATATTACAATCAAATTCGCGAAACGGTTGAATATCAAAAGTACATGAGTACAGAAAAGGACGATTTTGCGAACGACAAAAAATTTCTGATCCATCTGATTGAAAAATATTTTGCTGATTTCGAACTGCTCCAGTTCTTTTACGAAGAAAAAAGCATGTATTTCGTCGATGATTACCACCTAATATCGTACTTGTTGATCAAGTTTTTCAAAGAAATGGACGAAAATTTCGATGCTCTGGCACTGCTTCCAACACTTTTAAAAACCGAAAACGACGAAATAAACGAAGACCAACTTTTTGTCAAACGCTTGTTTCGCTTTACATTGCTGAATGATGCAGAATATGCTTCGATGATTGTCTCGACAACTTCAAACTGGGAAAAAGACCGTATTGCATCCGTCGACCTGATCATTTTGAAAATGGCATTGACCGAATTATTAAACTTCCCATCAATTCCGGTCAAAGTAACGATGAACGAATACATCGATTTGTCGAAATATTACAGCACTCATAAAAGTAAAATTTTTGTTAACGGCGTGTTAGACAAGCTTATACAACAATTGAGGCGCGAAGATAAAATCGTGAAAACAGGCAGAGGACTCATTGAAAAATCGCCGTGATCGAGTTGTTAAAGTCATAACAAAATCGAAAAATGATTTATACAAAGAAAAATCTGCTTTAATAAATGAAAGCGTGTACTAAACAAGCAAAAAATTCGTTTCTTTACAAAACGATTCTTATCTTACATAAACTAAAATGCCTGTGAAAATACGATTGACTCTCTTTTTGGCAATAGCATTGTTATTGACTGATACAACGCTTTTTGCACAACAACATAGAGGAACATATTCGTTTCTCGATGCAAATTTCTCGCCTCGTGTAGCAGCCTTAGGCGGTACGATGCTTGCTATTGACGATTCGGACATAAATCTGGGTGTATTCAATCCTTCATTGATCAATCACGCAATGCACAACAACATCTCACTTTCGTATGTCGATTATTTTGTCGGTATTAATTTTGCTTCAGCACAATATGCACGTTCGTTTGAAAAAATCGGAAATTTCTTGGCAACAGTTCAATATCAAAACTTTGGAACAACCGATCAAACCGACGAAGCCGGAAATGTTACCGGAACATTTAATATGTCGAATTATAATGTGATAATCGGTTGGGGACGTCAATTAGACGCACGTTTCAGTATCGGGGCAAACTTCAAACTTATTGGAACACAATACGATTCGTATGGATCGTTCGCTTTAGCGGTCGATGTGGCAGGAAGCTATCATTCGGAAACCGGCTGGATGTTTACGCTTGCAGCTCGAAATATCGGAGTCGAACTCAAAGCGCATATTTCGGGCGACGGAAGCGCATTGCCATTCAGTATGCAAGCCGGCGTAGCCAAAAAATTAGACCATGTGCCGTTTTTGTTCAGCATCGTGTTCGACAACATCCAGAAATGGGATTTGAGATATAACGATCCGCTTGATTTAGACTCGAATTACGATCCGATGACAGGCAAAACAAATGAAGACTCGGGCATCGAAAAATTTGGCGACAACTTGATGCGTCACTTTATTTTCGGAGGCGAATTTTATATCGGAAAAAATATTGTGTTGCGCGGAAGCTACAACTACAAACGCCGCCAAGAAATGAAAATGCCCGACAAATCAGGAATGGTCGGTTTTTCGTGGGGAGTCGGAATCCGTGTTTCGAAATTCCATATCAACTACGCACGTTCGACTTATCACGCTGTCGGATCGCCGAATTACATTAGCATTTCGACCAATCTTGATAATTTTTTGAAATAGGGAAGTATTTGCATAATGCACCTGCAACAGCTAAAACTCTCAAATTTTAAAAGTTATACCGAAGCCAAAATTGCTTTTTCGGACAAAATCAACTGCTTTATCGGACTCAATGGTGCCGGCAAAACAAACTTGCTTGATGCGGTTTATTATTTATCGTTTTGCAAAAGCTATTTTACATCGGTTGACCGGCAAAATATTCGACACGAAGCCGATTTCTTTTCCATTCATGGAACATACCAACATCTTGAAAATGAAAAAAATCAAGTAAGCTGTGTGCAAAAAAAAGAAGGCAAGAAATCGTTTCGAATGAACAAAAAAGAATACACGCGTTTAGCCGATCATATCGGAAAAATTCCGTTGGTAATGATTTCGCCTTACGACCGCGATTTGATCAACGACGGCAGCGAATTGCGCCGCAAATTTATCGATGGCATGATTTCGCAATTCGATGCAAATTATCTCGATACGTTGTTGCAATACAACAAAACGCTGTTGCAACGCAATTCGCAACTCAAGCAATTTGCCGAAAACAACTATTACGACTCCGAATTATTGGCTTTGTGGGACGAAAAGTTGATGGCACTGTCGGCACCTATTTATCGCACACGCATCGATTTTTTAGAGTGCTATAAGCCGCTTTTTCAAAAGTATTACGAAATACTTTCGGGAGGTACCGAAAAAATAACAATTCAGTATGAATCGCACCTGAAAGACGAACCTTTGAGCGAATTGTTTCGGCAAAGTTTGTATAGAGACCGTACTAATTGCTACACGAATGTAGGAATTCATAAAGACGATTTTTTGTTTTTGTTGAACGATTATCCGTTGAAAAAATACGGATCACAAGGACAACAAAAATCATTTTTGTTAGCACTTCGTTTGGCACAATTTGATTACACATTTGAAAAACTAAACTATAAACCAATTTTGTTGTTAGACGATATTTTCGACAAACTCGATGATCAACGTGTAGCACGCTTAGTACAACTCGTTGGCGACAACTATTTCGGACAAGTATTCATCACCGACACGCAACGCGAACGCATCGAACAGCTTTTTGTAGGAACAGCCATTAACCACAAAATTTTTGAAGTTTCGAACGGAAAAATAAGGTCGTTAGACCAATAAAATGGTGTAATTTTGACTCATGAGATCGGAAAAAGAACAAACACTTTCGCATGTTATTCGTCAATTTGTACAACTGTACAAACTCGAATCGCGTTTGAACGAAACAAATGCCATCAAGTCGTGGGAAGTTGTTGTTGGACCAGTGATTCAGGCGCATACTGTCAATTTGCGCATCGAAAAAGGGATATTATATGTTAAATTAGATTCCGATATTTTACGCAACGAATTACTTTATTCGAAAAACTTATTGCTTAAAAACCTAAATCAAGCAGCGAAAGAAGCCATCATTACAGATATTGTTTTTGTGTGAAAAAACCGATTGTCGACAATCAATTACACAGAAATCTTTCCTGTTTGCGCTCAAATTTGTAAATTTGCGACCTTATATAAATTTAAAAAAATATTTATGGCTACTACTGCTGATTTTAGAAATGGATTAATTATTGAATTTAACGGAGATTTATACTCAATTGTTGAGTTTCAGCATGTAAAACCGGGCAAAGGACCAGCTTTTGTTCGTACACGACTCAGAAACCTTAAAACAGGAAAAATTTTGCCGAATACGTTTACGGCAGGGGTAAAAATCAATGTGCAACGTGTCGAACGTCGTCCAATGCAATATTTATACAACGATGGACAGAATTATTTTTTTATGAATGCCGAAACATTCGAACAATTAGAAATTGAAAAAGACTTAATCAACGCGCCGCAATTCTTGAAAGAAGGTAATATTGCCGAAATTATGTATCACACCGAAACCGATACAGTTCTAACATGTGAATTGCCTGCCACAGTGACACTTGAAGTAACCTATACTGAACCGGGTGAAAAAGGAAATACCGCCACAAATGCCATGAAAGATGCAACACTCGAAACGAATGCTGTTATCAAAGTGCCATTGTTCATTAATATTGGCGACAAAATTAAAGTCGATACCCGTGATGGAAGCTACTCCGAAAGAGTAAGAGAATAACGTTTAGATTACAACTGTTATGAAGTTTACAAAACCGCTTAAATTATCGGAAGTAGCCGCAATGATAGATGCTACTTTTGAAGGCGATCCGGATTTTTTGGTTAGTGGCTTGAACGAAATCCACATGGTTGAACCTGGCGATATTACATTTGTCGATCATCCGAAATATTATGACAAAGCACTGAACTCGAAAGCTACGACGGTTATCATCAACAAAAAAGTTGAACGTCCAGAGGGAAAAGCATTGCTGTTTCACGAAAAACCTTTCGATGCATTCATCAGCCTGATTAACCGATTTCGTCCGTTCGAGCCGGCTATACAAAATATCAGTCCGACAGCAACAATAGGAGAGGGCACTGTTATTCAGCCCGGAAGTTTTATCGGAAATCATGTGCAAATTGGAAAAAACTGTTTGATTCATTCCAATGTAAGCATTTACGACCACTGCATTATTGGCAACAATGTGGTGATTCATGCTAACAGCGTATTAGGCGCAGATGCCTATTATTTCCAACGTCGACCCGAAGGATACAAAAAATTTGTTTCATGCGGTAATGTCATCATTAAAGATAATGTCGAAATTGGAGCTTTGTGCACTATCGATCGCGGCGTTACGGGCGATACAATTATCGATCAAGGAACAAAAATGGATAATCATTGCCAAGTTGGACACGATACCTACATCGGAAAAAACTGTCTGATTGGCTCACATGCAGCAATTGCAGGTGTAACGCATATCGAAGACGACGTGATTTTATGGGGTCGTGTGGCTGTAAATAAAGATCTTGTTATCGGAAAAGGTGCCGTGGTATTGGCAACTTCGGGTGTTGATAAAACATTGGAAGCCGGTAGAACATATTTCGGTGTACCTGCCGAAGATGTACGTAAAAAATGGCGCGAATTGGCTGCTTTACGTCAACTTCCCGAGTTGATACGCACGCAGAAAAAGAAAGAAGAATAACAAAACAAAAAGCTACCAAACGGTAGCTTTTTTTATTATTGTTGTACGGTGAAAAATAGGTAATGGGACTTTATTACTACCCATAACCCGTGTTGGACGCAATGCTATGGGACGACCAAACAGTTATCAATAAAACGATACGGTGAACGAAATTTATTCTAACTTCGCAAGTAGAAAAGGAAGAGAATTATGAATTATTGGACGGAACTGAGCATAGAATACGCAAATCAAAGAAGCTACTTGGACGACTTATTTCAGGTGTATCCGACCATTCCCGAAGGAATTAGAGATATTGATAAAGACCGTTGGACGAACATTGAAAAAGCCTTTAAAAAGAAAAATAACGATATTCTAATTCGTGAATTGCTGAAACTTGAATTGTTTCCGATAAAAGATAGCTACATTGCTTACTTAAAACGCGATGCTTCGGCTATTGAACGAAATCCTAAAACCATAAACAGAATTTGCGGACGACTCTACGAAATGGGGTTGGACAAAATTTTTGAACGTTGTAGCGAACCAAAAGAAACCAACAGACAAATTGGTCCGTTTTTCAGACGTTGGACAAATAGTAAAGCGTTAGGTATTCAACCTGTTTCACTTGACGAATTTACCAAGAACAAAAAAGACGCAATTCTCAATGGTAGCGACAAGCAATTAATGGACTTCGCCGCAGAAGAACTAAATTACAAGCACACCAAAGGTCTTGATTTTATAGGTCGTTTTAATGGAAAATATGTAATTGGCGAAGCCAAGTTTTTGACTGATTTTGGCGGACATCAAAACGCACAATTCAATGATGCAATTAGCACTGTTCAAGCAAAAAATGTAAAAGCAGTTAAGATTGCAATTCTTGACGGAGTTTTATACATCAAAGGAAATAACAAGATGTATAAAGACATCACTACAACGTACAAAGACCTTAACATAATGAGCAGTTTAGTGCTGCGTGAATTTTTATATCAATTGTAGCGAAGCGAAAATCACGAACACAAATGAAAAAATAAAAAACATTGTGAGTAAATCTAAATTCTATGCAGCTACACTATCCAAATAAAAAATCGGAGCAGGAAATATTTGAAAATATTCCCGATGTTGAATTGGTGCAAGTAAATGATAGTTGTAATCCGAATTTACTTATTCATTCAAACAATCTAACTGCATTAAAACAACTTATCACCAAACACAACTTGGCGGGCAAAGTTGATTTAATTTACATTGACCCACCATTTGCGACAAACAATACTTTCACAATTACAAACGGAAGAGCAAGCACAATCAGTAATTCAAAAAACGGAAACGTTGCTTATTCTGACACACTGAAAGGTTTTGATTTTATTGAGTTTATTCGAGAACGTTTGGTGTTGCTCAAAATGTTGCTTTCTGATAAGGGTTCAATTTACTTGCACATTGATTACAAAATCGGGCATTATGTAAAAATTATAATGGACGAAATTTTCGGAATTGAAAATTTCAGAAATGACATCACAAGAGTAAAATGCAATCCAAAAAACTTTGCACGAAAAGGCTACGGAAATATCAAAGATTTGATTTTGTTTTACTCCAAATCAGATAATTTAATTTGGAACGAACCAAAAACGCCTTACACTGAAGAAGACAAAATAAAACTGTTTCCTAAAACTGAAAAAGACGGCAGACGATATACAACAATTCCGCTTCACGCACCGGGCGAAACGCAAAACGGAAATACATCAAAAGCATTCAAAGGAATTTTGCCACCCAAAGGCAGACATTGGAGAAGCAACGTTGAAGTTTTAGAACAATGGGATAAGGAAGGTTTAATTGAGTGGAGCGACAACGGAAATCCACGCAAGAAAATATTTTTTGACCAACAAGAAGGAAAACGTATGCAAGATATTTGGGAATTTAAAGACCCACAATATCCTGTCTACCCGACAGAAAAAAATCCCGACTTGTTGGACTTAATTATAAAAACTTCGTCTAACGAAAACAGTATTATTTTGGACTGTTTCGCAGGTTCGGGAACAACATTAAAAGCCGCACAAACAAACGGCAGACAATGGATTGGCATTGACCAATCGGACGAAGCAATAAAAGCAATTAAACAAAAATTAGACAGCGTTGAAGGCGACTTGTTCGTTTCAAAAGCAGACTATAAACTACTGACAGAAAAAAAGCACAGCACCCAACAAGGTCTTGGTGCAATGCGGGGCGAAGTGCTTCTATCAGGCGGTAGTGCTGTGTTGAACAGTATCGCTTTTAATAAACATTAGTGCAAAAAATCCCACCAGAACCAAGACAGGTACGCTATACGTCGTTTTTCCTTCTGTCATTTTGTTACTGCCGGTATTAAATAGTCCTGCATAATTTTGTCAACCTGTTTGTGCCCGTATGGCGTGTTGTAAGCTGTTGAAGTAACTACTATAACAAGAGGTTGGTTTTTAAAAATAAAAATTTTATATGATTATCCGCGGTTATACCTAAATTGATTTTTGTAGCTGACGGCAGCCACCATCAGTCTATCAAACAGGCATTCGCCGAAATATCGTCTATTAAATTTGTAGCAGAACTCGTTGA